>JBAXRT010000025.1:0-27949 GCA_037131065.1 bacterium | reverse complement strand
TTGTGCATGTATTGCCCGATAACAGATTCTTTCCTGACTGTCCGGTGAAACACTGAATCAAGGATACCTGCAACCTCGGAATCTGTAACTTGGCTGAAGGAGATACGGCACTTTCCAGGCAGCTGGACATCCATGATGGGTTCGGCAGCGCAAAAGCCGATGCAGCCGACCTCAACGACCTCCGCTTCGATCTTATTGTTCCGTAGATAGACCCTGATATGTTCAAGCGAACGGTCGGCGCCGGCAATAATACCACAGGTAGCCATGCCGATATAGATGACAGGGATTTCATTCTTCTCTCGTTTCAGCCTGGCAAGGTTTTCTTCCGAGGATTTGTCATTTATCCCGGAAAAATTTTTCATGACCTTTTCGAGGAGAAAACCCCTGTCCGCGTTATTTTCTGACTGTTCCATCGGTATCTCTCTTTTCTTTTAAAGCACGCAGAAGTTCTGTCAAACCAGCCTTGCCCTCAGCATGGTGATATTTGCCGTTAATCCTGATGACCGGACCGTGTCCGCAGCCGCCAAGGCAAGCGACGAGTTCGAGGCTGTATTTTCCGTCACGGCGTGTGGAGCCTGCCCTTACCTTCAGGATCTTCTCAATCTCCTTCTGCAGGGAGGCTGATCCGTTCAGGTGACAGGTGGTACCTTTGCATATCTGGATATGAAACTCCCCGCACGGAACCAGCCGGAACTGGTCATAAAAGGCAGCTACTCCGTAAATTTTATTCACGGGAAGCTGTATATACTGGCTCACTTCCTCAATAGAGGCATCCGTCAGGATTCCATTTTCCAACTGGATCTCCTGGAGGATAGGGAGTAGTAACTCTTTCTTCCTGGGTGGATAATTTGAAAGAATCATGGCGGTTGAACGCTGCATATGAATAAGATGTAATTAGTAGATCACCACAAATTTAGGATAAAAAGCAGTTAAAAAAAATTTTATTGTGAAAAAATTAGCATTGTGAATAAATAAACAAATACCTTTATCCAAATTTTGCTGAAAAATTTTTTATAAATTGCAGGGACAACCTGTATTCTTTATAAATTTGAAGCATATTGTTATCTGATACAGACGCTTTTATCAGCAATAATTTCCTCCTATGATTGATCTCCTGCTCTCCATCATAAAAGAGAATTGCATATCATGCTACTCTTGTGTCAGGATCTGCCCGGTAAAAGCAATTAAGGTTACTGAACAATCCGAGGTTCCGGTCATCCTTTCCGAACGATGCATCGGTTGCGGAAGTTGTTACAGGGCCTGTTCTCCCGGCGCTATTTCTTATCGCAGTTCGATTGAGGAGACAAAGTCGCTTCTTGCCTCAGGTTCAGTGGTTGCTGCCATCTGCGACCCGGCGATCTCCGGCGAATTTCACGATATCACCGACTACCGAAAGTTCGTGGAGATGATCAGGCAACTGGGATTTACCTACGTTAATGAGGTCTCTTTCGCTGTCGACCTGGTCTCCATGCAGTACCGGGCACTTTTTGAAGATTTTCGAGGGAAATACTATATAACGGCAAATTGTCCTTCCGTGGTTGCCTTTATTGAAAAATATCACCCTGAACTGGTCAATAACCTTGCCCCGCTGGTATCCCCGATGGCTGCCATGGCAAAGATCGTCAGGCAGGAATTCGGGCAGGAACTTAAGGTGGTTTTTATCGGCCCTTGCATCGCAACCAAGGATGAGGCTCTAAAATACAGCGGTGATGCTTCTGTTGATGCAGTCCTGACCTTTGTCGAACTGAGGGAACTTTTCGACCAGTTCAACGTCAGGGAAAGCCAGCTGGAATTTTCCGATTTTGATCCGCCCCTTGGTTTTCGCGGATCACTCTACCCGATAAGTAACGGGATCCTGCAATCGGCCGGGATCAGCGAAGATCTCTTATCGGGAAGTGTGATAACCGCTGAAGGACGCCACAACATGCTCGATGCGGTGAGGGAGTTCGATACCCGTATCGACCTTATCAGGAAACATTTCAATCTTTTTTATGATGAAGGTTGTCTGATGGGACCCGGAACCTCTCCGAAAGGGGAGAAGTTTCTGCGCACCTCACTTGTGACTAACTATGCAAACAAGAGGCTGCATACTTTTAATAAAGAGACATGGGAAAAAGAGATCGCCCGGTTTGGAACAATAGACCTCTCACGGCAGTTCACAACCGATGACCAGCGTTTACCGGTGCCCCCTGAGGAAAAGATCGAAGAGGTCCTGAAGATGATAAACAGGGAGGGTCAGATCGACAACTCCATCGGCTGTGAGGCCTGCGGATATGTTAACTGCCGCGACTTTGCCATTGCCATTTCACAGGGTCTGGCGACTACTGAAATGTGCAATATCTTCAGTACGAAAAACAGGCAGGAGTATATCCAGAAATTAAGGAACGCCAACGAAGACCTGCAAAGGACACAGGAAGCCCTTAGGGAATCGGAGGAAAAACTGAAACAGGATCAGGAGTCCCAGAAGGAATCCTCGGAGATTATCGCAGCCATGCTACAGAAACTGGTATCCGGTGTCGTCATTGTGAATGATCAGCTTAAGATCATCCAGTCCAACAGGGCCTTCATCCGGGTTCTTGGCGAAGAGGCCGCCATGGTTGATGAGGTCATCCCTGGCCTGATCGGGGCAGACTTGAAAACCCTGCTTCCTGTTCATTTCTATAAAATGTTCTCCTATGTGCTCTCTACCGACGAAACGCTGGAAAACAGGGATGTGGATTACCAGGATAACAAACTCAGTGTTTCAGTATTCCCGATTAGGGATAAAAAATATGTTGGGGCCATCATCCGTGACATGTACATGCCGGAGGTACGAAAAGAGCAGGTCATCAACAGGCTTTCAGAGGTGATTGATGAAAATTTTGAGATGGTACAGAAGATCGCCTCCCTCCTTGGCGAAGGCGCCGCCAAAACAGAACAGTCTCTGAATTCAATCATCGAAACACACCGGAACCCTCCGAAAAAGTAACTCCGCTTGGAAGAAAAATTTTACATAGAGGTCCATTGCCAGCAGAAAAATCATGGCGAAGCCCGGGTTTGCGGAGACGTTTTTATCTCAAGGAGGATTAAGGAAGAGGGGAGGATCATCGTCGTACTGTCCGACGGAATGGGACACGGGATAAAGGCAAATATCCTGGCGACACTGGCCTCCACGCTTGCGGTGAATTTTACACGCGAGAACAAGACCATCCAGAACACCACGGACATCATTATGAAGACCCTGCCTGTCGATAGTGTCCGGCAGATGAACTATGCCACCTTCACCATTGTCGATATCGACCTGGAAGGGGAGGTCAGAATCATGGAATATGAAAACCCGAAATCGCTCATCATGCGAGGGGCACGACTTTTAGAATCCCCATGGACGGGCATCGTAATCGACAACGGGAAGACCAGGGACCAGGAGATCCTGATGACGACCTTCAGACCGCAGAAGGAGGACAGGATCATCTTTTGCACCGATGGTGTGATCCAGTCAGGACTAGGCAGCGAAAAGTACCCGATGGGATTCGGCCAGGAGAATCTGGAACTCCTGGTAACGGATGCCGTAAAGGAAGAACATGATATCTCCGCGGTCAAACTTGCCTCAAAGGTCATCGACAGGTCAAACCTCAACGATGGTTTCAATCCGAAAGATGACATCAGTTGTGCCGTTATCTATTTCCGGGAACCAAGAAAACTGATGATCTGCACCGGCCCTCCCCAGGACCAGGCGAACGATCCCCACTTTTGTTCCTTGTTAAGTGGATTTGAAGGAAAAAAGATTATCTGCGGAGCTACCACCGGTGACATGGTGGCCAGGGATTGGAAGAGAACGATCACGGATGAAACGGTTATCCATGATGCCACACTTCCACCCGTTGCACATATGGAAGGTGTTGATCTTATCACTGAAGGCATTCTGACACTGAGCAAAGTATCCGAATTACTGAAAAGGCATTCTAATAACATGAAGCTTGGTAAAGGCCCGGCCGATGAGATCGTCAGGATGATTCTCGAATGCGACGAGATCCATTTCCTGGTCGGGACCAGCATCAATGTGGCCCACCAGGATCCTTCCCTGCCGGTGGAACTTGAATTGCGCAGGACTGTGGTTCACAGGATTGCAAGGACCCTTGAAGAAAAATTCCTTAAAGAGATCAGCCTTAAATTTTTCTGATCACCACACATCATCCATAAAAAAGACCTGCCGGATTTTCATCCGACAGGTCTGGTCAACAGTATTAACCAAAAAATATTATCTATTTGTTGTATTCAGAGATGATGTCACGGACTCCCTCCGGAGAGACACGTCCATAAACCTTTTCCCCTACCATCACAACCGGTGCAAGACCGCAGGCACCGACGCACCGGAGGCAACTGATCGAGAACTTTCCATCGGGTGTTGTTTCGCCGACCTGAATATTCAGCTGACGTCTGAATTCTTCGAGTACCTTTTCGGCACCCCTGACATAACAGGCTGTGCCGAGACAAATGGAAATCGGGTGGATCCCTTTCGGAATCATGGAAAAGAAAGAGTAAAAGGTTACGACACCGTAAACATTGGCAACCGGGATGTTCAACTCCCTGGCAATTACCTCCTGAACTTCAGCAGGGAGGTAGCCAAATAAACCCTGTGCCTTGTGAAGGACATTGATCAATTCACCCTTCTCATTGCCGAACGATTTACAAACCTCTTTAAGTTCAAGTAACTTCTTCTCCGATAACTTAATCTTTGCCATAGCTGACTTTTTTCGCTATTTCGCTATTTCACTATTTACTCTTCAATGAACACCCCTGCACTCTTATCAAAATAGGTTGTGTGGAGCAGGTGGTGGGATCTCTCCCCGAGGGGTTTTCCCAGGAACTCTTTGTATAGCTCAATAATAAAGGGATTTTCGTGTGATTTCCTGATCTTCTTACCGGCATCTTCCCTGTAAACAGCAGCGGCACGGCGCTTCAGTATTTCTGAATGACCGTGATGATAGGGCTGCCCTCCGCCGCCAATGCATCCTCCGGGACAAGCCATGATCTCGATTGCATGGAATTCACTCCGGCCAGCTTCGATCTCTTCAAGCAGTTTTCTTGCATTCCCCAACCCGTGGGCAATACCAATTTTCAGAGGCAGACCGTCAAAATCGATCGTTGCGTAACGGATGTTTTCAAAACCACGCAATTCATTAAAATCCACCTTCTCAAGTTTCTTTTTTGTAAAGATCTCGTAAGCGGTCCTGCAGGCAGCCTCAATCACACCGCCGGTTGTACCGAAGATGACCGATGCACCGGTCGACTCACCAAGTGGATTATCGAAGGGCTCCTCCGGCAAAGCATTAAAATCAATATTGGATTGTTTGATAAGTTGTGCAAGCTCCCGTGTCGATAAGGAGTAATTGACATCAGGATCCCCATGTGTTTTGAACTCATCGCGCTGGCATTCGTACTTCTTGGCCAGACAGGGCATGATTGAGACAACAACCATCTGCCTGCGGTCTATTCCGATCTTTTTTGCAAAATAGTCCTTGGCCACGGAGCCGAACATCTGCTGCGGCGATTTCGCCGTGGACGGGACATCCCTTAATTGCGGGAAATAATGTTCAAAAAAGTTGACCCATCCCGGGCAACAGGAAGTGAGCATCGGCAGTTTGACGCTTTTGTCACCCTTGAGGTAACGGGTAAGACGGTCGAGTAATTCGCTTCCTTCTTCCATAATAGTAAGGTCGGCTGCAAAATCGGTGTCGAACACGTAGTCAAATCCGAGTCGTTTTAGTGCTGCGACCATCTTACCCGTTACGAGGGTGCCTGGCTCGAGGCCAAATTCTTCTCCGAGTGCAGCCCTGACAGCCGGAGCCGTCTGGACTACCACGGTTTTTACCGGATCAGCCAGCGCATTGATAACATTGCGTGAATGATCCACTTCAGTCAATGCCCCGGTTGGGCATACCGATACACACTGTCCGCAGTAAGTACATGGGGATTTTTCGAGATTCATCTCAAAAGCGGGTGCGACGACGGCCATGAATCCGCGGTTGATCGCCGACAGGGCGCCAACCGTCTGGACCTCGTTGCACATCATTTCGCACCGCCTGCACATGATGCATTTATCTATATCCCTGATGATGGCAGGTGAAGTATCTTTCCTGTATTTCGATTGCTCTCCCTGGTAGGGGATCTCCCTTACACCCAGGTGTTGGGCCATATTCTGTAATTCGCAGTTTCCTGCTTTCGGACAGGTCAGGCATTCGGCAGGGTGATCCGAAAGGATCAGTTCGACGACTGTCCTTCTTGCGTTGAGGACCCGGATATTATGTGTCTCTACTACCATGTTTGGCATAACCGTTGTTGAGCAGGCAGGGGCGAGGTTGCGCCTTCCTTTGACCTCAACAACACACACACGGCACCCACCCGGGCGGTTTTCAATATTCAGGTCATCCAGCTTGAAATAGCAAAGGGTGGGGATATCAATGCCTCCGGATTTTGCTGCCTCAAGGATTGTGGTATTCCCGGTCACCTCGGCACTCTTCCCATCAATGATCACGTTGAATTTTTCCATTATCCGCCTCCATTAATTGATGTAGATCGCACTGAACTTGCATTTTTCCATGCACACCCCGCATTTGATGCACTTCTCCTGGTCAATAAAGTGTGCCTGTTTCCTCTCGCCGCTGATGGCATTCACAGGGCAGTTTCTTGCACAGAGGGTACAGCCGATGCATGTTTCCGGGATCACGAGGTACTGCATCAATGATTTGCACACCCTGGACCGACACTTTTTGGTCATGACATGCTCCTCGTACTCCTCCGGGAAGTTCTCGATGGTCGATAATACCGGGTTTGGCGAGGATTGACCCAGGCCGCACAGGGAGGTGTCTTTGATCACGACGCTCAGGTTCCTCAGTTTGTCAATGTCTTCACGGGTTCCGTTCCCATGGATGATTTTGTCGAGTAATTCAAGGAGCCTCTTGTTGCCAATCCTGCAGGGTGAACATTTTCCACAGGATTCCTCTACAGTGAATTCAAGGTAGAACCTGGCTATTGCAACCATGCAGTCATCCTGATCCATCACGATCATCCCTCCTGAACCCATCATCGATCCTGCCTCGATAAGGTTATCATAATCAATAGGGGTGTCGAGATGTTTCTGTGTAAGGCATCCTCCTGAAGGACCACCGGTCTGGACAGCCTTGAAGGCTTTGTCGTTCTGGATCCCGCCACCTATCTCATAGATAACTTCGCGTAAGGTCGTTCCCATCGGAACCTCGATCAGGCCGACTTTGTTGATCTTACCGGCCAGTGCAAATACTTTTGTTCCTTTCGAACGGGCTGTGCCAATCGCAGCAAACCAATCCCATCCCTTGTTGATGATCACAGGTATGTTGGCGTAAGTCTCAACGTTGTTGACGTTGGTTGGCTTCTTCATATAACCCTCTTCCGACGGGAAAGGGGGTTTTACGGTCGGTTCACCCCGTAAACCTTCCATCGAATGGATAAGGGCTGTCTCTTCGCCGCATACAAAGGCGCCTGCCCCGTAACGGATCTCAATATCAAACGAGAACCCTGTACCCAAAATGCTTTTGCCAAGGAGACCATATTCCTTTGCCTGTTTCATGGCTGTTTTCAACCGCTCAATGGCCAGGGGGTACTCTGCCCTGATATATACCAGCCCCTTGTCAGCCCCTGTGCAATACCCGTTGATCGCCATGGCCTCAATGACTGAATGCGGATCGCCTTCAAGGATCGAACGATCCATAAAGGCCCCGGGATCTCCTTCATCGGCGTTGCAGACAACATATTTCTGGTCTGCCTTCACCTTTCTTGTCAGTTCCCACTTCAAGCCGGTCGAAAACCCACCTCCTCCGCGTCCGCGTAGTCCTGATTTCTTTATAATCTCAATGGTGGCCTCCGGGGTTAATTCCGTCAGGACCTTGCCCAAAGCATGGTAACCATCACGCGCAATATAATCAAGGATCTCCTCGGGATCAATCACACCACAGTTACGCAATGCTATTCTTACCTGCTTCTTTGCCATCTCAGCTCCTAAGGTTGCTAAAGTTCATCAACAGTCGAATAGTCCGGTGAGATCGTCCCCTCAGTTACTTCGCCTTTCCGGATGTACTTCTCAATAATTTCATCAGCCTTTTTGAGGTTTACATAACCAAACATGACCGGATTTTTTCCTGGAATGGTTACCTCAACAGTCGGCTCAGCATAACAGTAACACATGCAACCCGTCTGGGTGACCAAAGCAGGAATGTTCCTCTTCTCGAGCTCATCCCTTAGGAAGTCAAATACCGGGCGGGCGCCGGAGGCTATTCCGCAGGTAGCCATAGCGACTTTCACCTGGATCATGCTTTCCGAATTACCGGAAACTGACCGGGCCATTATTTTTGATTTCAGAAAATCACGGCGTTCAGCCAATTCTTTTACTGATGAAATACGTGACATAATATACTGAATATCTATAATATACGAAAATATAAATATAAGAAGAACAGTGTCGGAATTAAATTTCACGGCAAAATTAAAACCTTTAACCCGACAAAACAAGAAATATTTGTTATTTTATTAACAATGTTAAAGAAATAACAGAAAAATCAATTTCTAAATTGTGCTGAGGTCATTAGTACAGCATAAAACCGTATTATAAAGTAAATTCTTGCCGGCAGAATTAAAAGAAACCATAATTTTATTGCTCAAACGTAAAGCACCCGTTGAGGTTAAATCCATATAACAGTTTCAGGATCGGAGGGCAGGCCCAGGGCATTTTATTATTGTTAATCCTTGTTGCCGGTCTTCTCTGCTTTGCCCAGTATGGAATCTCATGGGATGAGCAAACCCAGCGAAATTCGGGGATCGTCTTCTTTAACCATATCCAGGAGACTTTTAATCTGCATCCGGTCACAATTCCTGCCGGCGTTCCAAATCTGGAGGATTACCGCGACAGAGAATTTGGGGCATCTTTTGAGACTTTTCTTTTCGGACTTGAAAGACTTTTGGGTTTCAATGATTATAAGCAGGTGTTCCTTTTTCGCCATCTTGTGAATTTTCTCTTCTTCTGGTTGGGTGTCATGGTCTTCGGCACTGCTGTCAAAAGCTTCTTCAGGCGCCCGATTCTCCCTATTGCTGGATGCCTTATCCTCTTTCTCCATCCAAGAATCTTTGCCGATTCATTTTACAATTCCAAGGATATTATCCTGATGGTTTTCTTTATCTTCTCCTTCCGAGCCTTCCTGGTTTTTAATGAATCATGGAAGATAAGGCATGGAGCCTGGTTTGCCCTCTTATCCGCCCTTGCCTTCAACATCCGTCCTGCAGGAATTCTGATTCCCATGCTGGCTGCCTTGGTCATGCTTCCCGCGGCTATCAGGCAGATCAGGAATCACATGGAAAAACACAGGTTGATCGCACTCATTTTTTATATCCTCTTCTTTATCCTTTTTGTCTGGTTGACGAATCCCTACCTCTGGGATAACCCTTTCGCCAAGTCATACCAGGTCATTACAAAATTTTTGAAGTATGATGTTTCCCATACAGCCGGTAACCTCCTTTTTATGGGGAAATACATGCCCACTAATTCACTGCCGTGGTATTACCTTCCGGCTTGGATAGGGGTCACGACGCCTGTAGTTTATCTTCTCCTCATTCTTCCGGGAGTTATCGTAATGGTCAGAAGGGTGGTGGCAAAAGTTGAAACCGGCAGGGATCTTCCCGGGAAACGGATTCTGTTCTATACTGCCGGCTGGTTATTTTTGCCTCTCCTGACCGCCATTATTTTTCATTCAACCCTTTATGACGGATGGCGTCATTTCTACTTTATCTGGCCGGCCATGGTCCTCGCGGGACTATACGGTTTTGATGCAATGCTGGATCTTTATTTTCTTCGTTTCAGGGAAACGGTCAAAAAAAGCATAAAACTTTTCACGATCGCTGCCCTGGTCCTATCCTGGGTAGCGACATCCCTGTTCATTTACCGTTGCCATCCGCACCAGTACAGCTATTTTAATATACTGGCTCCGGATCCGGCAAGGAATTTCGAGCTTGATTACTGGGGTTTGTCTTACCGCGATGGACTTAATGATCTTGTAAAGAGAAATCCATCCGGGAATATCTCGGTCAGGGTGCTTAACCTGCCCGGTTACCTGAATGCCTTCCTGCTTGAGCCTGGCGACCGTGACCGCTTCTGGTATCACCATTCCCTGCAGGAAGACTACAGCTCCCGCATCGATTCCTATTTCCCGTTCCGCTCCGGGCCGCACATCCTCGAGCAGGGGAAAGAGGTAAAATATTATATCTCGAATTTCAGGGATACAAGTTCCCCGGATGAACTCGAAAAATACCGTAAAGGTCTTTCTCCTTATACAGGACAGGTTTTTTCGTGTATGGTGGACAATCTTGAGATTCTAGGGGTCTACCAGCTTCAGCCCTGACTCTGGCCGGTGATGAACCGGAACCCGTTTCCGTGGATATTGACGATCTCGATTGACGGATCTTCACGAAGGTACTTCCTCAGCCTTGCGATGAATACATCCATGCTTCTACCGTTGAAATAGTTATCGGCTCCCCAGATCTTCTCCAGGGCATCCTTGCGAAGGAGTATCCCGTCTTTCGAGGCGCAGAGCATCTTCAGAAGCCTTGCCTCTTTGGGTGAGAGCTGTTGAGCATGTTTGCCGTGTGATAGGGTCCGCAGGGTATAGTTGAAGCGGAGTTTACCTACCTGGAATTCCTTCAGGTCGGATTCACTTTCATCCACCTGGCTCTTCCTTTTAAGTATAGCTTTCAGCTTGTACAAGAGCACCTCGGAATCGAAGGGTTTGGTGATGTAGTCATCAGCTCCGGTCTTGAACCCCTCTAGCATATCCTCTTTCAGCGTCTTTGCGGTGAGAAAGATGAAAGGAATGCCGCTGTTCGATTTTTTGATCTCCTTTGCAAGCGTAAAACCATCCATCTCAGGCATCATCACATCAAGGATACACAGATCGAAAATTTCTGATTTGAATGCTGAGAGTCCCTGCTTGCCGTCAGTTTTGAGGACAACATCGTAATCGTTCAGTTCAAGGTAGGATTTCATGATCGATCCGAAATTGGGATCATCCTCCACCAGTAATATTTTAACTCGTTTGTTCATGGTTTATCTGTTTTTCGACCACGGGCAGACTAATCTCAAACCGGCTGCCCTTGCCAACTTCACTCGTAACCTGGATAGATCCCTTGTGAGCCAGGACGATTGCTTTGCAATAACTCAAACCCAGCCCGAATCCCTTAATATTATGTATGTTCCCTGTGGTAATCCTGAAAAATTTATCAAATACTTTACGTTGGGTATCCTGGTTCATCCCCATTCCCTTGTCTTCGACACCAAAATAAAATTTCCCGCCCCTGTTGAAGCTGTAGACAAGGATCTCGGGTTTCACAACCGAATACTTGTTGGCATTGTCGAGCAGGTTCATCAGGACATTCCGCATATGATCCTCATCAGCTTCAACGACCGTATTTTCAGCTTTCAGTTCCATCGAAATGGAACCGCTCCTCTTTTCGATCTGAAGCCGGAAATGGGAAATGGCCTTTTCAATCAGGTAGTGCATGTCGACGTTCACAGGCTTTAACCTGAAGTCCTTGCTGTCGAGCAGGGCCATCTGGAGTACCTGCTCCACCCGGGAATTCATACGGTTGTTTTCCTCCTTGATAATCCTGGTAAAATTCCTGATCGTCTCCGGTTCGCCAAGCACCTTCGGGTTGTTTATGGAATCTGCCGCTATGGAGATTGTCGCGATCGGAGTCTTGAACTCATGGGTCATGTTGTTGATGAAGTCGGTCTTGATGTCCGATACCTTTTTTTGCCTGACCATGAAAAAGATACTCATCCCGGAGGAGAGAATAATAAAAAGAGTGAAAAAAACGGATCCGACCATGACCAGAGAAAGCGACTTCAGGACATGTGACTGTTTATTTGGAAAGTAGACCAGGAGGTATTCCGGTTTCTGGAAAACATCGTTTGGAAATAACGAGGTACGGTAATGGGTCCCTTTATAATGGCTGGAGAACCCCTCAGACTGTAAAGGAAAATGGGTAGAGTCGTTGTAGGAGGATTGAACGGCGAATTCAAATGGAAGGGTGATATCCTTGTTACTGAAAGAATTTATGAGAATCTTCTCCAGTTTATACTTTTCGATCCGCTGGGAGATGGGCTTCGTATCGGTTTCAATCTCGATGGCCATTTTCTTGATGACATCCTGCAATTTTTTCGCCTTAACGGTCAGGCTCTTGATCTTTTCATGCGCATCCTGGGAGGGAGGGGGAGAAGGTGGCCTTCTTTTAGTGTTTCTGATGCTGACAATAGGTTCGGGAGAGACACTGAACTGGTAATACTGGTGGATGGAACGGTCAGGTTGTTCAATGATTACCTCACGATGGGGTGCCTTGCTCCTTTTTTTATTTATTTCCTGCGAGCGTTTAAGCTGCTGCTCCTGCACTTTCATGAGCGAGTCAATACGAGCCATATCACTCTCATCCCAGTTAAACTCCACGTTGAAAAAGAGCTGATCGGGAAATGCCATGCTCTCCTTCCATCCATCCATGACCGAATCCATATATCTTACCTCCTGGGTATAATCAACGTAATAGACGCCAGGACTGTTAATTATTTTGTTCCTTCCGGGTTTGCCTGGAGCAGGGAGGTAGTCCATGTCCTCTTCAATGGCGATCATAGAGTCAATTTTTCCCGGTGATGAGATTATCGTATCCTTTGCAAATGCCTGGATCATCATCCGCATACTGTCACCAACCAGGTTTTTACTAAGAAAGTTGACATTGTCGCGGATCTCGAGTTTGTTAACAGTCATACTCAGGGCATCATTAACACTCCTGTCAAATTGCACCTCCTTGATTTCAATGGCATTCCTGATCCACAGATACTGGACAAGGATGATGCCAGCCAGTGAGATACAGATGAATCCAATGATCCAGTAGAGGGTCTTTTTATTCATGGCTCAAAATTATCAAAAGGATCAGCCTGAAAAAAAAGATTAACTATTTCTTAACCAATTTTAACGCTTGATTAACAAATTCCAGGCCTAAGAGCCATTAGTTTTGCTTCATCAACCCAAACAACAACTCTATGAAAAATTTTTCAACCTTTAAATCAATCCCGATGATGATCGGTCTTGCTTTGATCTTCAGCATTTTTATCATAAAGCCGGTCAAGGCACAAAACGAACTCAAAAAGGAAAAGAATAAGACTGTCGTTTTGAAAGTCGTTTCTGATAAGGATGGTAAAACCACAATCATTGATACGACTTTTACAACCGACGATATTGATCCCGATGCGCTGAAAAAAATGGCAAAGGAACTCCAGATAGAAATGAAAGGACTGGAGAAGGAGATGAAGGATGTACAGGTTATGATCACAGCTGATATCCCCGATTCTGGAGAGATGGACTCAATCACCAAAAAGATCGAGAAATGCATCGTTATTCAGAGGGGCCCGGGGGGGCACGTCAGGGTGCACGGCGATAAAAATCCACACCGGTATGAATACAAATATAATTTTGATTTTCCCTGTGAAGTGGGCGATTTACCTTCACCGGAAGATTTTGAGGATATCTACCGGGGGCACGGGAATGTGTTTTCGGGCGGCGATTTTTTCTACCGGGAGAAAAGGGGGGAGACCATTTCCGATGTGATCGGCGACATTCCCATGAGCAAGGTTAAAAACTACTCGATCAAGAATACCAAATACGGGAAGAAGATCGTTATAGAAATTGAAGATTAATCCTTTTCGTTCTTTATACCATATAATTAGATGCGCTTAGGCTGCCTGTTAAATTCAGGCAGCCTTTTTTATAAAAAAAAAGCTGCCTCCCGGGCAGCTTTTTGTAGTAAGGGTAGTGTGTGTCTAGTACCTCTTCCGAGGAGTATAGTGAGTATGGAGTAGTTCATGGGATTTGTGCCCGAGTGGTTCGAGTAGGAATTCTTTGTAGATCTCAGCAATTTCTGGATTTTCATGTGATTTTCGGATGGGCATACCCATATCTTCTTCGTAAATAGCCTTTTTTCGTTTTGAACGGATCTCCTGGTTAGTCGGAATGGGTTGTCCACCGCCACCGAGACATCCGCCCGGGCAAGCCATGATCTCAATAAAATGATAATGGGCTTTGCCCTCTTTTACATTCTGCATGACCTTTTTTGCATTGGCAAGGCCGTTTGCCACAACACATTTCAGCTCAACTCCCTCAAGGAATTTCCATTCAGGTTTTACCTTGTCGATCTTGATGGATGCTTCCCTGATCTCACCTTCTGTTCCGCGGACCGCGGTTATGTTAAGGCCATCAAACGGAACTTCTCGGCCGGTCACAACTTCGTATGCCGTGCGGAGCGCTGCTTCCATTACGCCACCAGTGGAACCGAAAATAACGGCTGCCCCGGTTGAACTGCCCATTATGCTGTCGAAACGCTCTTCAGGAAGGGCTTCAAAATCGAGACCGGCCTGTTTGATCATGATCGCAAGTTCACGGGTGGTCAGAACAAAATCAACATCCTTATACCCGCTTGATCTCATTTCTGGACGATTGGCTTCAAACTTCTTCGCAGTGCAGGGCATCACTGACACCGAGACGATGTTTTTGGAATCGAGTTTGCGTTTCTGGGCGTAATATGTTTTCGCAAGTGCGCCAAACATCTGTTGCGGGGATTTGCAGGTCGAAAGGTTCGGCAGATATTCGGGAAATGTATGTTCAATGAATTTTATCCAGCCGGGGGAACAGGAGGTGGCCATCGGCAGTGATACCTTCGGATCCTTGTCGACCAGTGCCTTTTTCAGACGGTTCAGCAGTTCGTGACCCTCTTCAATGATGGTCAGGTCCGCAGTGAAATCGGTATCAAGGACCGAATTGAACCCGAGACGTTTCAGAGCGGTAACCATCTTACCAGTAACGATTTTGCCCGGGGGCATTCCGAGTGCTTCTCCAAGGGCAATACGGACGGCAGGAGCGGTCTGAACAACCACATGCTTGTTGGTATCGTAGATGGCATCCCATACCTGGTCAATGTAGTTGCGTTCGATCAGGGCACCGGTCGGACAGCGGTTTACGCACTGGCCGCAATTGGTACAGACGACTTCCAAAAGCGAATGCTCATAGAAAGTAGATATTTTCATCTTGCTTCCCTTGTAAGCGACACCCAGTGCACTGACGCTCTGTAGCTCTTCGCAGGTACGGACGCAGCGCTGGCAACGGATGCAGCGGGAGTCGTCCTTGATAATAGCTGTGTTGAAGGAGTCGAGGGTGTATTTTTTATCGGGAACAAGATCAAGGAACATGTGGTCCCCGGTCAGCATCTGTGAAGCCAGTACCTGCAATTCACAATTGCCGTTCTTATAACATTTTGTGCAGTCGGCATTGTGCTCTGAAAGCAAAAGTTCCACGACGTGCTTTCGGGCAAGACGTACCTTCATGCTGTTGGTATGGATGATCATCCCTTCCGAGACCGGCATCGCACAAGCGGCAGGCAGGGATTTCATCTTCTCCTGTTCAACCACACAAACCCGGCAGTTGCCTGCAACACACAGGTCGTCATGGTAACAGAGGGTAGGTATGTGTATGTTCAGCTTCCTTGCAGCCTCCAGAATGGTTGTCCCTTCCTCGACGGCAATCTTGATCCCGTCAATCACCAGGTTTATCTTTTTCTTAGCCATATCTTGTTTTCTTATTATCTGGTTAACAATGGATTAATAGATCATCTCTTCTCTGAAATTATTGACGATGGAAGAGAATGAGTTGGCAACCGACTGGCCGAGACCGCACTTTGCAGTGATCTTCATGCTTTCGCTAAGTTTCATGAGCTGGTCGAGGTAACCGGTCTTCTTTTCACCCTTCTTAACGGCGACAATGCCCTTGAGCAACTGCTGGCAGCCGACCCGGCAAGGGGTGCACTGGCCGCAGGATTCTTCTTCAAAGAACTCAAGGTAGTTGTGCAATACATTATACATGGAGCGGGAACTGTTAAAGATCATCATCGATCCTCCGGTCGGAACGCCCTCAAACCCGATCACGGTATCCTTGAATTTTTTCCTTGGTACGCAGAAACCCGATGCGCCTCCGACCTGCACTGCCTTTGTGTCTCCATCTCCGAATTCATCCACGAAACGGTCAAGCGGCATTCCCAACTCCAGTTCATAAATGCCGGGAATCGGTGTATCCCCTGAAACGGAGAATACTTTGGATCCCCTCGAGTCGGTGGTGCCGAGCTTCTTATACTGGTCGGCGCCAAGCCGCATAATCATCAGCACATTCACAAAGGTCTCAACATTGTTGATGACCGTAGGCTTTTTAAGATAACCTGAGTTGGTGGGATAGGGGGGCTTGTTTCGCGGTTCGCCGCGTTCGCCTTCCATGGATTCAAAAAGGGCGCTCTCCTCACCACAGATGTAAGCGCCGCTGCCTAGGAGGATCTCTATTGTGAAATCAACCCCAAGTTCCCTGGCAAATTCGTGAAATGTTTCGATCTCTTTGTTCAGTTCAGGAAGAAGGAAACGGTACTCGCCGCGAAGATAGAGAAACCCCTTCTTTGCGCCGATCACCTTCCCGCAGATGGCCATCCCGGAAAACACCTTTCTCGGAACGCGCGTGAGGATCTCCTTGTCTTTGAAAGTGCCGGGTTCCCCTTCATCAGCATTGCATACAACATATTTTTCATTCCCCGGTGCATCAGCAGTCAGTTTCCATTTCATGGCAGTCGGGAAACCGGCTCCGCCTCTTCCCTTGAGGCCTGAATCCATTATATCTTTTAAAATATCTTCGTTGGAACGTATCAGCGTATCTGCCAGCACCTGATATTTAACGTTGGAATATTCACCGAAAATGAGATCAACTCTCTTTAGCATTGATTCTGACATGATGTAATCTCCTTTGATTTAATAATTACTTATGCATGTATTCGCTGATGATATCGTGTACCTTCTCAGGTGTAAGCCCTGAAAAGGGCTTTTCATTGATGAGCATGGCGGGTCCTTCATGGCACCAGCCCAGGCAATTCGTCTCCAGCAAGGTGAACTTCTTGTTGGGAGTGGTCTCCCCGGTCTTGATCTTCAGCATGTCTTCCAGGGTCTGGATGATCGTCTTCTTTCCGTGCATGTCGCATGTAATGGTTTTACAAACACGGATCACGTATTTTCCCCGAGGTTCAGTATCCAGGAATGAATAAAAGGTTGCTGTCCCAAAAACCTGGGCGGCCGACATATCAAGTTCCCTTGCAATCTCTGTCATGTCCATGTCTGAAATGTAGTTCTTCGAATCAACTACACCCTGTAGGATTGGCATCAGACTGGTTCTATCATGACCGTGTTTTTCAACCAAATCATGAATAAGGTAATCGTTAGTTGCCATCTTTATTTTTCTTTAAACTATTGATTTATAGATAATAAAAGTTTTTAAGCCTTAAAACCAAGCAAAATTATAACTTCTTTTGTGAATAAACTAACAATAGAAAATATTATTTTATTAAATGGATGAATTTTTAGTCGGTCTAAATAATCTTTCCGACCGGAACATCGGTTTCCGAGAGATATTTTCATTAATCGTACCTTTGAAAAATATTCCTGCCTTTACAGGGAAAGTCAAAGATTATAAAAAGGGAACATTGGCGACGCAGAGGTATTTTATTAAAATGGCCTACAAGGGAACTCATTACAGTGGCTGGCAGCGTCAGCCAAACGGACGCTCGGTTCAGCAGGTCGTTGAAGAGGCCATGAGTATGATGCTGCGTGTGCAGGTCCGGCTCACCGGGGCAGGACGCACCGATGCCGGTGTACACTCCTCAGAATATTTTGCCCACTTCGATGCTGCCTCACCGCTGCCGCCACGAAGGCTCGAAAATCTTATTTTTAAACTAAATTCATACTTGGATCCCGATATAGCACTCTACCGGATCTTTCCGGTCAAACCCGATTCACATGCGAGATTTTCGGCGTTATCCAGAACCTATCAATATTTTTTATCACCCGAAAAAGATCCTTTCCGTGATGGTCTTACTCTTCCGATGCATGGTTCGCTGGATGTTGAACTTATGAACCAGGGTGCCCGTCTGATTATTCAAACCAGGGATTTTACCTCTTTCTCAAAGGTCGACACCGATACAAAGACAAACATCTGCAAGGTCGAATATGCCGTCTGGGAATGGGAAGGAAAGGAGCTGCTCTTCACTATCAGGGCCGACCGGTTCCTCCGGAACATGGTGAGAGCCATCGTTGGTACCCTGCTCAAGATGGGCAAAGGCAAACTCTCACTGGATGAACTGCAATGGATCATCGGCAGCCTCGACCGGTCAAATGCCGGGATGTCCGTTCCTGCCTGCGGTCTTCACCTTGTCAAGATTGATTACCCCGAAGATCTCTGAAGGAAATGATCAGCCTTTGTTGTTGAGTAACTCAAGAGCAGCCTGTTCAATGGAAGCCGCCGTCAGTCCGAATTTTTTCATCAGTTCAAACGGGTCTCCCGACTCCCCGAATCGATCCCTGATCCCGATCATCTCCATGCGGACCGGGAAATTCCGGCATACCACCTCCGCAACCGCACTGCCAAGTCCGCCGGCAACCTGGTGCTCTTCCGCTGTTAGGATGAGCCCTGTTCCCTTTGCCGCTTCAATAATGGCCAATTCGTCGATCGGTTTGATGGTATGGATGTTCAGGACCCGGGCATGAATACCGCGGTCCTCAAGGGTATAGGCCGCTTGAAGGGCTTCCCAGGCAAGATGGCCGGTGGCAATGATGGCCAGGTCTGAGCCTTCGTGGAGTATCTGCGCCTTTCCGATCTTAGTCTCCATCCCATCGTGAGTAAAATCGGGCATCGCTTCCCTGCCAAAACGAATATAGACGGGCCCGTTCAACTTTTCAACAGCAGCCATGGTCAGGATACTTGCCTGGGTTGCATCGCAGGGGGAGAGAACTGTCATGTTCGGCATGGCCCGCATCACTGCAATATCTTCAAGCGCCTGGTGTGTTGCCCCGTCGGGCCCAACCGAAACACCCGCATGTGCACCTCCAATGATGACATGAAGATTGTTGTAGCAAACCGAAATTCTGATCTGGTCCGCTGCGCGGAGAGATGCAAACACTCCATACGTGGAGAAAACAGGGACCTTTCCCGATAGTGAAAGACCGGCTGCGAAACCGGCACAATTCTGTTCGGCTATTCCCAGCGAGATGAACCGTCCGGGGAACTTTTCAGCAAAAAGATTTACACCGACCGAGGTAGTGATGTCCGCTCCGATCGCAACCACCCTTGGATCACGGTTTCCCGCCATCAGCAATCCCTCCCCGAACCCCGTCTTCGTTGCCTTATTCCCCCGGTTAATAAATCGTTTTTCCACCTATTCACCTAATAACTTAATCACCTATCCTCGTATCATCCTATCCTCTTATCCTCCTACCTCTTTAACAAACTCCTCTGCCTGTTCCCTCATCGGAACCTTCCCATGCCACCGATAATCACCTTCAATGGAAGTGACTCCCTTCCCCATGATCGTCTTTGCTAGAATGACAGAGGGCTTCCCTTTCAGGTTTGTAAGGGATTGAAAGGTGTCAAGAAGTTGAAAGTGATCGTGGCCATCGCATTCACAGACATTCCAGCCAAAGGACTCCCATTTTTGCCGAAGGGGTTCGAGTCGCATAACCATCTCAGTGGGACCATCGATCTGTAACCCGTTCCGGTCGACAATGGCAACCAGATTGCCAAGGTTATGATGGGCAGCCGCCATAGCCGATTCCCATACAGACCCCTCCTGAAGTTCGCCGTCACCCATAATACAGAAGACACGCCAGTCTTTCCGGTCCATCCTTGCTCCCATAGCCATTCCTGAGGCTACGGATAAACCCTGGCCCAGTGATCCTGCCGAAAGTTCAATCCCCGGAAGACCGTGATCCCTGCCTGGATGGCCCTGGAGACGGCTTCCAAGTTTGCGTAATGTAAGAAGTTCCCCAACCGGAAAGTATCCGGCATGTGCCAGCGTTGCATAGAGCACCGGAGCAACATGCCCGATCGATAGGATCAGCCGGTCACGTTCCTCCCAGCCTGGCTTTTCAGGATCATGCCTGAGTATGGAAAAATAGAGGACAGTAAAAATATCAGCCAGGTCAAGAGATCCACCGAGATGGCCTGAGCCTGCTTCGGCAAGGCTCCGGATCACGGAAATCCTGATCTCATCGGCTTTTGCCTTTAACAGGTGGGGATCGGAAATTGGTCTGGCAACCATCGGTTACCGCATGTCTTCAACATCTACGCCCGGGAATTTTCCCGGATCAAAAAGGAAATCGCTCTTCTCGGTCGGGACATCGGTCTGGTACTTTATGATCTTATAAGTATAAATGCTCCCGTTCTTATCGAACAGGGTAAAGCTCTTAACCTGCTTTTTTGTTTTATCGACCCCCAGGATGGCCTTGGTAATGTTTTTCTGCTTGTTGGGTATCAGCTCGATCATTTCAATGTTAGGCTCCTGGCCCTTCTCTTTAATGATCTTGCTTTTATAATTCGCATTGTAGGAGGAGAGCAATTTTGAGGGGGTCATCGCGTCGTCGGCATCATCAGTCGAATGGATCTGGACCTCGTTCGAGCTTTCAGTATAGGTCCAGATGGCCTTACCGTCGCTGAAGATAATCCTTCCTGCAGCAATCATCCTGTATTTATCCCCCGATATAAGGAGGCTTCCTGTCTTTTCCTCATTGATCTTGGCTTTTGCATTCTGCATTGAATAGGAAAAGTCTACTTTGACTGATTTGCAGGCTTTTACCTTTGCACTGACTTCCTCGAGCAGTTCGGTTGCTTTAATATCTTTCCCCTGGGCAGATGCAAGCATCGCCAGCAGGCTCAGGATACATGTCAAAATCCATTTCATAGATAGTTTTTTCAGTTATTTGGTTGTTGTTTCTGGATCAGGATCAATCATCGGTCAACCCGTTCAGGTATTGCTCCAGGCTGCCCAGATCCTTGAATTTTACCTCTCTGGCTTTACTTCCCTCAAATGATCCGACGATACCTGCTGCTTCCAGCTGGTCGATGATCCTTCCGGCACGGTTGTAACCAAGCTTCAGCTTTCGTTGGATAAGGGAGGTCGAACCGTGCTGATGCTGAACGACAAGCCTCGCCGCATCGGCGAAGAACTCATCTTTTTCATTCGAGTCAAACTCCTTTCCCGGCTCATTATCTTCATCATAATATTCGGGAAGTGCAAAGGCCTCAGGGTACCCGCGCTGGGATCCGATGAATTCGGTAAGCTTGTCGATCTCCGGGGTATCGACAAAGGCACACTGCAGCCTGATGAGGTCACTGCCGGTTGACAGGAGCATATCACCACGGCCTATGAGCTGGTCTGCCCCTGAAGAATCCAGGATAGTCCTGGAATCGATCTTCGATATAACCCGGAACGCGATCCTGGCCGGGAAGTTGGCTTTGATCGTTCCCGTGATGATGTTCACCGAGGGCCGCTGTGTGGCGATGATCAGATGGATCCCGGTGGCACGGGCAAGCTGTGCAAGCCTGGTCAGCGGTGTTTCAATCTCCCTTCCTGCCGTCATGATCAGATCGGCAAACTCATCGATCACAACAACGATGTAAGTGAGAAAGTGATGTCCGTCATTGGGATTCAGCTTCCGTGCAAAGAATTTATCATTATACTCCTTAATGTTCCTTACCTGCGCATCCCTGAGCAGGTCGTAGCGGTTATCCATCTCAATATTGAGGGAGTTCAGGGTCCGGATCACCTTTTTGGTATCGGTGATGATAGCTTCCTCCGAATCGGGAAGCTTGGCAAGGAAATGGCGCTCAATCTTGGAATAGAGAGTAAGTTCAACCTTCTTCGGGTCGATCAGGACAAATTTGACCTGGGACGGATGCTTTTTATAAAGGAGAGAGGTGATAATGGTATTCAGTCCGACTGATTTCCCCTGGCCCGTTGCACCAGCCATCAACAGGTGAGGCATCTTGGCAAGGTCGGCAATAAAAGTTTCGTTCGAAATGGTTTTACCCATCACAAAAGGCAGCTCGAAGCTGCTGCTTTTGAATTTATCTGATCCGAGCAAAGATTTGATCGAGACGATCTCCGGGTGCTGGTTCGGGACTTCGATCCCGATCGTTCCCTTACCTGGTATAGGTGCAATGATCCGGATTCCGAGTGCGGCCAGGCTTAGAGCAATGTCATCCTCGAGGTTCTTGATCCTTGAAATCCTGATCCCTGCCTCAGGCACGATCTCATAAAGGGTAACGGCGGGACCGATCGTGGCTTTTATCTTCTGGATCCTGATATCATAGTTGTTCAGCGTCTGGACGATCCTGTCCTTGTTGTTTTCAAGCTCCTCTTTTCTGACGTTCACTGATTCTCCGCCGTAATCACTCAGTAGGTCGAGTGTGGGATATTTATATTTTGGAAGGTCGAGGGTCGGGTCATACGGGGTATTGATAGTGTAATGCTCAATGTTTCCTGTACCGGCATTTTCCTCGACAGGCGCTTCAATCTGAAGTTCGAGACCGGGGAGGAGATCCGCACTTGGTTCCTGTTCAGAAAGGGACAGATCGACCTCCATCTCTCTCTCCACTGGTGGTGTTATAAACTCGTTGATCGGTAAATCAACAGGTATCGTTGCCTCCTTAATGGATTCTGCTTGGGCTTCAGCAATAGCAACAGGAGGCAGAACCTCCTCTTCCGACGGCTCCTCTTCAGCCCTCTTTTTGAGCCACCTGAATGGGATATTGAATGCAAGGATAAAAAAGCTCAGCATGGTAAACCCCAGCAATAGGCCGAGACCTGAAGTTCCAAGGAACTCGATCAGCAGAAGGTTCATCTGGTAGCCGTACGCACCCGAAAGCAGGTCATTTCCGGGAACAGCCAGCCCGAATAATACCGGGAACCAGAGTATGCCGAAGAAGCTGTATTCAAGCGTTTTCAATACTGGCAGAAGGGTGATATTAAAGAACATCTTCATCCCGGTATTGAACAAGATAACGATGAAAAAAAATGCGGTGATGCCAAACCACCTGGAAATAAAAAGAAATGCGACCAGAGAGCCTGTTTTTCCCATCCAGTTCTCGACAGGGATCTGATTGTCTACCAGATGATCAAAGGAGAAATGCTTGAATACGGTATCGTTGAAACTGAAATCCGCCTTCCAGGTCTGAAGGTAAGAGGCAAAAGAAAGCAACAGGAAAACGGATGTAAGAAGAAAGAAAAGTCCAAGCACCCTGAAACGTTGTTCCCGCTTTGCAAGTTCCTGCTCCGTGAGTACACGTTTCTCCTTTTTTGGTTTTTCCTCCTTTTTTTCTCTCTTTCTTTTTGGTTTTGGCTCTTTAGGCGGAACGTTCTGAACCTCGTTTTCCTCCCCCCTCGGCTCCTCTCTGAATGTATTTGTTTTTATGGGGTTTTTATACTTGGCCATGGATCATTATTCCATACCTCCAAATTTGGATTTCAGTTCTTCCTGGGTTGTGAGTTTATAGTCTGATGGTATCTCAAACAGCGACGACGATACAATTTTTTTCTCGACATTGGTTACCATGAATTTCATGATAAGCTGTTTTGTGTTCATGCTAAACTCCATCAGAACACCATCAATGTCTTTGTAAAGGGGATTGTCGAAATTCATGTTGCCGCTCCCCAGTTCATTGGTATAATAAATCTCATAAGTATACTTTGTACCGTTGTCATCCACCGTAACAATCGCCTTTTTACAGCTGTAGCCTGCAATGATTTTTGTGTCAGGGGTGAGTTTTATCGCTGGTTTGGCTGTCTTGGCATTCTCTTTTTCGATGTCCTGGAGTGTTTGCCTGATGGCATATTTCTGTCCCATCATATCAATGAGCGCGACCTTTGTTTTTTCAACATAATCAACGATCTCTCTCTGGTTTCCCATACTTGTTGAAAGTTCAGTCAACGATTTCTGCCCCTTGACGGTCACAGTGAATATCTTTGGGAACATGGCCATCTGGCTTTCTGTGAACTTGCTGTCGGGATATGTTATCTTGTATGTGATCACCCCTTCAAAAGGTTTGCCAGATACAGCATTAAGGGAATAGAAGGAAAAAGTGAATGCCAGTAAAACGAAAAATATCATTGTTTTTTTCATGGTTAAAGAATTAGAGGTTACAAAAATAGTTATTTTACGAATCGGAAAAGTTTGCTCAACCGGATTTTTCCATCAAGAAGCGATTTGTTCGGATCCATCGAGAGCCAGACAAATACTGCTTTCCCGACCACATGGTCTTCGGGGACAAACCCCCAGTATCTCGAGTCGGCCGAGTTGTGTCGGTTGTCACCCATCATCCAGTAGTAGTTCATCCTGAAAGTATACTCTGTGGCCTCCTTTCCGTTGATATAAATCTTTCCGTCCCTGATATCAAGATCATTGCATTCGAATACCCTGATGATCCTTTTATAGAGAGAGAGGTTTTGAAGGTTGATGGGAACTGTCATCCCGGCCTTCGGAACTAAGATCGGGCCAAAGTTGTCGACATTCCACCTGTAATTCGAATCGAACGGGAAGATGTTTGGTTCCCAGGCGCCTGCCGGAAGGATCTCCGGTACGACCGAAACAACATTGCTGAACTGCCGGATCTTTTCAAGTGAAGCATCCGAAAGAGTCATCTCATATGTGCCGTTATTATCGGTGGCAATGTTTTCGGTTATGTCAAGCTTGGTTAGATTTTTGACATTGATCGGGTTACCATCGGTTTTAACCAGGTATTTGAACTGCCTATTGCCCGGATTCTGCTCTTCATGCCCGTTGATGAATACTTTACTGTCAATGATCTGGATTGTATCACCAGCAATCCCGATACATCGCTTGATGAAATTCTCCCGCTTGTCAACCGGGCGTGCGATGATCTCACCGAAATACTCCTTGTTGTTCCATACCGCGTCACGCCCGAACTGGCGGACCAGCTGGTAGTAGCTGATGTTACTCTGGAATTTGGTCGAGAGCGTGTCGCCGTCGGGATAATTGAAAACCACGACGTCCATGTTTTTGACGTCAGATAAGCCCGGGAAACGGTAGTAGGGAAGTTTGATCCATTCAAGATAGGATTTCGTCGATTCTGTGAGCGGTAATGTGTGGTGGACAAAAGGGAATGCAATCGGCGTATTTGGTACTTTTGGCCCGAAACTCAGTTTGCTCACAAAGAGGTAGTCTCCAACGAGGAGCGTCTTCTCCATGGAAGAGGTGGGGATCGTATAGGCTTCGATCAGGAAGATGCGGATTATGCTCGCTGCGATAACGGCAAAGATGATGGCATCAACCCACTCCCTGACGGCAGATTTTTTGACCGGGGGCTGGGTTGAAGGATCGAAATATTTCTCACCGGCCGAGAAACCAAGCCAGGGAAGATAAACGAAGGGGAAGAGGACGGAAAGAGCCTGTGCGCCCAGGCCATATTTCTTGAAGCACTTGGCAAGCTCGACGATCATCAGCAGGATTACAAACACATTGATGAAAGGTACGAGAAGAAAAATATACCACCAGAGGGGCCGCCTGATGATCTTAAGCCAGATGTAAAAATTATAAAAAGGGACCAGGATATACCACCCTTTGAAGCCTGCCTTTATGAAGATTCCCCAGAGTCCGACAATTGTTGCGAGGAAAAAAAGAACAGATAATACTAAATATAAGTTCATGCGATCAGATTTACAATATTATAAACGGAATTTCAGGGGTTTTCGTGTCAAACGTCTGAGATTTTTTGGGATTGGAGCATATCTTTCATAAAAAAGACCCCTTTTTGTCCGATGACCCATTCGGCAGCAAGCAGTGCGCCGAGTGCAAATCCGCGCCTGTTCTTGGCCGTGTGAATAATCTCTATGCTGTCAATTTCCGATTCGTAGCGAACGATATGCGTACCGGGTATATTTTCAGTACGGTAAGACTTTATCTCGATCTCTTCCGGATTCTCGGAGATCTCCTTCACCCATTTCTCCTTTCTTTCAATGTTCCTGATGATATCGTTTGCAAGGACAATGGCTGTGCCGCTCGGGGCATCCTGCTTATGAACATGGTGCGTCTCCTCGATGGATATCTCATATTCATGCCACCTCGACATCTGAGATGAAAGAAAACGGTTCAGTTCAAAAAAGATGTTGACCCCGATGCTGAAATTCGTTGCATAGAATAAGGTCTTACCCTGTCTCTGGCACTCCTGGAAGACCCTATCCTGGTCGTCATGCCAGCCCGTGGTCCCGGTAACTACAGGAATATTGGCTTCAAAACAGCGGTAGATGATATCGACTACGCTGTCGCTGGTGGAAAAATCGATTCCTATCTCACATTCCCTGAGTAGATGTCCGCGCTCTTCCCAGTTTTCGATATTATCCAGGATCAGGGAGATATCGTGACCACGCTTGATGGCCATTTTCTCAATCTCCTGTCCCATCTTTCCATATCCTAAAAGTGCTATTTTCATACTCCTGTGGTGATTTTCAGAATTTGAACTTTATTTTCAAACCGGTAGAAGGCTCGTTTCGGAAACCGTATGACTGAACAGACGGTCCGAAATTCATTGAAAGTTTATCGGTAATGTTAAATGTATAAAGATGGGCATCAACCGCTGCATCCACAATGTTGAGAATATACCAGAGCGCAGTGATTAAGCAGGTAATTTCCAGGTTACGCCTGTAATACTCCCTTGCAGAGAGCAACTCATCCGGCTTGTATTTATATACCAGCACACTGTAATTGCCATTTTTATTACCGTTGGAAGATTCTATATATGCGCATTTGTAATCCATATAGAGGTTGGTGTTGAAGACGATAAAATAGGTCATCACACCAAAACCTGCGTAGATGATAGGAAGTTTCCAGTATTTTTTATTATAGATCTGTCCCAGCCCAGGAACAAAAGTCGACATCAGGGTTGCTTTGGTAGGCGAGTGCTCCTTCTCCCTGATCGAATCAGGTAGCTCTTCCTGCGGGTTTTTAGTCTGCGAAAAGGTCGGCAGCGGAAAAATCAGGGAGAAGGAAAACAGAAAAAACAGCAAAATCCCTGCTCTCATCTAGAGTTCAAATTTGGATACAATCCTGTTGAAATCGTCTTCCGAGTTAAATGGGATGGTGATCGATCCGGCTCCTTTACGGTTAACCCGGACATCGACCCTCGACTGAAGTTTTGAATTGAGGGAGGCCTTCCCCTGTTCGAAACGGGGTGGAAGGGCAGCCACAGGATTGTTTGCAGAGATCTGCTTGCCCGATTGGATTGTGCGGGCCAGGTCCTCAACCTTGCGGACAGATAATTTCTTAACGAGGATGGTCTGAAGGATCAGCAATTGATCTTTCTCATTTTCAATATTGATGATTGCCCTTGCATGTCCCATAGTGATCAGCTCATCACGCAGGGCAACCTGGATCTCCGACGGGAGTTTGAGTAAACGGATATAGTTTGATACAGTTGTTCTGTCTTTTCCCACCTTCTGGCATAACTCATCCTGCCTTATTTTACACTCTTCGATCAGCCGGTGGAAGCTGAGTGCAATTTCCAGCGGGTTTAGGTCTTCTCGCTGGATGTTTTCTACAAGGGCCATTTCCAGCATCTGCTCGTCATTGGCAATGCGCACAAAGGCTGGTATGCTATCCAGCCCTGAAAGTTTTGCGGCCTTCAGCCTTCTTTCACCGGCAATGAGCTGGTATTTGTCATACCCTAATTTTCTGACGGTTATCGGTTGGATGATCCCCTGCTGCTGGATCGACAGGGCCAATTCAGCCAGTTCATTTTCGTTGAAGTGATTACGGGGCTGAAATGGATTTGCTTCAATCAGCTCTATCTTCAGTTGGGCAATACTGCCGGAGAGGTAATCGGAGGCTATTTCGCGTCCGTGCACTTCTGACTCCGGGTTATCCAGAAGAGCGCTTAAGCCCCGTCCCAAGGCTTTTTTCTTTCCTGGGTTATCAGACATTGATCTCTTTTTCTTCGTTTTTCAAACGCGTCATATCATTTTTCTGGAGGACCTCCCGTGC
>JBAXRT010000024.1:0-28074 GCA_037131065.1 bacterium | reverse complement strand
TTCTTGTCAAATTCATACTTCATGGCAAGCTGGGTGAGCTTTTTATCCTTTTCAAGGTTAAAAGCGGAGTCCCTGGCCTTTATGTAATTCTTATAACATTCCAGCGCTCCCTTATAATCTCCGATCTGCTCCCAGCCCCGGCTCATTGAGATGTAAGTATCCTGCAGGAGATAAAGATCCCCCAATTCTTTTTGAATTGCGACCGAGCTGTCAGCATAGATCCTCGACAGTTTAATGGCCTTCTGTTTGTTCCCGGCAAACATTTTATTCAATGTGGTTTTATTTCTATCGGTTGCGATCAGGAAATAGGTATAGGCAATGACACCATAGTTATAACTTACACTTCTCTTTTCATTTAATTCCTTTTGCAGCCTCAAAGCCCTGAAAAGATACTCCAGGGCTTTAGTGTATTCGGCCTGCTGACGGTATAAGTCACCAATGTCTTCCAGCTCGTTTGCCATGGCCAGTTTATTCCCGGCTGCTTCATAGTATTTTACAGCTTCTTCACAATACTGATGTGTTTTTGAGAAATCCATTTTCAACCTATAAACAAATCCGATGGCATTTAAAGCGGCAGCACAACCTGATTTGTTTCCGATGGACTGGTTGATATTCAAAGCCTGGTTAAAATAATCCAACGCCCGGGGGTAATCTTTTTGCCCCTGATAAACTCCCCCGATGTTGATCAGAGCATCCTGTATGGTGACTTTATCCCCGGATTCCCGGGCTATCTTCAAAGATTTCTGATAATAATCCAATGCCTTTTCAAGTTCAGATAACCTGAAATAAATTTTCCCCAACCTGTTATAACTCATTGACATTCGACGTTTATCATTAACTTCCTCACTGATCTTAAGCGATTTTAAGTAAAACTCAAGGGCCCTGGGATAATCGGCTTTCCCAAAGTGATAGTTCATTCCTAATACATCATTAGCTTTGGCAATCCCCGATTTCCAGTGAAGTTTCTCGGCCAGTGACAAACATTGCATTCCGAATTTGATTCCTTCGTCGGAGTTGATGGTGCGATAAGTATAGCTCAGGTCATTCAGCAACTTTACCTTGTTTGTATCTTCTTTTGATTTGGGTAATTCCTGAAGTAAGGAATCTATGCGGACCTGCCCCTGTTTTTGGGAGGAGGCATGAATTGCGATCATGAAAAATGCGAGGAGTACAATCGTTTTCGTTTTCATCGGGCACTTCTTAAGTATTTGATGGGAAAAATGCAAACAAAAGAAACTTGAACCCATACCTCTGATTTAGTGACTGCCAGGCGCCGAGCCGGAGAAGAGACGCCATTTCCAGGTGTTGTTTACCTTCACAAGAATACCGGTGAAACGATAAGGGAGTTTTCGGGTTTTACCTTTATCATTGGTGACGACCATAAACCCATCCATGAACACCCAGGCAGTGTTTCCGTTGGCATCGATGTCGATCCTTTTCATATCCCAGGAGAAACTGGCAAAGGAAAGGAGTTTTGTAGCCCAGTTCTCAATCTGTTCGCGACCCATGAAGATCTCCCCGCTGTCTGAACCCACGAGCATAATATCAGGTGAATTATCATACAACTCCATGAATTGCTTTAAATTTCTGCTTTTGGCAGCATCATTCCATTTTTCCAGTGCAGTTTTGATCTCATTTTTAATCCCTGCGTCTGCTTCCGGCTGTTTATCAGGTTTATCCTTCTGGGAATGGGCAGATGCGGTGACGAATAAGAAAATCAGCGTGAAAATTACTATTCTGTGTTTTCGAAATTGTTTCATATTGATAATGAGTATTAATGCATTAGTCAAATTCTCCGGTAATAAATACCAGGAATAGGCCGTTCCAGATTTGATATGCAAAAATATAGATACTTATGATGGAATGACAATCATTGAAAAATAATAGTGCGAGATGGAGGAATTTTGAGGTAGCGAAATAAATATTCATAAAAAAAAATAGCGAAACTGTTTCGCCATTTCGCTATTTGATTCGTCTCCCCGCCAGGACTCGAACCTGGGACCCATTGATTAAGAGTCAATTGCTCTACCAACTGAGCTACGGAGAGTTTGGGGGCGCAAAATTAATAAAGTTTTAAATAAAAATCTAATTAATTTTGCTGAAATGATCCCGGAACCATGGCCAAAGCCAGTGATGACAAGGAAAGTGCCTTAAGTGTGATGCAAGGGATTGAGCAACCCGATCAGATCAATGCCGATGCTGTAAAAAAGATCAGAGGCCAGAGGAGGTCCCTGCCTGGCAAGAATGAATTTCTTACCGGCATCTTTTCAGGCAACCGTACCATCCTGAGTAAGGCCATTACGCTGATTGAGAGTTCTTTGCCCTTGCATCAGAAGCTTGCACAAGAGATTATTACAGAATGTTTGAAAAGTCGGCAGTCGACAGTCGGCAGTCAGCAAGATACAGTTTCCCCTTCTGATCAACCTTCCAGTATCCAGTATCCATTATCCAGTATCCGAGTTGGAATAACCGGGGTTCCCGGCGTTGGAAAGAGCACATTCATTGAAGCACTGGGGACGTACCTGACAGCAAAGGGTCACAAAATAGCCGTGCTTGCCATTGATCCGAGCAGCACCCGTTCCAAAGGAAGTATCCTGGGCGATAAAACCAGGATGGAGGAGTTGTCTGTCGATCCCAATGCCTTTATCAGACCCTCCCCTTCAGCCGGTTCGCTGGGGGGTGTGGCAAGAAAAACCAGGGAGACCATCATCCTCTGTGAGGCGGCAGGTTTTGATGTGATCTTTGTCGAAACCGTCGGGGTTGGCCAATCAGAGACCGCAGTCCATTCGATGGTTGATTTTTTCCTGCTGCTCATGCTCGCCGGTGCAGGTGACGAACTGCAGGGGATCAAGCGGGGCATCATCGAGATGGCCGATGCCATCGTCATCAATAAGGCCGACGGTGATAACCTGAGGAAAGCACAGATCGCACGCGTGGAATATGCTAACGCTCTGCACCTCTATCCTCCCCCTGAGAACGGTTGGATCCCTGTGACGGATGTCTGTTCGTCAAGAACAAAAGAGGGTATTGAACGGATATGGGAAGTGATCCTTCGCCATCACAGCCTCCTTGAAAAAACAGGCCAACTCCGGCAAAAAAGATTTGACCAGAACCTGCAGGTATTCCTTGAAACGATTGAGGAGGGCTTAAGGGAGCACTTCTATTCGGCAAAAGAGATCTCCCAGTCCATTTCTAAGATCAGGTCGGAGATCATTAGGGGATCAGTAAGTCCGTATTCTGCTGCCTGGGAACTCCTGGGCAGGTATTACAATAAACCTTAGGCTACGTATTTTCCACCAGGGAGTTTAAGAAAGCTGAAATCTCCTCAATCGGCAGAACATGGTCGACCTGGGTTGAGAGAATGGCTGCCCGTGGCATAGAATCCGATTCCGCAGTTGCCGGATCCTGAACGATCGTCAGTCCTCCGAAATCCTTGATCTTTTTCAGTCCCCTGCTGCCATCGGTGTTGGCCCCGGTAAGAATGATACCGATCAGGGTATCCTTGTATGCTTCGGCGGCAGTTTCAAACAACACATCGATGGAGGGCCTTGCATAGTTGACCCTCTCATCCACCGTGAGGGTGAAGGACTGATCTGTCTCAAAGAGGAGGTGGTAGTTCGGAGGTGCGATATAGGCCATTCCCCTGGCCGGTTTCTCTTTCTCATCGGCCTCCTTGACCGTCAGTTTTTTCATATCATTCAGGATCTGGATCAGGTAGTTCTCCGAATCGGGACTGATATGCTGAACGATGATGACAGGCATTTTAAAAGCAGGAGATAACCCTTTAAAGAGCAACTTCAGCGCTTTCAGTCCCCCGGCAGAAGAGCCGACAACTACAGCCTTATATTTCCTGGTTTGTGACAAAGGCGTTTGTTAAACATTATAATTTTTGATATAAATCTTCTCTTTTTCAACTAGAGAATTGAATTGCGCATTGTGTTCGGAAAACTGCAAATTCTCTTTTGAGCCAAGGCAGAGGATCCCGCCACCGGGCAGGGTTTCCATAAACAGATGGATCACCTTATCCTGGAGCTGTCGGTTAAAGTAAATCAGGACATTGCGGCAGACAATGAGGTTCACTTCAGCAAAGACACTGTCGGTAACCAGGTTATGGGTTGCAAAAACAATATTTTTTTTCAGGGAATCGAGAAGTTTTGCCCCGTCATGATGTGCCGAATAATAATCTGAAAAAGTGTCCTTTCCACCGGCTTTCTGGTAGTTCAAAGAAAATTCCTTCATCCTTGGCAGAGGGTATTGGCCCTCCTTTGCCTGCCTGATGATGACCGGGTTAAAGTCGGTGGCATAGATCTGGGTCTTATTATAGAGGCCCTCTTCTTTGAGAATGATCGCCATGGAATAGACCTCTTCGCCGCTGGAGCACCCGGCATGCCATATTTTGATAAAGGGCAAGGCACGTAAAACGGGAATGACCTCTTCGCGAATGGATTTATAAAAGGAGGGATCCCTGAACATTTCAGTCACCGTAATAGAGAGGTCCATCAGGATCAGGTCGACGAATTTTGGATTGTAAAGCACCTCGTGTATCATTTCCGAAATGGTCTTCAATCCTGAGATGCTGAACCTGTTCAGGATACGACGCTTGATGTGTGCCTGGGAATAGTTCCGGAAGTCGTATCCGTATTTTTCAAAAATAGCCTGAACCAAAAGACTGATCTCAATATCCTGGTTCTCAAGAAGCTCCTCCTGGCGTTTTTTCATGGATTCCTTTTTGAAACAGGGTTTTTCCGGTGTCTTATTGCTCTTTTTTCGTGATGCTGATCACTCTTTTCCTAACAACCCAGTTCCGGACGAGTGACGCTATCATTGTTACCGCTAAAATTGATGCGATGATATAGAGGGAAATGTTAGTATTGATTTTATATGCTTCATGAGCAAGCATTTTCAGGCCGACAAACCCGAGCAAAACCGCAAGGCCCAATTTCAGGTAGTGGAAACGGTTCATCACATTCATGACCAGGAAGAAGAGGGATCTCAATCCCAGAATCGCAAAGATGTTCGAGAAAAATACTATATAAGGATCCTGTGTGACTGAGAACACCGCCGGCACCGAGTCTATCGCAAAAAGAACATCAGTGAATTCAATGACAAGCAGGACAATGAACAGCGGGGTAAAAAAGAGTTTATGGTTATGTCTGATCCAGAATTTTTCTCCGTGATCTTCCTTTGTAATTCTGAAAAATTTTGATGCAATTCTCACGACCATATGTTTCTCAGTGTCGAGGTGGTCATCCTTGGGACCAAAAAGAAAATCATATGCCATCTTTCCTCCGAGGACGACCAGTAATCCCCCGAAGACATACAGGGACCATGCGAAACGCTGAATCAATGCGCTGGCCGCAAAGATGAAAAGAAACCTCATGACAATAGCGCCAAGGATCCCCCAGAAAAGCACCCTTTTGTAATAGATCGGACGGACTTTGAAAGAGAGAAAGATCATTACGATGACAAAGACATTATCTACCGAAAGGGAGTATTCGATCAGGTAGCCGGTAAGGTACTCCAGTGAAAGGTTCCGGTTATAAAGACTAATTGCCTCGTTTAATGGCAGTCCCTGGATAGTGATCGGATGATTATAGGAATCAATCCTGTTTTGAAGTTTTTCGATGGTGTCGGTCCCATGGATCCAGTTCCCATGGTAGCGGATCAGGAAGTAAAAGCCGATGGAGATGCCGACCCATACCAGTGACCATCCAAGCGCCTCTTTAAAAGCGAGGGTATGACTATTTTTCTGAAACAGACCCAGGTCCGTGACAAGCAGCAGAACAATGAAAACAAGGAAAGTCGAGAAGAAAATTATTTCATTCAGGTTTATACTCATATATCTCTTTTGAAGCCTTGTTAAGGGCCCAAAATTAATAAAAATTCTTACTTTTGCCGGTCATTGACTTCAATGATCCCCCTCCGCTATGAACGAATCATTATCACTCAACCCAAACCCGCTGATCCGATTTCTCGATAAACCGTCAGAGTCTTTCACCAGGGCCGACCTGATCCGGTTTATTGAAGCCAACAACACCCAGATGGTGAATTTCCGTTATGCCGGGGCTGACGGACGACTGAAGACACTGAATTTTATTATCAAGAGCCGGAAGCACCTGGAGAGCATTCTCAGCGCCGGTGAACGGGTTGACGGCTCCAGTCTTTTCCCACATTATGTTGAAGCAGGTTCTTCAGACCTTTATGTAATTCCCCGGTACAGGACAGCTTTTGTGAATCCTTTTTCGGAGATCCCTACGCTGGATATTCTCTGTTCATATTACGACAAGGACGGATTGCCATTTACCAATTCACCAGAGTATATTTTAAGAAAGTCGCATGAAGTGCTGAAGCAAAGGACCAATCTCAGCTTTGAGGTTATGGGTGAACTTGAATATTATGTGATCAGCGAGAAAGATCCGCTGTTTGAAGCAGCCGATCAGCGGGGATATCATGAATCGGGTCCTTTCTGTAAATGGGAAAAGTTACGCACGGAGGCAATGAAGGCCATTGCCAGTTGCGGGGGATTTATTAAGTATGGCCATTCGGAAGTTGGAAATTTTACAGAGACCGGGCTCTCCTTTGAACAGAATGAGATTGAATTCACCCCCGTTGACCTTGAAAGCGCCGCCGAGCAATTACTGATCGCAAAATGGATCCTCCGCTCCCTGGCCTATAAATATGGCGTAACGGTCACCTTTGCACCAAAGATTACAACAGGAAAAGCGGGAAGCGGGATGCATATCCACACCAGGCTGATGAAGGACGGTAACTCCATGATGATCCAGGATGGCAGGCTTTCTCCAACTGCCCTTAAAGCAATTGCAGGGTATCTCGATCTCTCACAATCACTTACCGCTTTCGGGAACATGATACCAACCTCCTATTTCAGGCTGGTTCCCCACCAGGAGGCTCCGACCAATATCTGCTGGGGAGACAGGAACCGCTCGGTACTTGTACGGGTTCCGCTTGGCTGGGGCAGTAAGCATGCCATGATCTCTGATGCAAACCCCAACGAGAAGGAAACTGAAAAAGGATTCAGCAGCAGGCAGACGGTTGAATTCCGTTGTCCCGACGGGTCGGCAGATGTCTATCTTTTACTTGCCGGGTTGGCTGTGGCTGCAAGGCATGGACTGGAGATGAAGAACGGACTGGCTTATGCTGAAAAATCCTATGTGGATGTCAATATTTTTGAGGAAAAATACAAGAGCCGGGTAAGCCATCTGCATCAGCTTCCATGTTCGTGCTGGGAATCAGCTGATTATCTTGAAAAACAACGGGCCATCTATGAGGCGCACCAGGTATTTCCCCACCAGATCGTAGATGGTATCATCAAGAGACTTAAGAGCTTCAATGACAGAACATTGCGTGAATCTATCAAGGATAATGAGAAGGAGGTCATGAAGCTTGTGAACACCTATTTGCATTGCGGCTGACCGGGAGTTTAGAAAGACAATTTGTCTTTATTTTTTACACTTTCTGTGTCATTTTGTCTTGTTTTTCTTTAGAAAAAGCACTGGTATAGCTCTTGACCATTTCCCATCAAATACTTATTAAAAAGGAAAGGAGAATTGAATTATGACACTCATCAGATGGCAACACAGAAATCCTTTATCAGACATGATGACCAATTTCTTTGATCATGATCTGGGTGACTTTTTCGGAAAAAGATTCAGTGATCCGGCAGCAAACATTATCGAGAACAAAGCTTCTTTCCAGCTGGAGATTGCAGCTCCGGGACTTGTAAAAGATGATTTTAAAGTCACCCTGGAGAATAATATTCTGACTATCTCTGCTGAGATTGAAGACGAAAAGCGTGAGGAAGGGAAGAATTATTCGCGCAAAGAATTCTACTATGGTTCTTTCAGCCGTTCTTTTACCCTGCCGAAAACCATTGATCTCGAAAAGATCAATGCCGATTATGACAATGGCATCCTGAAGATAGCTCTTCCCAAGAAAGACGAAGCCAGGACAGATCTGAGAAAAGAGATTCAGATCAAGTAACTTTTTCTGATTCTGGATGAAAGAGGGGGCTGCTGGTATAGGAGCCCCCTCTTTTTATTAATTTTGCGCGTAATGACGCAAATACAGAAGGCTCATCTCTCTTTACTGGCTACCACCCTGATCTTTGGTTTCGCCTATAACATCGTTAAAAGTCTGATGCCCGCAGTCCTTTCCCCGATGCAGCTGATTTTTATCAGACTGCTGGGCGGGGTTCTGATCTACTGGATCTTTCAGCGATTGTTTGTGCCGGAAAAAGTCGAACGAAGAGATCTTATCATGCTGGCCATTTGCGGCATGTTCGGCTTTGCCCTCAACCAGGCATTATTTTATGAAGGACTTAACATCACCTCTCCCGTTGATGCATCCCTGATCCATGTCCTCAACCCGATCCTTGTCCTTATTTTTGCAAGCCTGATCATCGGCGAGAAAGTGACCTGGAAGAAAGCAACGGGCATCGCCCTCGGGGCTTTGGGAGCCCTTGTTCTTGTCCTTTATGGCAAAGTTGCAACCTTTGACAGCCATCATGTTTTTGGCAATATTCTGATCTTCGCCAACATGGTTTTTTATGCCCTCTATCTCGTACTGATCAAGCCTCTTGTCGGCAAGTACCACACAACCACCATCCTGAAATGGGTCAGCTTTTTTGGATTCCTTTTTGTGTTGCCCTTTTCAATCAGGCCTGCCCTCCAGATCAACTTCGGCGCGATCGGCTTCACCTCCTGGCTTGGGATCTTTTATATCATTGTCCTAAATACGTTTGTCGCTTATCTTCTGATCAATTTTGCACTGAAAAGGGTCTCCCCGAGCATGGTGAGTTATTACAGCTATCTGCAGCCAGTCATTGCCTCAGCCATGTCGGTGACCATTGGGCAGGGAGGTATTACCATACCAAAGATACTGGCCGCAGTACTGATTTTTGCCGGAGTTTACCTTGTGAATACGGGAAGAAGAAGAGAGCCATCAGAAAAGGTGGCGGAAAGGTAAAAGGAACCATTCGAAGATCTTCTCGATAAGTGCACGTTTTTCCCACTGTACGTAATCAAATTCTTCTGAATTTCTGATGGTCTCTGTGACATGGTCGTTCAGTTGCCGGAGGATCTCAGGTTCACTGCCGATCATTGCGATCTCGTATTGGTATCTGAAACTGCGGTAGTCAAAGTTGGCGGAAGAGACAGAGAAAGTTCTGCCATCAATCAGTAACAGTTTTGCATGCAGGTTATAAGGACCAAAAAAAAGGAGTTTTATGTTGCTTTTTGAGAGCATCCCCAGGTATTTGTTCCGGAGAATATCGATCATCCGGACATCCGAATGGCGGGGCATGATAACCTTCACATCAACTCCTCTTTTTCCTGCATCCATCAAAGCTTTGCGAAGCATAAACCCCGGAAGGAAATATGGAGTTTCGATCACCACTGAGCGTTCAGCGGCCCTGATCATTCTTGTATAGCGTTTCCTGATGCGCTGCAGGGGCATGGAGGGGACGTCACGCAGGATCTCAAAATCGCCATGCCTGATTGACCTGGTAGAGGTAACTTTATTGGTGATAATATAAGGGTTAAAGGCATCAAAATTCTCCAGGAACACCTTTTTGAATGAGAGCGCAAGGTCCCCGTCCATCCTGAGACACAGCTCTCTCCAGTTAAGGTTATAGCCGGTAATATTTGCCGAGCCGATGAAGCAGATATGATCATCGATGACAAGGATCTTCCGGTGATCCCTCCTATGCCCCCGGGTAAAGAGATCACTGTTGATCTTAATCTTTTCGAAGAACTTTACCTCCCCGCCTAATTTTATCAGTTCGTCGAAGAAGGTTTCGGATATCGGACCTTTCCCCCAGGAATCGATCAGAATCTTAATCTTAACCCCCTGGCGGGCCTTCCGTGTAAGAGCGTCCCTGAAGCGAATCCCCATGTGGTCATTGGCGAACTTATATGTTTCCAGGTATATGTATTCCCTGGCCTGTGCAATATCCCCTAACATCAGGTTGTAAAATTTAAGGGTATCATCAATAACCAGGAATTCCATCGGTTACGTTATTATCAGGGAATATTATGAATGATCAAAAATAGAAAAGGTTTGCATTCATTCTACAGATTAACGATGAATTCTGGTTCCTTATTTTGAAAACCTGAGTATTGAAAAAAATTAATCTGCAATCGTAAATCGTCAAATCGTAAATCGTACGATTGTCCTTCCAAAGGATCACTTTTGCTAATCTTTTATTTACCTTTGTCTAAAATTGGGCCATGATAAAATCCATGACGGGTTACGGGAAGGCAAGCGTAGAGATCACCGGCCGGAAACTTATTATTGAGATTAAAACGCTTAACAGCAAGCAGTTTGACCTGAACCTCAAGATTCCGGGGTATTTCCGCGAAAAAGAGCTGGAGGTGCGCAACATATTAATGCAGGCGCTTGACCGGGGAAAAGTTGATTTCTATATTTCCACAGATATAACAGGTGAACTTTTGAACTTTTCGGTAAACCATGATCTTGCGAAAAGGTACCATACTGAACTGATGAACTTGCAGGCAGAGCTGAAAGAACCTCCGTCGGAGAGCCTGCTTCCGCTGGTCATGAAGATGCCGGATGTATTGCAAACCAGCAGGGACGAGATCTCTGATACCGACTGGGAAAAAATTGCCAAAGCCATTTCTGATGCAGCCCGGCTAGTGGATAATTTCAGGATCGGCGAAGGAGCCATCCTTGCTTCGGATTTCAGGACAAGGGTAGAAACAATCCTTTCCCTTTTAAAGGAGATTGAACCATTTGAACAGAACCGTATTCTCGATATCAGAGAGCGGATGGTCCGTGATTTTACAAACCTTGCGTCGGCAGACCTGAACGGCTCAGCCCCTGACAAGAACCGCTTTGAGCAGGAGGTGATCTACTACCTTGAGAAACTCGATTTTACCGAAGAGAAAGTAAGGCTTAGGAAACACTGCGATTATTTCCTCGAGACCCTTGATGAACCGGTTTCCCAGGGAAAAAAGCTGGGATTCATTACCCAGGAGATGGGACGGGAGATCAATACACTGGGATCAAAAGCTGCCGACGCAGCCATACAGCGACTGGTAGTTCAAATGAAGGATGAGCTTGAGAAGATCAAAGAGCAGTTGGGGAATATTTTGTAGGTGATCAGGTGGATAAGAGGACAGGAAAAGATAATATATGCAGGAGAAGGCAATCATAGTTTCGGCGCCATCGGGTGCAGGTAAGAGTACCATTGTCAGGCACATTATGACTCAAATTCCGGAACTGGAGTTTTCGGTTTCGGCCTGCAGCAGACCCCTTCGGCCCGGAGAAGTTGACGGAAAGGAATATCATTTCATCTCAGTGGAGAAGTTCAGGGAACACATTGAGGCCTGCGACTTCCTGGAGTGGGAAGAGGTTTACCAGGGGAATTATTACGGAACCCTCAAATCAGAAGTACGTCGGATCTGGTCTCTTCACAAGTTCCCTGTTTTTGATGTGGACGTCAAAGGGGCATTGAGCCTGAAAAAGTACTTTAAGAACAACGGTCTCTCCTTGTTTATTCAACCCCCGACGATTGAGATCCTGAAAAGCAGGCTGGAATCCCGAGGGACAGAGAATGTCGAAAGCCTGAAAAAAAGATTCGACAAGGCAGCCTACGAACTTACTTTCTCAGGGAAGTTTGATAAAATCCTGATCAATGACCAGCTTGAGAAGGCATGTTCAGGGGCAGTGGAGATCGTTAAAGAGTTCCTCAGATGAAATCGGAGCAAAAGACCGGTCTTTTCTTCGGATCCTTCAATCCCATTCACAGCGGCCATCTTATGATTGCCAGTTACATGGTTGAATATGCCGGTCTAAGCCAGGTTTGGTTTGTAGTATCTCCCCATAATCCGCTCAAAGAAAAAAACACACTCCTTGCTGATCATCACAGGCTGGCCATGGTTAACATTGCCATCGAAGATGATCTGCGTTTCAAGGCTTCCAACGTGGAATTCACACTTCCAAAGCCCTCCTATACGATCGACACCCTTACTTATCTCCAGGAAAAATATCCGGGAAAAACCTTTTTCCCAATCCTGGGTTCTGACAATCTTCCGACATTCCATAAATGGAAAAACTGGGAAGAACTACTGAAACTCTACCGGTTTTTCGTTTATCCAAGGGCCGGGGTGGTTTCCAGCCAATTAGACAATCATCCCTCTTTTGAATGGATTGAAGCACCGCTTGTCACGATCTCTTCAACCTTTATCCGCCAGGGGATCGGCCAGGGAAGGGACCTCCGGTACTTTCTGCCTGAAAAGGTCTGGAATTACATCAGGGAGATGCATTTTTATAAGTGACAGGGTAAGAGAGTCCGTTTAGAGAACTTTCTTTGCGAATCCCTTTATAGAGGCAAGGGTCTCTTCCGGGGCCTCGATGTATCCCATATGTCCGCAGTTCCTGAGGATCAGGGATTCAGAATGTGCAGGCATCGTGATCATTTCCCAGAGACGGGCCAACGGGGCTTTCGGATCTTTTAAACCCAGGATGAAAAGGACAGGGAGAGGGGTCGTCATGAGGAGCTCAACGCGGTCGGGACGGATCTTCATCCCTTCGAGGGCGGCGATCACTCCTTCTTTCGGCATCTCCGATGCCTGTTTTACCAGTTTATCAATCTCTTTCGAAAACTTCTTGTGTACATCCAACGGGAAAAGCTGGGGTATGAACTGGGAAATGAAACTGAATTTATCTTCGTGAACGATCCGGATGGTGCGGTTCCTGTTCTCCTGTTCCTCATGGGTATCCGCGAAACAATGAGAGTGAAAGAGGCAAAACCCACCCAGTAATTTCGGGTATTTTGCTGCAAAAGCCAGGGTGACATGTCCACCCATGGAGTGACCGATCATGAGGCATTTATCGATTTTCAGTTTTTTCAATACGGCACAGACCACATCCGCCTGCAGATCCATGTCGTGGCACCCGTCGATGCATTCGCTTTTCCCGTGCCCAGGGAGATCTACAGTAATCACCCGGTATTTATCCGATAACTCTTCAGAAAAATGTTTCCAGATCTTTGATGATTCGGTGAACCCGTGGAGCAGCACGATGCATTTTCCTTCACCTTTATCGGAGAAGAAAATTTTCTTTGATTGGAATTTGAATGAATCCATTTCTAGTTTTTTTTTAATTCACTTAAGTCTCCGGTTCTTCATTTTCAAATTCTCAAATCACCCATCACCTTTTCAATCTCTGCAATAGTTTTGGGAATGTGTTTTCCGAGAACCCTGCCCCCTGCGGCAGTCACCAGGACATCATCTTCAATCCGGATTCCTCCGAAATCCTTATAGGTTTCGACCACATTATAATCGATGAATTCGGCCAGCTTGTTTTCGGTCTTCCAGATATCTATCAGTTCGGGGATGAAATAGATCCCGGGTTCAATTGTCATCACGAACCCTTCCTTCAATTTGCGCCCGAACCTGAGGAAGGCAAGTCCGAACTCCTTGCTTCGCTGAACCTCTTCATCGTAACCCACAAGATTCTCACCCATCCCTTCAAGATCGTGAACGTCGAGACCCAGGGGATGTCCGAGACCATGAGGAAAGAAGAGAGTATGGGCTCCCGCTGCTGCCGCTTTCCCGGGATCTCCCTTCATGATCCTGAGTTTTATCAGGCCATTTGCTATTTCCGTTGCTGCAAGCATATGGATATCCCTGAACGGAACCCCTGGTTTGATAGCTTTTATCGCCGCCAGGTTGGCCGCCAGCACAACCTCATAAATTCCTTTCTGCCTTTCATTGAACTTACCACCGACCGGGACTGTCCGGGTGATGTCGCTTGAATAATGCAGGTCATTTTCACATCCCGCATCAATTACCAGCATCCGTCCTTCCACCAGGGTATTCCCATGATAATGGTTATGCAAGGTTTGTCCGTTAATGCTCAGGATCACCGGAAAGGAAACCGGGCCGCATTTCGAAAGAGCGATCCCTTCGATCGTTCCGGATATTTCACGTTCAACTATACCCGGTTTGGCCATTTTCATTGCAGTAGTATGCATGATCCCGGCAACATCAACCATTTTCTCGATCTCGCTTATCTCTGCCGGTTCTTTGACCATCCTTAATTTGATGACTGCTTTGATCAGTTCAACCGAAGCGTTGGCCCTGATATCAGAAACCGGAATGCCAGTGATGGAGGAGAGCTGGATGATGGTCTCCCCTCGGTAGGGAGGAACAAAGTGAACCTTTCTCCCACCTGAGATGGCCTTGCTGATCAAGTCCTTCAGATCACCAAGCGGAGCAGTGTTTTCAACCCCGACCTTGAGCCCCTGTTCTTTCATGGAGGGTTGTTTCCCCATCCAGATGATGTCATCGATATCGACATCGTTCCCAAAGAGACAGTGCTCTCCGTTATCCAGGTCAATCACACCGGCAAGATCGGGATGATCCAGCCCGAAAAAGTAGGAGAAACAGCTGTCCTGGCGAAAGCTGTAAGTATTTGCCAGGTAATTGAAAGCAACCTCCTGGTTTCCAGGGAAGAGCACCAGCCCGGAAGTAAGCGAGGCGCGAAGGTTTTTCCTGCGGTCGGTATATACTTTTGAATCAAACATAATTTAGATTGTTTTTGAATTATGAAAAAAAATGGTTATCAGTAGTCCTGTGAAAAAATTTCGTCCTAATTTTGAATCATCGAACAAATATATTAAAAGCTTTTTATGAATCCTTCATTTTTGCGCTTTTCCTCCATCACCCAGAAGATCTGGATGGCCTTGCTGGGGCTTTTCCTGATGGTTTTCCTGGTTGTTCACCTGGGTATAAATTTATGTCTCCTCCGAAACGACGGCGGCAAATGGTTCACCGATGCAGCCCATTTTATGGGGACGAACTATGTGGTAAAGGCTTTTGAGATTTTCCTCATGGCCGGGTTTATTTTCCACATCATCATCGGGATCATTCTACAGGTAAAGAACTGGATCTCAAGGCCCGTTCGTTATCATGTAAACAACAGGTCCTATACCCCTTTTCTTTCGAAATACATGATCTATACGGGAGGTATCGTACTGATCTTCCTGATCATTCATTTCATCAATTTCTATTTTATCAAGCTTGGCTGGGTCAGCAATCCCCTGCTTGCACCCGGAGAGGTGGGCGCGGAGACTGAGCCGGACTTTTATACCCTTGCCCAGGTATTGTTCCTCAATCCCTATTATTCGGTTTTGTATATCATCCTTTTGGTCGTCCTGGCCTTTCATCTTAATCATGCCTTCCAGGCTGCATTTCAAACCCTTGGACTCGATCATAAGACTTACAGTCCCTTCATCCGTGCATTCGGTACCTGTTATTCCATTATCATTCCTCTTGGCTTTATCATCATTCCGATATACTTTTTACTTATCCGTTAGTCATCATGGCTGAATTAAATGCAAAAATTCCCAAGGGCCCTCTTTCCCAAAAGTGGAGCCATTATAAAGACCATCAGAACCTTGTTAATCCCAGCAACAAACGCAAGCTTGATGTTGTGGTCGTCGGGACCGGACTGGCCGGGGCTGCTGCTGCTGCATCCCTTGGTGAAATGGGGTTCAACGTAAAGATATTCTGTTACCAGGACAGTCCCCGCAGGGCTCACAGCATAGCAGCCCAGGGTGGCATCAATGCTGCAAAGAATTATCCCAACGACGGTGACAGCATTTACCGTCTCTTCTACGATACCATCAAGGGGGGGGATTACCGGGCGAGGGAAGCCAATGTTTATCGGCTTGCCGAGGTGAGCAATGTCATCATCGACCAGTGTGTGGCCCAGGGTGTTCCTTTTGCAAGGGAGTATGGCGGATCGCTTGAAAACCGCTCATTTGGCGGAGCCCAGGTTTCACGTACTTTTTTTGCACGCGGCCAGACGGGGCAGCAGCTTCTGCTTGGCGCCTATGGTGCACTCAGCCGCCAGATCAAGCTCGGAACAGTGAAACTCTTCAATCGTCATGAGATGATGGATGTGGTTATTGTCGACGGGAAAGCACGCGGAATCATTGCCAGGGATCTGATCACCGGGAAACTGGAACGTCATTTCGGCCATGCCGTGATTGCTGCAACTGGCGGATATGGAAATGTTTTCTATCTGTCGACGAATGCCATGGGATCGAACGGCAGCGCAATATGGCAGATTTTCAAGAAAGGCGCCTACTTTGCCAATCCGTGTTTCACGCAGATACATCCTACCTGCATCCCTGTTCATGGAGATTACCAGTCGAAGCTGACCCTGATGAGTGAAAGCCTCAGGAATGACGGCCGTATCTGGGTTCCAAAAAAGAAAGAGGACGCCGATGCTCACCGCCATGGTAAGCTGAAGGCCAATGATATTGCAGAAGAGGATCGTGACTATTTCCTCGAGCGCCGTTACCCGGCTTTCGGGAATCTTGTCCCCCGGGATGTTGCTTCAAGGGCTGCAAAGGAAAGATGTGACGCTGGTTTCGGTGTTGGTGCGACCGGTCTTGCCGTTTTCCTCGATTTCAAGGAGTCGATCGGGAGATTAGGTAAGCATGTGATTGAGGAACGATATGGGAACCTTTTCCAGATGTACGAGAAGATCGTAGACGAAAATCCCTATGAAAACCCGATGATGATCTACCCTGCCGTTCATTACACCATGGGCGGAACCTGGGTTGATTATGAACTGATGTCGACAGTGACGGGATTGTTCGTTGCCGGCGAGGCCAATTTCTCCGATCACGGCGCCAACCGCCTTGGGGCCTCCGCGCTTATGCAGGGTCTTGCAGATGGTTATTTTGTATTGCCATATACCATTCAGAATTATCTTTCCGGGGAGCTAAAAGTAGCCAGGATGTCAACCGACAAGGCCGAATTTACTGAGGCAGAAAAACAAGTACAGCAGAGACTTGAGAAACTGATCTCGATACAAGGGACCCATTCGGTTGATCATTTTCATAAAGAGCTCGGTAAGATCATGTGGGAAAATGTCGGGATGGGCAGGAAAGAAGCAGGATTAAAGCAGGCCATTGAACTTATCCGAAAATTGAGAGCCGAATTCTGGAAAGATGTCAGGATCCCTGGCACCATGAATGAACTCAATGTTGAGCTTGAAAAGGCCAGCCGGGTAGCTGATTTCATGGAGCTCGCCGAACTGATGGCAATGGATGCCCTGGCGCGGAACGAAAGCTGCGGCGGCCATTTCCGCGAGGAATACCAGACCGAAGAGGGTGAATGCCTGAGAAATGACCAGGATTACAAATATGTGGCAGCCTGGGAATACAAGGGGGAGGGAAAATATGAGCTGCACAAGGAACCACTGGTGTATGAGGAGATTGAAGTTAAGCAGAGAGTATACAAATAATTACGAGTGACGAGTGACGAATGACGAATTATGGTATAAATAAAGATTTAAAATGGATCTTACATTAAAAATCTGGAGGCAGAAGGATTCAAAGTCAACGGGAAAATTCTGCACCTATAAAGTTGAAAAGATCTCTCAGAATTGTTCCTTTCTTGAGATGCTGGATATCCTGAACGAACAACTTATCCAAAAAAAGGAGGAGCCGGTGGTATTTGATCACGATTGCCGGGAAGGGATTTGCGGGATGTGCAGTCTGTACATCAATGGCCGTCCCCATGGTCCTGATGATGCCATCACGGTTTGCCAGCTACACATGCGGAAATTCAAAGACGGCGATACCATCATCATCGAGCCCTGGCGCGCAAAACCATTTCCGGTTATAAAAGACCTGATGGTAGACCGTTCAGCGTTTGACAAGATCATCCAGGAGGGCGGGTATGTATCCGTGAATACCGGAGGAGCAGCCGAAGCCAACAACATCCTGGTCCCGAAACCAGATGCCGAACTTTCGATGGATGCAGCAGCCTGTATCGGCTGCGGTGCCTGTGTGGCCGCTTGTAAAAACGCCTCCGCCATGTTGTTCGTCTCGGCAAAAGTTTCACAGTTTGCCCTGCTTCCACAGGGAAAGATCGAGGCAAAGCAGCGTGTTCAGAAGATGGTCAAGAAAATGGATGAGCTTGGGTTCGGAAACTGCACCAATACCTATGCCTGTGAAATTGAATGTCCGAAGCAGATCTCCCGTTCAAATATTGCCAGGATGAACAGGGAGTTTCTCTGTGCAAAGATCTTCTGAGACCACCATAAGTCATTAGTAAACTCCTAGTTACAATCCTTATCGATAGTGGGTTGGAAACCCCGGATGTAAATCCCGGGGTTTTTTGTTGGTAAAAACCCCAAGTTGATATATCACCTTTCAGGGTCAAAACGGATTAAGCAATAAAAAGCTTATGTACTCATTTATCCGTTTTAAAACCCGGTACATTGAATCGAAGGTGTTCTTTCTGGGAGCAGGCAACCGTACCTTCTTTTACATGATTCACTCCGTTGCCCTTGTTCCAAAGCCCGAGCCTGATCATCATCTGAAATCCAGCAGGACGATCCCTGAAATTTTCTGGCAATGAATCTTTTTCGGTTCTTTTCCCGTTTACAATCAGTTCGTCATCCTTTCAGGGATTATGGTTTGCCGGGATCCTATTTTATCACGATCTGCACAAAGTTCCGGGTTCCCTATTTCGGAACGATCACCAACGGCCGGATGGATTTGTCGTCTGTCGGGAAAATCGCGGCATTTGAATTGACGAAAACAATGAAAATACGGGATACCGTCGTTGTTGATACCTGGGCCATCATGCCGAACCATATTCACGCGATTATCCGGTTATTGCCGGCATCCGGGCCGCAATCGGACAATTTACCGGCCATTGTCAGGGGATTCAAATCGGCCGTGAAAAAATGGACAAACCTCTACGGGTTGGATTTACGGTGGCAGGCGCGATACCATGACCATATTGTGAGAAATGATGGCGAATTGGAAAGGATACGCTGGTATATCAGGAATAATGAAAGGGTTTGGGGATCGGATTCACTGAATCGATAAATTCGATTATTTTTGCCTGAGGAGAGGACGGATCCGTCCAGGCTACCAAAAGAGCATATGCGTTTCAGTGAGATTCCCGGACAGGAGGAGATAAAAAACAAACTGGTCCAGACGGTTTTTGATCAGCGGGTCAGTCATGCCCAGTTGTTCCATGGTCCCGCCGACTCCGGCAAGCTTGCGCTCGCCATCGCCTATGCGCAGTTTATCAACTGCACCAGCAGACACCCCATGGATACGGATTCCTGCGGCACATGTCCTTCCTGCGTCAAATACCAGAAACTGATCCACCCCGACCTGCACTTTATATACCCTGTAGCTACAACAAAAAAGATAACAAAAAAACCGAAGAGCAGAGATTTCATCGAGAGCTGGAGAAGTTTTCTTCTTGAACATGCCTTTTCCGTTTCCCTTCAGGGATGGTACGAAACCATCGAGATAGAAAACAAGCAGGGGATCATCAATGCCGAGGATTGCAATGAGATTATCTCCACCCTGGGATATAAAAGTTATGAATCGGAATACAAGGTCATGATCATCTGGATGGTTGAAAAACTTTACTCTTCTGCTGCACCGAAGATCCTTAAGATCCTGGAAGAGCCCCCGGAAAAGACGCTGTTTCTGCTGATCTCAGAAGATCCAGACCAGATCATCAAGACCATTCTTTCGAGAACCCTGATGATCAGGATTCCGGGCACGTGGGACCGCGATTCTCTGTATGGGGAGGATGACCAGGTCTATTTTGAACAATTCCGCCAGTGGATGCGTCTTTGTTATGCCGGTAAGGTTACCGACCTGATTGGGTTTACAACCGAGATCAGCCGAATCGGGCGGGAGAAGCAAAAAGGTTTCCTGGTTTACGGACTAAAGGTGCTGGATCTTTGTATGGCTGTGAATTACAGAGATATCGGGGAACTTCTTCCGGAAGGCGATAAACTGACCTTTGTCAGGAATTTCTCTCCATACATTCATTCCGCGAATATTGCCGGGTTTAACGACCTCTTCAACGCGGCAATCTATCATATTGAGCGTAATGTACATAGCTCCACCCTGTTCCTCGACCTATCCCTGAAAATAGTATCTTTTTTTAAACCTAATTTCTTACCTTTGTAGCGATTTGAGAGGATATGGAGAACGAAGAAGGGGAACCGATTGAACCTGTTGAGAACAAGCCGCAGGAGTTCAAACTTGAGAAACCGAAAAAAAATCCGTTTCTGAGCCGGGGTTGCTGTGAATCTCCAAAAATGTACCAGAAGAATGACAGTGTATTTCAGCACCGGTGCAGCATGTTTGACTCATTCGACTGGCTGAAATCCATTCCGGCACCGGAAAGTTCCGGAGCTTATCCTCTTGTTGAGGTCCGTTTCAAAAGTAACCGTAAAGATTATTTCCGCCCTCCACCCGAGATGGAGCTGGAGGTTGGTGATATTGTTGCCGTAGAAGCCTCTCCCGGCCATGATATTGGGATTGTGAGCATGATCGGGGAGATGGTTCGCTTTCAGTTGAAAAAGAAGAAACAGGAGGAGAAACAGGAGGAGATCAAAAAGGTATACCGTCGTGCACGGCTGACTGATATTGAGAAATGGATATCAGCCGTTGAGAGCGAGTCGTCCACCATGAACATGGCACGTACGATAGCCGAGCAGGCAGGGCTCATGATGAAAATAAATGATGTTGAATACCAGGGAGATAATACCAAGGCCATCTTCTATTATACGGCCGATGAGCGGGTGGATTTCAGGGAGCTGATAAAGATACTTGCCGAGGAGTTCAAGGTGAGGATTGAGATGCGACAGATCGGCGCCCGCCAGGAGGCCAGCCGCCTTGGTGGGATCGGAAGCTGCGGAAGGGAGTTGTGTTGTGCTACCTGGATGAACGATTTCAAGTCGGTAACCACCAATGCGGCCAGGGTACAACAGCTATCCCTCAATCCCCAAAAGCTTGCCGGGCAGTGCAGCAAATTGAAATGCTGCCTGAACTATGAATACGATACCTATGTAGATGCCACTAAGGGATTTCCGAACACAGACCTTATCCTGAAAACCAAAAAGGGGGAAGCAACCCATCAGAAGACAGATATTTTTCAGAAACTCATGTGGTACACGTATATCAGTGATCCCTCAAATCTACTTGCAATACCGGTTGACAAGGTCATCCTTATCCTGGACGCGAACAAGAAGGGCAATTTACCTGAATGTCTTGAAGATTACTCTCATATAAAGGAAGCGAAGACAGAATTTGACAGCAGCCTTAGTCAGGATGAACTGACACGCTTTGATCATTTATAATTTTTTATCCAATCCTGAATGCCGACCCTGCAAAAAAAGAATGCGGCTTTTTTGTTTCTCTTTTTGCTTTTGCTTGTCTCCTGCGATCCGAAGCGTGTTTTCGAAGAGAACAAGGCAATCCCGGACAGGATCTGGAGGGATGCTGATAAACTTGTTTTTCAGGTGGATGTTAACGACACCGGCATTCCCTATAATATCTACCTGATGATAAGGAACGGGACTGATTATCCTTACAGCAACCTTTACCTCTTTCTGAAAACAACATTGCCCGATGGAAAAATATCAAGGGACACCATTGAATGTATGCTGGCCGATTATGACGGCCGCTGGCTTGGTTCGGGCATCGGAAGCGTTAAATTCAACAAATTCCAGTTTAAAAAGGGAATTCTTTTCTCCCAGAAAGGGAGATACCTTTTTGAGTTTGATCAGGCCATGCGGGTCAACGCCCTGCAGGGAATTACTGATATGGGATTACGTATTGATCGATGAGCATTTCACATATAACGGCATTACAGAATATGGGAAAGAAGCCTTCCGGCAACAACGATAAGAAATATATATTGGGATTCTGGATCTCCTATGTTGTCCTGCTTTTCCTTGTTGCCCTTTTCTTCATTGCCATGTCTTACGGGTTCTTTGGTCCGATGCCGACTTTTGAAGAACTTGAAAATCCAAAAAGTAACCTGGCCACTGAAATATTTTCTGAAGACGGCAAGCTTCTTGGTAAATATTATATCGAGAACCGGTCAAACACCCAGTACCAGGATCTCTCTCCCAATGTGATCAATGCGCTTATTGCAACAGAGGATGCCCGGTTCGAAAAACACTCAGGCATAGATGTGAAGGCCATTTTCAGGGTCATGTGGGGAATGGCTTCGGGTTCCTCAAAAGGAGGGGGAAGCACCATTACCCAGCAGCTGGCTAAGAACCTCTTCCCCAGAAAACAAAACCGTACTTTCTGGGAAACAGTGATGATCAAATTCAAGGAGTGGATCACCGCCATCAAACTGGAAAGGAATTACTCCAAGGATGAGATCCTGGCCATGTATCTCAACACGGTTGATTTCGGCAGCCAGTCCTATGGAATAAAATCCGCTGCCAAAACCTACTTCAACAAGGAGCCGGATCAGCTGAATGTAGAAGAAGCAGCAACGCTCGTAGGAATCCTTAAGGCGCCGACATGGTTCAGTCCCGTGAGAAATCCCGAAAGATCGCTGGAAAGGAGGAATACTGTCCTGAACCAGATGTTCAAGTATGAATATATCTCCCAGGCGGAGTACGATACACTGAGGAATCTGCCCATTGATATGTCGAACTACAGGATCCAGGATCATACAACCGGCATTGCAACCTATTTCAGAGAATACCTGAGGATGGTGCTGACCGACTGGTGTAACAGTAATCCCAAGGAAGACGGCACTCCCTATAATCTTTACAAGGATGGACTGAGGGTTTACACCACTATCAATTATAAGATGCAGGAATATGCCGAGCAGGCTGTTCATACCTACCTGGGAAAAGAGCTTCAGCCATCCTTTTTCTCTCACTGGAAAGGGGTTCCCAATGCTCCCTTTGTCTTTGAAAGGGATGTTGAGAGAAAAGAGATCCAGAACCTGATGCTTTCGGCCATGCGAAGGACCGACCGGTATTACCATCTTAAAACTGAGGGGTATTCGGATACTGAGATCCTGACCAACTTCAAGACCCCTGTTAAGATGAAGGTTTTTTCATGGAGGGGCGATATCGATACGACTATGACGCCGATGGATTCGATCCGTTATTACAAGTTTTTTTTACAGGCAGGGGTTATGTCGATGGATCCGCACAATGGATTTGTCAGGGCTTACGTTGGCGGTATTGATTACCGTTTCTTCCAGTATGACCATGTAAAACTCAGCAAGAGGCAGGTTGGATCCACATTTAAACCATTTCTTTATACCCTTGCGATGCAGGAGGGGGAATCTCCCTGTTCGAAGTATCCCAATGTGCAGCCGGTGATCGATCTCGGCAACGGGAAGGTATGGGCTCCTGAAAGCAGCAGTGATGAACGGAGGGGGCAGCAGGTTACACTGAAATGGGCCCTGGCCAATTCAAACAACTGGGTTTCGGGTCAGCTTATCAAAAAATACTCTCCGAAAGCGGTTGTCAATATGGCCCATAAGATGGGTGTAACAAGTGATATTCCGGTGGTTTATTCCATCGCCCTTGGCTCCTGCGACCTCACATTATATGAAATGACGGGGGCTATGAGCGTGTTTGCCAATAAAGGGGTCTATGTTGAACCGATATTCATAACCCGTATCGAAGACAAGAACGGCAACCTCCTGCAGTCCTTCAGTCCTAAGTCCCAGGAAGCGATCAGCGAGGAGACTGCCTGGCTTATGATCCAGCTGATGAAAGGGGTCGTTGAATCAGGAACAAGTATCCGGCTCCGGTACAAGTATGGTTTCGACAATCCGATCGCAGGGAAGACCGGGACAACGCAGAACCAGTCGGACGGATGGTTCATGGGGATTACGCCGGATCTTGTAACCGGTGTTTGGGTCGGCTGTGAAGACCGTGCAGCCCATTTCCGCACGATCACTCTTGGCCAGGGAGCCAATATGGCTCTTCCGATCTGGGCATTGTATATGCAAAAGGTCTATGCCGATCCTACCCTCCACCTCGCGAAAAGGGATTTTGATAAACTGACAAAACCACTGGAGGTTGATCTGAATTGCGAGGGAGAGGAGGCTCCGGGTCCGGGTGTAAAAAAGAAAAAGAAAACGACGATTGATGAAGATGAGTTTTAATCGTCGGGATCAGATTTCTTCGATTTTTTCAATATAGATCACCCCTCTTTCTTTCAGCCCTTTCAGCAGATAATCGACACATTCCTGGTGTTTGCCAAGATATTCCGGAACCGATAATCCTTTATGTGTGTAGATCCCTTCGGAGATCATCCGTAAAGCGACCGTTGCTGTGTACCCGGTGGTGCGGGCCATCGAGTGGACCCTGCTTACAGGATCATACCTGTCATAGAGGTCCCAGGTATAACGCAACCTTTTACTGCTCTTCTTCCCCTCTACAACAACCTGCATGATGGTTATATCGGCCTCTCCTTCATTCAGCTTCCATTTAGGAAATAGAAGCCTGGATGTAAAATCCAACGGTTTAATTTTGATCCCGCTGAACAGGATCTCCTCCTTGCTGAAGAGCCCTGTTTCGCGAAGCACCCTCATCTTCTCAATATGGCCCGGGTAGCGAAGGGTTTTTTCCTTCATATCGGGACATTTTACCGTTAGCGCGAGTGACCGCAACCCGTCGGTATTGAATGCCTCCAACGTACCGATCCCGGGAAAATCGAGAAGTTCGGGATCCGACAAGGCAGATTTTATTACCAGCCGGCCGTTTTCAATATACCTGGCCGGCCGGGTATACTCTTCAATCACATCAGCGGGAGAGAAGACAGCCTTGTATTCAAAGGGCCATTGTCTTATTTCCGGAAGACCGCCAACATAGTAGATCACTTTTTCCGTTTCATCCAAAAGATGATCGGCATAACCGATCAGTACGTTGCACATGCCAGGTGCGACACCGCAATCCATGATGGCAGTGACATTTTTTTTCTTAGCCAGGGCATCAAGTGCAAAGGGATCTTCGATAAAAAAAGCGATGTCAACAACATTTTTTCCTGCTTCGATAATGGTTTTCAGGGTTGAAAAACCCATAAAACCCGGAACGGCGTTGACGACCATGTCAAAACCGGAAACCAGTTCTGCAACTTTATCTTGTGACGACAGGTCAGCCTGGATGGTTTTAACAGGATGTGAGGCAGATAGTTTTGTAAGTGATTCAGAATTGATATCTGCAATCGTAACCCGGAATTTCGGATCAGAAGCGAGATCCATGGCCATGGGTCCGCCAACAAGTCCGGCACCTAATACAATGATTTCCATATTATTCAATTGTTAGTTCATAAATTTCTCCGACAAGTTCGTTTTCCGGAAAGGGAATATTATCCTGGGAATAGGGAGAACCTATCCACCATTTCGTATTGTGAAACTCCTGTGTGATGATCATCAACATCTGGTTGTTGGGAATGGAAGTCACACTGGAATCCATATAACCGACTACCCTGAGCTTATCTTTTGAGGGTCCGATCCGCCAGATGATCATTTCCGGCTGCCAGTCAATCTGAAAATAGTAAAAGGGAGAGCCAAATAATTCATCATCGGGTTCTATGGTTTTTTCTGTAATGGCCCTGTAGTTCTTATCCCAGCGGTGGGTCCAGAAAGTCTGGTCCTTGTAGCGAACCGGCCAGCATCCTTCATGGAATTCGGCCGGCTGCCAGCAGGCCATGTCCCAGTTAGTACAGGCGACCACGACTTTATCATCATTTCCGGTGATCTCTTCAGGGAATGGAATGTTCCAGCTGTCCAGGTTGTCCTGGTCGGCACCTCCCTGGCTGTAAGCCGGGGGGAGTATCCAGGAGGGACAGTACGGTACCGTTTTCAATATTTCAAAATCGATTTCAGAGTACCCAACGGTTTTAACACGCTGGTCTTGCTGTCCACCGTAGTAATTGGCAAGATACCCGGCATTGTTGCAGTCGCGCCGGTGGTTCCACTCTCCGAGCTCCTGTGTTATCAGCCATATAGCATTGGTGATGCCGTTCCACATTCCATTTTTATTCAGGATTTCCGTTAACTTGCATTTTACGGTCCATTTTCCGTAGGTCAGTCCGTGCCTGGTAATCACCCCGACATTTTGCTTCTGCCATTTCCCGAATTCAGCTTTGGGGTTTTTGATCGTTATTTTATGGTTCAGGGGATCAGATATCACCGTTTCACAAGGTCTTGCTGCCGTGGTCGCTGTAACGGCGACTAGTTCATCCTTCCGGTAGAATTGTTTGTTCCAGTTGTAATCCATCCTTGAGTAACCATCTTTCAAGACGTCAGCAATGACAGGGATATGGTTCATTTTTGTAGACGGGTCGACATAGTGGATGAATTGTTCGAAGGCAGCCGAACGGTATAAGGAGGAATCATGCCCGCAGATTTCGGTCTCAGATCTTTGCATGGCTTCCACGGTGAATCTATCCGGGTTGATATAGATCCCGCTTCCGGGATCAGGTGAGGCGACCACCTTCAGTGTACCCGGGAATTGCTGGACCAGTGTGTTTCTGAGCGATCTTCCTTCTCCAAAAAGAAAATAAAAATATGGGTTAATATATACCTGGTTGTTTTGCAAACAGATATTTTGGATATACTCAGGGATTTTCCTCTGGCTGATGTTTTCAATGCAGGTTACTACAAGGAGAAAACTGTAATTTCCGACCCTTGGATTTCTCTTCCACCGGTCATTTCTCCCATCCCGGTAATATCTTTTTTCATCCCGCGGATTACCCACTATCCTGAAACTGTCAGACACCTTATGAAATGCATCATCGGCGGGGATGATCTCTGTTTCGTTAAAGGTCTTTGAGGCCTCCTCCCAGCTTCCGTAAAAATTCTCCCAGCAATTGCCATTGAGTTTAGCTGTATCTGTTTCATCCCGTTCGGGAAATTTGTAGGATTCATTCTGATAGTAGATCTTGTAACAGAACTTTTGTGGTGATTTCCCGGTATTTTTTATTGAAAATTCAAATTCAAAGAATCCGTTCCCGGTCTGCCTGGTAGTGGGAATGATAAATCCTTTTTTCATCGCTTCCGTGTAATCCAGCAGGATCATCTTATCGGTCACGGGATTACTTGATCTGTTGCCCTTCAGGTCGAAAGGCCAGTTGGAAAGAGGATTGAAATCACGGATGATGAATTGGTCGGTTGTGACCTCCATTGACTGGGAGGATTGTCCGCAACCGCTGATAATAAAAAGCAGGAACAAAACCGGGAAAAGCGATGAAAGATATTTCAGCTGAAGCATATTTACCATAATATTTCCTGCTTTTTGAAAGGGCGTTTCAAAGAATAGACAGATATAAAATCCGGGAGGGCAGACTTATTCTGATATTCCCTGTCCTTTCCAAATTCTTTTGCAACTTCCTTGCCGTTCCTGCCAATCACAAGAAGGGAGGTAACCGATGGGTCTGTGAAACATCCCGGTATCATACGCAGTACTTCGTAATATTTCGGGTTTTGATCTTTTGGATAACCGGTAAAGTCGATATTCCTGATTATCTCGAAGGTAGTGTCGTTAAACTGGATCTGTTTCAGGTCAAACCTCCATTCGCGGCTGTACCTGAAAGTGGTGTTCTTTCCGGTTCTCTCAAAATCCCCGGTGAAGAACTGGTCTGAAACCTGCAGGGTATCAAGTCCGATCGTCTTACCAGGATTATGATCGGCCGATGGGAAGACAGGCTCAAACATGGCGCGGACCGGGTTGAACCTGCTGAGTGAATAGACCGGTTTCCCGCTTTCCCTGTCGATGTAAACTGTCAGAAGCAGATCCTGTTTAAGACGAGTTACAAACCTTCCGGGGGTTATGGTAAATTGTCCATTATTCTTATCCCACGAAAGGACCTGCGCGCCTTCTGCAACAGTGGTCATCATTCCTCCGGATCCGTTTGGCAGACGAATCATTCTCCAGGATCCATCCCCTTTCGGAGAAAGGATCTCCGTGAGTTGATCTCAATCAAAATCACCGGTAATTACCGAATTGAGATCATTGACCGTAACGTCTTTTAAATCCTTTATCAGTGAGCGCCAGAGAATCTTGAAATCTGCAACAGGATGGTCACCCTGATCGCATGGATCTTTTGCCGGTTCAAATTTCCCCATTATCCACTCTTTTTCCCCTTCAATCAGGACCTGATCATCGGTTTCTTTAATGAACCTGCCTTTCCTGATGCTTCTTGCCGAAAGGAATGGTGAAGCCGTGGATGTAATATTGACCTGGATCTTAATGAAT
>JBAXRT010000023.1:0-28326 GCA_037131065.1 bacterium | reverse complement strand
GGTCTCGCTGTCGCTTGAAATGACCTGGAAAACAGTCTTCTCCGGGTCGATGGCCGTATGACTCTGGTCAATGTAGCCTATTTTGACCGTATCGCCAACCTTGAACGATCCGGTATCGGTCTTCTCTGACCCCATGATCATGCGGAAAAGGGTTGTTTTCCCTGCCCCGTTCGGTCCGATGATCCCGACAATACCGGCTGGGGGAAGCGAGAAGTTAAGATCTTCAAAAAGGAGTTTATCATCGAAGGATTTGGCGACACCCTGTGACTCGATGACCATATTGCCGAGACGCGGACCATTCGGGATGTAAAGTTCCAGCCGTTCCTCTTTCTCCTTTACATCTTCACTGAGCATTTTTTCGTAAGCGGTGAGCCTGGCCTTCCCTTTGGCCTGGCGGGCTTTGGGCGACATGCGTACCCACTCGAGCTCCCGTTCCAGCGTTTTCCTGCGTTTGCTTTCAGTCTTCTCCTCCTGCGCCAGCCTTGTCGACTTCTGGTCGAGCCACGATGAATAATTTCCCTGCCAGGGGATTCCCTCCCCGCGGTCGAGTTCAAGGATCCAGCCGGCCGCATTATCGAGGAAATAGCGGTCGTGGGTTATCGCGATCACCGTTCCCTTGTATTGCTGCAGATGCATTTCCAACCACTGTACCGACTCGGCATCGAGGTGGTTGGTCGGCTCATCCAGCAGGAGAATATCCGGTTCTTTAAGGAGGAGACGGCAGAGTGCTACCCGGCGGCGTTCACCTCCGGAAAGATTTTTGACGGGAGAATCAGGTTCCGGGCAGCGCAGGGCATCCATAGCCCTTTCAAGTCTGCTGTCGAGTTCCCAGGCTCCATGCTGATCAAGCAACTCCGTGAGTTCCCCCTGACGTTTGATGAGCTTGTCCATCGCGTCATCCTCCATCGGCTCTGAAAACCGGTTGTTAACCTCTTCATATTCCTTAAGAAGGGCGACAACTTCACCGACGCCCTCTTCAACGATCTGGCGCACGGTTTTGGTCTCATCCAGCTTCGGGTCCTGTTCAAGGTAACCGACGGTGTAGCCAGGGGAGAAAACGACCTGTCCCTGGAACGATTTCTCTTCGCCGGCAATGATCTTCAGCAGGGTCGATTTCCCGGAGCCGTTCAAACCGATGATGCCGATCTTCGCACCGTAAAAGAAAGACAGGTAGATGTTCTTCAGAACCTGTTTGTGAGGCGGGAAGGTCTTGGAGACCCCTACCATTGAAAATATTATTTTTTTATCATCGGCCATAACTCGTCACTCGTCACTTGTCATTCGTCAATAATCTTTCGATCTTCGCCGTTTCCGTTTCCCAGTTGTAATTCCGGAGGACGAAATCGTGACCGTTCTGCGCGATCTCCTGCGCCCTGGAAGGATTGTTCAAAAGGTCAAAAATGTGCATGGCGTACTCTTCGGGTGTGTTTGCAACCAGGATCTCTTTGCCGGCTTCCGCATTTATGGCCTGGAAGGCTAGGGGAGAGGTGATGCATGGGACCCGCATGGCCATCGCCTCGAGGATCTTGTTTTGCAGGCCGGTACCGATCTGCATCGGGGCGATGAAGATCCTGGCTTTTGCGTAACAGACCCGCATGTCGGGGACCCACCCGGTCACCTCGACGTTGGTCGACTTCAGGACCATGACCCGGATATGGGGGTTGGCGCCGGCAATAAGAAGCCGCAGACCCGGTTTTTTTGCAAGCACCACCGGCATGATCTGGTGAACCAGGAACTCGGCGCTGTTGATATTGGGCGGATAACCCATGTTCCCCGTAAAGATCAGGTCGTACTCCTTTTCCCGTTCAACGGGTTTGAAGAAATCCGTATCAACGCCATTGGAAACCACTACGATCTTCTCGCGGTCGGGATGCGGGATGAGGTCCCGGTCGGGTTTGGAGATGATGATTTTGTTGTCAAAAGCGTTGAAACAATCGAACTCATATTTTATGAGCCGGTTATATTCTATCTTAAGGAATGGTCTAATGTAAAAGGGTGAGGTTGCAAGTCGCCGCTCAACCCCCTTCGAGAAGACATCCTGGTAATCAAGGGTCTTGGGCAGCGGGATATCCTTAACGTATTCGGCGACCCTGATGAGCTGACAAAAAATATGGTCGGGTTTGTACTGGTCGATCAGTCTGCGTATTTTGATTTCAGCATTTCTGTTATAGAAGTAACCAACCTGCAATGGCTTTTTTGAAAACAGTGCCTTGAGGATGTTTATAAGGATTGTGAATTTCGAAAGAGGGATGATATGAACAGCCTTCACATACTTTTTCAGAACAGGGATCGCATCATCGTGCAGTGTTCCGTCGTTGAGGGCACAGAGGATGATCTCGTGATTTTTTGAGAGGTTCTTGATCTGGTGGAAAGCCCTTAGTTTATCACCCTTTTCAGTGGGATAAGGTACTCTCGGAAGCAAAAAAAACAATCGCATGAAGATGGCTTGGAGTGGACAAAAATATAAAAATCCCGGTTAATCCCTCAGTTGTTGATAAAAACTGATCAGTTTTTTCACGATCACCGACCGGTCGTATTGATCCCTGATCAGCTCCCTGCCCTTTTTCCCGATCTCATCACAGATCTGTCTGTCGCCGACGCAGATGGAGATCATCTCGAAGAATTCGCAAGGGAGATTGGCGACCAGGATATTTTCCCTGTTGGAGCAGGTGATCCCTTCGGCCCCGAGGCTCGTTGAGATGATGGTTTTGCCGGAGGCCAGTCCTTCGATGATCTTGATCCGGATCCCGCTACCCGAAAAGAGCGGTACGATCATGATCGCTTTGGAATTAATGAAATCACGGGCATCCTCCACCTCCCCGAGGACAACCACATTCGGAAGTTTCAGCTCCTTCATCCACCCAGGCATTTCCCTGCCGGCAAGGTAGTATTTCAGCCCGGGAAACTGGCGTGTCACATCCAGCCAGACATTATGTAAAAACCAACGAACCCCGTCCTGGTTGGGTATCCAGTTCATCGCCCCGATGGTGAAAAGTGAAGGCCATTCGGCCTGTTCAGGGGAATAGGGGTAGTCCATGGGATTGACGCCAAAAGGAATGTCAATAACTGGAGTGATGGTTGATTTGAGTGACGAGTGATTTGAGTGACGAATGACGAGTGACGAATGACGAGTGGAATTACGATTTTCGATTTCTGATTTTCGATTTCTGATTTCTGATTTCCGACTGCCGACTGCCGACTGCCGACTGAGGACTTCTCTGAAATACCCTGCATCTGTATCGGTGATGGCAGCTATCCCGTCGAATTCCGGAAGTATGGAGTGTTCATATTTTTTAAGCGTTGCAGAGAGGTGGTTAAGATACCAGCGCTTCAACGGATTTCCGGTCTCCTCTGCCACCCTTTTCCAAATAAGGTGCTCGATATTGTGAGCCCGCAGCACTATTTTTGCCCGTGAGAATTGACGAATCGTACCGATGTAAGGACTCATGAACAGGGTCTCGAGCTGGACAATGTCGTATTCATCCTTTTCAAGCGTATCCCTGACCCTTTCACTGAAAGTAGCAGAAATAAACCGTTCGATGTGATAGGAACGGCCTGTGAAGAGGTTAAGGAAGGCGCCAAGTGGTTTGACCTTCAGATCGATGTCGATGAGTTCTATCCCGGTCCTTTGACGGTATTCAGTCGGGATACTGAGGGGATCGATGTTGTATTTGAAAGAGTTTACCGCCAGAACCTTTACCGAATGGCCGGCCTCCAGGAGTCCCTCCACCAGCATGTTCATGGCCAGGGGGCCGCCCTCCCTTGGCGGCCATGGTGATTTATTACAGAGAAGGAGGATCTTCATATCGTTTTTTCGGGGAGTCTGAAGAATTTTTTGAAAAAGTCTTTCCAGGCATCGATATCGAAAAGAGATGCATCGTTGGTGGCCTTATAGGTAAGGAAAATTCCGATGGGAAGCAGGATGACGGAAGCGATCCACATCCCCTGCCAGGCGGGAATGACCCCCTCGGCAGCGTATTTCTCGCCGATGAAGGAGACCACCCAGAACAGTATGAAGAAAAGCGTGGAAATAACTGCCGGCATGCCAAGTCCCCCTTTCCGGATGATGGCCCCGAGCGGCGCCCCGATGAAAAAGAGAAGAAAGCAGGCAATGGAAAAGGAGAACTTCTTGTGAAAGACGATCTGGTGCTTATAGATGAGACGGCTTTTGGAGGAGAGGTTCTCCTTGCTGCCCTCCAGGTTCTGCTTGATCGACATTACAGCATTCTTTGCCGATTCAAGTACAGCATTCTGTTCATCGGGTTGAAGTCCCGATACAAACGAATATTTCAGTTCCTGCAGCGTGTCGGGAAAGTCCCATTTTTTCAGTGAGTCAATCTTCAAATAGAAGATGAAATTGCTCAGGGTTGTTTTTTCAAGATTCTGTTTTTCCTCTTCCAGCCTGTTGGTTATCGAATCGATGGCAAAACTCAGCTGGTTGATGTTCTGCATTTCATAATTTTTCTTGAAGAGGTTTTCGTCGGTACGCGAAAGCTGAAAGGCTGCGAGGTTGAAGCGCTGGGTCTGCTCCTTGAATTGTGTGCGCTGGAAAGGCCGGGTTCTTTCATGTCCGCGGATGTCGGTCCGCTCTTCATAATTTATCCCATTATATAAATGGAAGAGGAGGAACCTCTTGTCAGGGGTAAGCTCCATCTTTCCCCATTCGGCTGTAGTAAGCGAAGTATTTCCCATGTGCTGTGAGTGGTCGTAGACCATCACATCACGGATGGTGTTGCCGTCCTTGTCCTTCTTCCCAACTCTGATGACAAATCCCTCGATTCCGTTGTAGAAAACTCCCTCACGGAGATTGAAGGCCAGTTTTTTCTGACGGACATCGTAGAGGAGGGAGAGGAACTTCAGGTTGGCCGCCGGCAGGACGGTGTTGGCAAAGTAGAATGCGATCAGGCTTATAATGATCGAAACGATGACAAGAGGACGCATGACCCTGCTCAGACTGATCCCCGCTGCTTTCATGGTGACCAGTTCGTAGTGTTCGCCCAGGTTCCCGAACATCATCAGGGAGGAGAGGAGGATCGCCAGCGGCAGGGCCATCGGCACGAAGGTGGTCGAGGCAAAGAAGAGAAGCTTGACGATGATATACCACTCCAGTCCCTTCCCAACGAGGTCGTCGATGTACTTCCACACGAACTGCATCAGGAGGATGAACAGGGCAATGAAGAAGGTCATGATCAGCGGACCAAGGTAGGACTTCAACATGAACCAGTCGAGTTTTTTCATGACCTTGAAACTTAGGGCAAAGATAGTTATTTGTTTAACGAAGGAATTATTGGATAATTTTGTAAATCTGAAATCTAGAATCTGAAATCTGAAATCGTACCAGGATAATGAAGATTTTTGAAGTTAAAGAAAAGAGGGACCAGCGTGCTTTTCTCGACATGGTGGAGATTATCTACAGGGGTGATCCGTTCTATGTTCGTCCGCTCGACCGCGAGATTATTTCAGTTTTTGATCCGCAGCAGAACAGTTTTTTCGGACATGGCGAGGCCACCCGTTGGATTCTGCAGGATGACCAGGGAACGGCCATCGGAAGGGTTGCCGGATTTATAAATAAAAAGAAGGCCTTTACCTTTCCCCAGCCGACCGGCGGAATGGGTTTTTTTGAATGTATCAACGACAGGGAAGCTGCATTCCTGCTCTTTGATACTGTCCGTGACTGGCTTGCTGCCCGGAAAATGGAAGCCATGGACGGACCGATCAATTTCGGGGAGAACGATGTGAACTGGGGGTTGCTTGTCGACGGGTTTATCCATCCCGGTCTCGGGATGAACTATAATCCGCCTTACTACCGCGAATTTTTCGAATCCTATGGGTTCAAGTTCTATTTCGAGCAGGTATCCAACCACCTGGATCTTACCAAACCATTTCCGGAAAGGTTCTGGAAGATCGCCGAATGGTGCAAGAAGAAACCGGAACTATCGTTCAGGCATCTGACCCTGGATAAAAAAGAAGATTTCATTCACGATATGAAGGAGATCTATGATGATGCCTGGAAATTCCATGAAAATTTCACTCCCATGGATGAGTCCACACTTCTGAAGGGGCTCGAAAAAGTCAGTTCATTCCTCGAACCTGAGATGATCTGGTTTGCTTATTATAATGAAGAACCCGTCGGGTTTCTCATCATGTTCCCGGATGCCAACCAGATCATCAGGCAAATGCGCGGAAAGCTGAACATTTACACCATGCTGAAATTCGTTTGGCTGAAGTACCGTAAGACCATTACCCGTGCAAGGATCGTGATCATGGGGGTCAAACCGAAATACCAGCGATTCGGCATCGAATCGGGGATCTTCTGGCACCTGAATGAGAAGATGAAAAAAAGACCGCAGATAACGGAGCTGGAACTATCGTGGGTCGGCGACTTCAACCCTAAGATGAGGGCTCTCCACGAATCGGTCGGGGCTGTGTTTGGGAAACGCCATATCACATACCGTAAACTTTTCGGCGAGGGACACGAATTTCACCGTTCAACCATCATTCCGGTCGATACGAAAGAGAAGGCAATCCGCATGGGACAAGGCAAAGCGGACTAATCGGTGAAATTTTTCAAAAATATTTTCTCCGGAAGATTTATTTTCGTACTTTTGTTCAATCGTAATGTTAAACCAGAAAATTCCTTAGTTATTAATTAAAAAATGCTATCATGAAAAAATTTTTACTCTTGGGCATTGCACTCATAGTGAGCGCTTCAATCGTTGCCCAGAAAATTCACCTGAAACCCGGGATTCAGAGTGCGAAACCGGTTACAGAACAGAAAATTGGTATTGAGCCTGAAAAGGTTGGCGGATTCAGCCCCTTCACAACCAGCCCTTCAAAAACCAAGATGAAAGGGATCGTGGATGTTATTACCCTTGGAACTTCGGCCAATGCCTTTGGTTATGGTTATGGCGGCGGCCAGAAAACACAAGTATGGGCTGATGACAGCCTCGGAACACTGATCAATATTCATCGTATGGGACCTGGCGCAACACCACCCAGTTTTTCCGGTTATCTTGGAGTTGATAAAGCCATCAACCAGGGAGCATCATCAACCGACTGGACGATCAACCATCAGATTTATTCTGCCACACTGAATAATGGCGGTAGCTATTACCTCGATGCTGCAAGGTATCCGCAGGGAGCCATCTATAATCCTGCCGGCAATACCGATCCTGACAACAGTTATGTTGTTTACTTTTCCGCAAATCTCTCCAACACAGTGTCCTCCTGGGGCGGTTACAGCTACGGAAGGAGTAGCTTTAATACCGCACAGCAGGACGATACCACCAAACGTATGTTCTGGTACAATCCTCCCCCCTTCAGTTACATTCCCGATGGATTCACCCTTACCCATACCGGGCATACCCTTATGACCGATATGGACCAGGAGTGGGCCGGTACTACTTTTGTTGGTTACAAGGATGACCTGATCCTGGGTTACGGAAGCTGGAATGAAACTACCAGTGATTTTGATTATGAATTCTCGACCATTCCAATGCCGACTACAGACAGTCAGCGTCCTTCAAATCAGCGTATTGCAGCAAGTCCTGATGGAAATGATATCTGGATCGTTGTTCTTTCAAATAACGGTGGTGCAGTTCAGATCGGCGACTCAGCCAATTACTACCCGATTCTCCTCAAATCCAATGATGGCGGTATTACCTGGAGTGATCCCCTTGCCATCCAGCTCGATGGACCTGATGGTATCGATGGCGTGAAGAATGGTCTGAGCGATTATCGCCTCGAACAGCTTTACGGCGCCCCTATTCCTTCCCGTGATGAAATTCCCTATACCACTGCTTTCGACTGCGACATCGTAGTGGACAAATGGGGTAACCCTCATATTGGTGTTGTTATTGGTATCTCGGCAGGCGACTATTCCATCGCAACCGGCGACAGCAACTGCATGGTATTCGATATCTATACCACGGATGGCGGAAACACCTGGCAGGGACAGAAAATGGGTGATCTGAAAACCTTCCGCGGAGAATGGGTAGCTACCGGTTCAACTCCACTCACTGAAGATAATCGGACCAATATTGCCATAAGCGAAACAGGCGACTATGTGTTTGTCACATGGCTCGATACCCATGTTGACGGGGTTACCGACAACATCCAGCCCGATGTGTTTGCCCGTGGTTTCAACCTGCTCGAGAACAAGATCACAAGCGTTGACGGAAACGACATTAGCAATAATGTTACATTCCTCTCTGAATTATACCAACAGGCCTGCTTCCAGGTCACCTCTCACTATGTCTTCAGCAAAACCGGCGGTGGCCATATCATCCCGATCTGTACTGAGCTTTTAACCAATGAAGATGCTGGACTACCAGTAACGTTTAAGTATATTTCCAACTTCTCCTATATGCCGGCAGATTATACGATAGCCAGCACCAATCCTCCTTTCCCCGTTGGTATCAACGACAACAAGAAGGAACTGACGCTGAATGCAACCGTATCCCCGAACCCCGTTCAGGATATTGCCACACTGACTGTTAATCTGAAACAGGGCGGCAACCTCAACATCGAGATAACCAGCATGACTGGCCAGAAGGTGATGTCGTTCGACAAGGGTTTTGTTGTTAGCGGCACACAGCAGTTTTCCATTGATGCAAGCAACTTACAGGCTGGTGTATATTTCTGTACAATTAAGCTGAACGACCAGAAATTCACCAACAAGATGGTCGTGAGATAACACAATTGACTTCCGAAAAAAAAGCAGCCACTATTTTGTCGGCTGCTTTTTTTTTATATATTTGTCATGAGTTAATTGTTGTCTAACCAAAAACCAGAAACTATGAAAAAAATTTTACTGTTAATGATTGCGCTTGTTGTTTGCCTTGGTGCATCAGCACAACAGAGAGCCAATCGTGCCCCAATTCCAAAGAACAAAGCCCTCCGGGCTTACAATGTCACTGACCGTGACGTAATTGGCGCAAAGCCGTCGAACTCAACGGTGGTTAGCAAAGGGATAATGGAAGACCCTATTATTATGACCACCAAATATGACAATCAAACAAACGCCTCCAACCAAAACCGTATTTACAGGTATGATGATGGGACCATCGGAGCAGTCATGACTGCATCAGCACAGGATGCTTCCTACTCTGACCGCGGATCGTGGTATAATTATTTTGACGGAACAGCCTGGGGCCCGCAACCGACACAGAGGATTGAGACTCAAAGAACCGGCTGGCCATCTTTATGCCCGCTTGGAGCAAATGGGGAAATTGTGGTCGCTCATGTTAGCGCTACCAGGGGACTGATCATAAACACACGTTCCACCAAAGGTACTGGTGCATGGACAGAAACCGAGTTAATGGGACCTTCGGGAGCCTCAGGCATGCTCTGGCCGAGATTGGTTTCCAATGGTCCAGACCACAACAATCTTCACATGATCTGTTTGACTGCCCCAACCGCCAACGGAGGAACTGTTTATGAAGGACTCGATGGAGCGCTGCTCTACAACCGTTCACTTGATGGCGGCGTCAACTGGGAAGGCTGGCAGATGCTTCCCGAAATGACCTCATCCGAGTACCTCGGATTTCCGGGCGATGGATATGCATGGGCAGAGCCCAGGGGAGATACCCTTGCCTTTACCTATGGCGACAGCTGGATGGACCAGGTAGTCATGAAGTCAACCGATAATGGAGTTACATGGCAAAAAATTATTGTTTGGCCAAGTCCTTATAACAAATGGGAGGGTGGAGATACTGTCGGAAATTTCTATTGCCCCGACGGTAATATGGCCCTTGCCCTTGATAAACATGGGAAAGCTCATCTTACCACTGGTCTGCAGGATGGAAGCGGAGATGAAGCAGGTGGTAAATACTGGACAATAAACCAGGATGGCCTGCTTTACTGGAATGAAAATATGGAAACCTGGCCTGAAGTTATGGACTCTACCTGGCTTGCTGATAATGGTTATATTATCGGATGGTGCCCGAGTAAGACTGTGAGTATCGATGATAGCATCCCTAATATCGCATACTGGTACTGTTCCATGAGCAGTATGCCAACTATCGTTGCAGATGATTATGACAATATTTTTGTGGTTTGGTCGAGTGTTGTAAATAAACTTGACCCGAATAACTATATGTTACGCCACCTGATTGCAAGAGCATCAACTGATGGGGGACAATCCTGGCATGAGACCATGCTTGATGTCACCAGCGACTTTATCCAATACAACTGGAATGAAGCGGTATTTGTAAATGCGGCTCCTTGCAGAACCGGCGATTTTCTTTACCTTCTTTTCCAGAGTGATGTGGAGGCTGGTTCATTCGTGAAATTAGCCGGTGCCGGTCAGGGACAGATGAGCGTGACCACAAATGACATCATCGTAATGAATGTCAGCAAACAGGCGATCATCAACCCGGGTACAGGCGTGAATGAGCATCCGGGGAACAGCATCTATGTTTCACAAAACACCCCTAATCCTTTCCATGGCAGGACAACCATCAATGTTCAGCTGGAAAACAATGCCAATCTGTCATTAGCAGTATATTCCATTGTAGGCAAGAAGATCTATGAGATCAGCAAGGGAAATGTTGATTCCGGATCTTACCAGTTCTCCCTGGATGGTTCGCAGCTACAGTCGGGTGTCTATTTCTACACCGTAAAAATCAATAACGAAACTGTAACAAAGAAAATGATTGTGGAATAAAACGCCGCAACATGCAAAAAAAAGCCCCGGCAGATTCCGGGGTTTTTTTATTCCCGGAAATCCCATTTTCGATCGGTATAATACACCTCTTTCCCCGGTGAAAGGGTTTGCCGGGTCAACACAGGTGATTGATATGCTATTCAGCCGGTTTCATATATTAAATTTGGGATAGGGATAGCTGAAGGGTTATTTTTGAATTGTTTTTTTCATGACGCTGAATAAGGAAAATTGATTATCAGTGATTGAACCCTGGAGTGGTGACCAGGGTTTTTTTTTAGAAAAACTTAGTTTTATATTATATATTTGTAATAGGATCGAAAACAAAAACCCGTAAACCATGAAAAAATTTACACTCATTATGCTTGCCAGTTGCATTGCAGTTGCTGCAATGGCACAATTGAAACCTTCCTTTCCGGATAAGAAGAACATGAAGCAGGCCATTCGTCCTGCGAAGATGTTCAAAAATGAAGATGCCCCGGGCATCAAACCTTCCAATCCTGTAGTCGCAAACAAGCCCATGGAAATGCACCCTTCTACCATGATGACACGTTACGACCTTCAGACCAACTCATCCAACCAGAACAGGGTTTACTATTTTGAAGATGGTACGATTGGTGTGACAGCCAACTTCAGGAATACCGACAATGATGCCACCCGTGGATCCGGCTATAACTATTTTGACGGAATGGCCTGGGGACCAAAACCCACAACCAGGATTGAAGCCACAAAGGCAGGATTTCCATCCTACGATAAATTCGGCCCGACCGGTGAAATAGTCGTTTCTCATCATATGACCGATGGCCTTTACGTCCATACCCGTGCCGTAAAAGGCACCGGCACCTGGAATGAGAGCATTTTAGCCGGACCGCCCGAAGCCATTGATATCTCCTGGCCGCGTGTGGTTACCAACGGTCCTGACAACACCAATATCCACATCATCGCAGTCACCTATCAGCTCTACCTTGGCATGGATTATGCCCTGCTTTATTACCGTTCAACCGACGGAGGCGCTTCCTGGGATATTCAAAACCAGCAGATTGAAGGACTCACTTCGAATGAATACCTGACCTTCTCTGCCGATGTATATACATGGGCAGAACCAAGGGGAGATACCCTGTGTTTTACTGTCGGCGACAGCTGGCTTGACCAGATCATTGTGAAATCGACCGACAACGGTGCCAACTGGACCATTACCAAAATCTGGTCCAACCCCTACCCGAAATGGGATGGTACTACTTTAACCGATTGGTTTTATGCCCCCGACGGAAACAGCGCCATTGCACTTGACAAAAACGGCAAAGCGCATGTGACCTTCGGGTTGCAGTATGTGTATGGCGATGAAACAGGGTCGACATACTGGACTCCCAATTGCGATGGACTGATCTACTGGAATGAAGACATGCCGGAGATCACCAGTCTGGACCCGTTGAACCTTCCCGATAATCAGTATATCGGATGGGTAGCCGATACAACGGTTTACTCTCAGCCTGAGACGGAATTTGCATACTATTACAATTCACTTAGTTCCATGCCAACCCTGGCAGTGGACAACGACGACAAGGTTTTTGCAATCTGGACGAGTGTAACCAATTACCGCGATGTGAACAACTATATGTTCAGACATTTATATGCCAGGGGGTCTCTGGATGGCGGAGCAACATGGAGAGATACCATTGTGGATTTGACCTCTGATTTTGATTATCGATTCGAAGAAGCAGCCTATCCGACTGTTTCTCCCACCTGCATCAATGATACAATCTTCATTATGTTCCAGGGCGATCCGGAAGCAGGTGCGGTCAATAAGACTGCTGCACAGGGTCAAGCCTCACCGACAGATAATGAGTTGCGGTTCATCAGGGCAGCAAAGAATGATATCATGCAGGTAGGCGTCGGGATCAAGGAACCAGCAGAAAAAGTCAGGTTCACTGTCTCACAGAATGCTCCGAATCCCTTCAGGGGAGCGACCACAGTTACGGTAAACACCCAGGAAACAGGATCGTTGACAGTCGAGTTATTTTCCATTCTGGGAAAGAGCGTATTTGCCACGACAAAGACACTTGTCAGCCCCGGTTCTCACCAGGTTATCCTCGACGGATCGGGCATGGCTCCTGGCACCTACTTTTATAAGGTGACTATCAACGGCCAGAGCATTACAAAGAAGATGATGGTTGAATAGCCAATCAGGTCAAAAACCAATTTAATGCACCTCAACCCCTGCACCCCTTCTCCTTGAGGAGAAGGGGAGGGGGATGAGGTGTTTTTGATCTTGGGCAAACCGCGGGGTTTTTTTATCTTTGTGGTCCTGAAAAATGAAGGCATGCTCGGAACTGAAGTCAAACATCTTTTTGCCAAGGAGATCAGGCTGGAACTAAAGCAGAAGTATGTGATCAATGGCATACTTCTTTATCTTGTTTCCACGATCTTCGTTACTTACCTGGCATTTGAGGATGTGATCTCTGCTGAGACATGGAACTCCCTCTTCTGGGTGATCTTGCTCTTTGTCGCAGTAAACGGGATATCAAAAAGTTTTGCCCAGGAGAGCCCTGCCCGCCATCTTTACTACTATACCCTTGCCAGTCCCCAGGCGATCGTCTTGTCGAAGATCCTTTACAATCTTTTGCTGATGGCCATTCTTTCCCTGCTCTCTTTTGTTTTCTTTTTGCTTCTCATGGGGAATATGGTGGTCAACATGCCGCTCTTTTTACTGGCGCTTGTCCTTGGAAGTCTCGGACTTTCCTCCATTCTCACCATGGTCGCTGCCATCGCTTCCCGCGCAAGCCAGAATTTTTCGCTCATGGCCATTCTCAGCTTCCCTATCGTACTCCCTTTGCTCGCCACCCTCATGAAGGTCTCCTCCGCTGCGCTGAAACACCAGGAATGGTCCGGTAATACAGGGTTTATCGTGCTCCTGGTCACGATCAACGGCGCCGTGATCATGCTGGCATATTTATTATTTCCGTACCTTTGGCGCGATTAATCCCGGCTGAATGAAAAAATATTGGTGGAAAATACTGGCAGGCATCCTGTTGTTGTATGCTGTCATTTTCGGGTTCATTGTGGATGTCCCTGTGACCATGATCGAACAGACCATGCGGAACCTTTTTTATCACGTGGGGATGTGGTTCGGGATGTTCGCCATGCTGTTCACCGGGTTCATTTATAGTCTACGTTACCTGAGAAAATTTGATGAAACCGAGGATGTCGTGGCCGTGGAGGCAGTGAATGTGGGCATGCTGTTCGGATTCCTGGGCATTTTTACCGGTATGGTCTGGGCCACCTTTACCTGGGGCACGCCGTGGGTGAAAGATCCCAAACTGAACGGGGCGGCAGTCGGGCTCTTTATCTACATGGCTTATATCATCCTGAGGGGATCGATTGAAGACGGGCATAAAAAAGCCAAGGTTGCAGCGGTCTACAACATCTTTGCCTTTATCCTCTGGATCGTGTTTGTCCTTATCCTGCCCAGGTTATCAGGCGCAGGTCTCCATCCTGCAACAGGGAACGATGCAACACCGGTACTTCCTATGCACATGGATTCCTCAATGCGGACTGTCTTTTATCCGGCTATGATCGGATGGGCTTTGCTGGGATTCTGGATCCTGAGTTTAAGGGTGAGGATCAGAAGAATAATGACGAGTGACGAGTGACGAGTGACGAGTGTTTATTAATGACGAATTTATGGAAATGTACGGAAGAATATTTGTAGTTGTGGCGGTGCTTGCCATCATCCTGGTTGGGATTTTCGGTTACCTCTTTGTAATTGACCGGAAAATAACCAGGCTGGAAAAGGAGTTGGAAAATAAAAAATCAGAACAGAAAAAATGAAGACCATTCATATCATCATAATCCTTGTGATCGTTGCGGCTATTGCCGTTGTTGTGACAACCGTGTCGGACTCGAGTACCTACTCCGATTTTGATGCTGCTGCAGCCAAACCGGGTAAGGAGTTCCATATCATCGGGAAACTGAACCGGAGCAAGCCGATCGAGTACGATGCCATAAAAAATGCCAACCAGTTCTCCTTTTACATGACTGATGAAAAGGGGCTGGAAAAAAAAGTGATTTACAACAATGCCAAGCCGCAGGACTTTGAGAGATCAGAAAAGGTCGTGATCATTGGCTCTATGAAAGGGGAGGATTTTATCGCAAAAAGCCTGCTGCTGAAGTGCCCTTCAAAGTACAACGATCAGAAGAATCCCTCGAAGTTCCAGGAGCAGGCCTACGAGGCGAAGTAAATAAGTCGGCAGTCGGCAGTCGGCAGTCGGCATTTAGTCCTGACTTTTGACTGCAGACTGCAGACTGCAGACTGCAGACTATGTCCTACAAATCCCTAACCCATTTCATTCACACCCTCGAAGCATCAGGCGAGCTGTTAAGGATTAAAGAGCCTGTCTCACCTGAGCTTGAGATCACGGAGATCGCCGACAGGATGGTGAAGCATGGAGGCCCGGCCCTGCTGTTTGAGAATACGGGTACTGACTTCCCATTACTGATCAATGCATTTTCCTCCGACAGGCGAATATGCCTTGCACTGGGAGTCGGCAGTCTGGATGAGATCGGGAAAAGTATCGATACCCTTACCAGGGAGTTGCTCGGGCCGAAGGAAAGATTTATTGAGAAAATAAAAATACTGCCTGCCCTGCAGCAGATCTCCTCCTGGATGCCGCGCGTGATCCATAGGAAGGGAGCCTGCCAGGAGGTGGTGATGAAGTCGCCTGATCTTACCAGACTCCCGGTACTGAAGTGCTGGCCTGCCGATGGCGGACCATTTATCACACTTCCGGGAGTCCATACCCGCGATCCGCAAACCGGGATCAGGAATCTTGGCATGTACCGTATGCAGGTCTTCGGTCCTGATATTACGGGGATGCACTGGCACCTCCACAAAGGATCAGCCGCTCATTTCAATAAGTACAGGGAACTCGGAAAGCGTATGCCTGTAACGGTGACCCTGGGGGGTGACCCGGTTTATACCTATGCGGCAACAGCTCCGCTCCCGGAGAATCTGGATGAATATATGTTCGCCGGTTTTCTCAGGAAGAAAAAGGTTGACCTGGTCAGGTGTCTCACAAATGAACTGGAGGTCCCGGCTGATGTTGATTTCGTGATCGAGGGATATGTTGACCCGAAGGAGGAGTTGATCCTGGAAGGACCCTTTGGCGATCACACCGGCTTCTACTCCCTTGAAGACAAGTTCCCTAAATTCCATGTGACTTGCATTACCCACAGGAGAGAGGCCATATATCCGGCAACGATCGTTGGAATTCCTCCCATGGAAGATGGATGGATAGGCAAGGCCACAGAGAAGATATTCCGTTCTCCCATCCGGATGACAGTCGCCCAGGAGCTGGAAGGGATGCACATGCCCCTGGAAGGGGTATTTCACAATATCGTACTGGCCTCTATCAGGAAATCCTATCCCGGTCAGGCGGTGAAAGTGATGAATTCCCTGTGGGGAGCCGGACAAATGATGTTCAATAAATTCCTGGTGGTTCTTGATCAGGAGGTTGATCTTACAGATTATAAAGCAGTTGCAAGGACTATCTCCTCAAAGGTTGATCCGGCAACTGACATCCACTTCATCCGGGGGCCCATGGATATCCTCGACCACTCCGGACCGCAATTTGCCTTTGGAAGCAAGGCCGGGATTGATGCGACCGTGAAATTTCCGGAAGAGCGAAGGGATTTGCTTCCCGTTCATGAACCATTTTGCGACAGCCATGAGATCATGTCCGAATTTCCGGAGATCAAGCATATCAATACCGCCCTGCCCGACGAAGGGATCTCCTTAATAATTTTATCGGTGATCAAAAACCGGAAGCAGCATATCAGGCAGCTTGGAGATGCAATTTTTGAAAAGGGATGGATAAAAAATGTCAGGTTCCTGCTCTTCATGGATTCACCGGTGGACGTTTCTGATATCTCAGGCGTTGTATGGATGGCGGCTGGCAATACGGATCCTTTGCGTGATATTTTTACCATCAGGATGGATAACGGAACCCTTTCTCACTCCATGGTCATCGATGCTACCAGGAAGAGCCTGAAATTTGATGATTTTGAGCGCCATTGGCCGAGTATAATTCTTATGTCGGATGATGTTATCGGGAAAATTGACCGGAACTGGAAACACTATGGGCTTGGCGATCTTGTCCCCTCTCCCTCTTTGAGATTTAAATCATTGAAAATCAATGAGCAGGCTCAAATATATTAATAATTAAATATCATTTTTTCAAAATCTTTATTACCTTTGCACGCTAATTTGCACTGCATGAAGCAAACCTTACACCTGGTTATTCTCTTCTCGCTGTTCCTCTTTCCATTTCTGGCATTTTCACAGAATATTATCCTCACCGGAAAGGTACAGGATGAAAGGACTTCCGAGCCCCTGCCTTTCGTTAACATCGGTCTTAAGAACCAACCGACGGGTACCTTCTCCGACAGCAATGGTAATTACCGGATGGAACTTCCCAGAGGAGAGTATGACATGGTAATCTCTTACGTTGGGTACGAAAAAACCGAAAAACACATCCACCTGGAAGGGAAGCAGAACCACGTGATTGATATTTCCCTGATACCGGTAGCCCAGGAGTTGAGCACGGTGGTTGTTTCTGCTTCGAAATATGCCCAGAAAATTCAGGAGTCGACCTCCTCGATTGAAGTGATGAAGGCAAAATCCATTGAAACCGCGAACATCCAGACGATTGATAAAGCGGTGGACCGGATGCCCGGTGTTGCCATAGTGAACAATGAACCGCAGATCCGTGCAGGAAGCGGGTTCAGCTCCGGTTTAGGATCCAGGGTTATGATCATGGTTGATGAAATACCCCTCCTTCGCGGAGACGCGGGAAGGCCGACCTGGCCTCTCTTACCCATTGATGACATTGACCAGATTGAAGTCGTGAAAGGCGCTTCCTCCGTGGTCTATGGCTCTTCAGCCATCAACGGGGCAGTCAATGTCAGGACCGCATGGCCGACAGACGAGGCAAAGACCAAGATCAATACATTCCTTGGCATGTACAGCAAACCTGCCAGGAAATATGATACTCCGTGGACCGGGATGAATCCGCTTAATTATGGCATCTCGGTTACCCATGCACAAAAGATCGACAATTTCGATATCACCGGCGGGGTCAGTTATTTCAACGATCAGAGTTATATTGGTGGCGTCCCGGAGAGGAAAGCAGTTGATACGGTTTACAACGACGGGCAGTTTGAGAAAAGGGTAAAGCTTTTCTTCAACACGAGGGTGCGCTCCAAAAAAGTTGACGGGCTGCATTACGGGCTAAACGGGAATTTCATGTATAATCAGAATGCGCAGACCTTTTTCTGGTTCGACGCCGATACCAACATCTACCGCTCCTATCCAGGTTCGCTGTCTCTGTTTAAAGAATTTACATTCTATGTGGATCCCTATGTTAAATATTTTGCGCCCAACGGCGACAGCCATGCACTGAAAAACAGGGTCTTCTATACTAACTCTACAGGAACGAACGACCAGTCGTCGATGCAGGTGACCATTTACAATGAGTACCAGTATACGCACAAGTTTAAAAAACTGGGAGGGCTGATGCTGGTCGCCGGTGCGATGAATACTTACGTTTATGCCTATGGTAAGGTTTTTTCCGGGAAATTATCGGCCGACGGAACTCCGACAACAGGGGAGAATGGCACCTATGTTTCTGAGAATTTAGGGATCTATGCACAGTTGGAGAAGAAATTTTTTAAGCGACTCACCATTCTTTTGGGCGGGCGTTATGAATATTACCAGTTGGCGGATGTTACCGATCACCGGCCCATTTTCCGTGCCGGGATGAACTTCCAGGCAAGCAAATCGACCTTCCTTCGGCTTTCGGTCGGACAGGGCTACCGTTTCCCGAGTATCGGGGAACGCTTTATTACCACCAACTCCGGTAGTTTTGGCTTCTACCCGAACCCGGGACTCATTTCTGAAAAGAGTGTCTCTTATGAACTCGGGGCCAAGCAGCTTTTCAAATTCGGGAAGTTTGTTGGAATGGCTGATATTGCAGGGTTCTACGAAGTGTATGATAATTACGTTGAGTTCAATTTCGGGATGTGGGGCAATAATTCAGATTCGAAAAAGAATCTCGGATTTAAATTCTTCAATACAGGTCCGGCCAGGATCTATGGCGTTGACATAACTGTGGCAGGAGAGGGGGAGATCGCAAAAAATACAAGTCTGAATGTGCTGCTGGGTTATACTTACTCGATTCCCGAGTCCACTGATCCCGGTTATGTATTCTATGTTGATCCTAAGACCCCTGATAAACCTTACACTTACTTAAGCACCTCCTCCGATACGGCTGGATATATCCTGAAATATCGCGTTCAGAGCATCATCAAGGCCGATATCCAGATCACATGGAAACGCTTCTCTACCGGGTTCGGAGCCCGTTATTTTGGCTTCATGAAGAACATCGACAAGGCCTTTTACGATTTTCTTGATAACCCCATGTTTGGTGTGAACACCGGGATCAAAAAATACAGGGAGCAGCACAATACCGGTACTTTGATCCTTGATTACCGTTTGAGCTATGCCCTGAAGAACTTCAAATTCTCCTTCCTGGTCAACAACCTGCTCAATACCGAATTCTCCCTTCGTCCCATGACCATGGAGCCCCCAAGGATGACGCAGATACAGGTGATCTATACGATCTAGTCTCCATTCGTCACTCTTCACTCGTCATTAGTCATTAGTCATTAGTCACTGGTATAATAATTCCTGCCACGCCGGGGCGTGGTCTACGCTCCGCTCCGACATTGCTTGCATTCATTTGAACAAATATTTCTATCTTTGTACAAACATTAAAAGCACATCAATATGAAAAAACAGTTACTACTGGTCGCCCTGACCTTCCTGACAACACTCGGATTCAGCCAATCTAACGTTCCTAACGGCAACCTTGAAAATTGGTACAATGTGCCGGTTTCCGGCTCCCTCAATTATGATCAAACCGGTACTGATCCAGGCGACAACTGGCTTAATACCCTGAACGAACTTCTTGCTGTTCCCTTTCCTCTTGGACCTGGTCCTGTGACCATTTTCAAAACCGATGATGTTCACTCCGGAAGCTGGGCTGCAAAGTGTGTCTCTGCACAGTTTGGCCCCCCGGTAAATGTTTTTATCCCTGGTATGCTTGGTACTGCCACACTGGATATGGCTGGTGCAAGAGCGCTTGTCGGCCGCGGATGTAACAGCTGCAGACCCGTTTATCTCAAAGGATGGTATAAGTTTACTCCAGTGAATGGTGATTCCGCATCTGCCGTGCTGCTCGTCTCCAAATGGAATTCCACGACAAAGAAAAGGGATACCATTGGTTTTGGAAAGCAGGTTTTCAAGAATGAAGTCTCCACCTATACCGAGTTTACGGTTACGATGGATTATACCTATCCTTCCAGTGGTCTGGAATCTGATTCCATCACCCTCCTCACCGTTGCCAGTGCCGGATTCAGTGTCATCAACTTCATGGGTGGCGTTGGTCAGCCGGGAAATACGCTTTACATCGACGACCTGATGCTGGGATATCCCGCAGGGATTGAACAAACCCTCATGCCGGATGTTGCCGTAAAGGTTTACCCGAACCCTGCAAAGGATGTGATCACCATCGAACTGAGCGAGCAGGTAAAAGAGGGAACCCTCGAGGTTTATACCATGGATGGGAAAATGGTTACTACTTATTCGGTTAATGAAATAAAAAATAGTTTACCGGTCTATTCACTGGCCAATGGTTCCTACTATTTCAAACTGAAAGATGGGAAACAGGTCCTGAACACCGGTTCTTTTATTATAAAAAGATAAATTCCGGGAGATTTTTTATGATTGAGATCAAAAGTTCAAAGGTGGCCATGGAGCTCGAGGATAAGTACGGAGCTCACAACTACCATCCGCTGCCTGTTGTCCTCGCTAAAGGCCAGGGCGTATTCATGTGGGATGTGGAGGGTAAACGGTACTATGATTTTCTCTCTGCCTACTCGGCAGTTAACCAAGGTCATTGCCACCCAAAGATTACATCTGCCCTTATCGAACAGGTCCAAACCCTTGAACTGACCTCCAGGGCATTCTACAACAATGTTCTCGGGGCTTACGAAAAGTTCATCACCGAATTTTTCGGATTTCAGCGGGTGCTGCCGATGAACACAGGGGCTGAAGGTGATGAAACCGCTCTGAAACTGACACGGAAATGGGCATACCAGGTCAAAGGAGTCGCGGAGGACAAGGCGAAGATCATCTGCTGTGAGAACAACTTTCACGGACGTACGATCACAGTTGTCTCCATGTCGACCGACCCGGTTGCACGGAAGGATTTCGGTCCGTTTACGCCCGGGTTTATCATCATTCCCTACAACGACATTAAAGCCCTTGAAAAGGCGCTGGAAGATCCCGATGTTGCCGGTTTCCTGGTGGAGCCGATCCAGGGTGAAGCCGGAGTCTACGTCCCGGATGACGGTTACCTCAAGAAGGCTTATGATCTGTGTAAAGCGAAGAATGTCCTGTTCATTGCAGATGAGGTGCAGACCGGGATCGCAAGGACGGGTAAATTGCTCGCCTGCGACTGGGAAGGCTTCAAACCGGATGTTCTGATCCTTGGGAAAGCTTTGTCGGGCGGGGTTTACCCCATATCCGCCGTACTTGCCGATGATCCTGTCATGATGGTCATCAAGCCAGGTGAACACGGATCGACCTTTGGCGGGAACCCGGTCGCCGGGAAGGTGGCCATGGCTGCCCTCGGTGTGATCAGGGACGAGAAACTAGCAGAAAACTCCCAGAAGATGGGAGTCATCTTCCGTGAAGAGGTTAGGAAGATCAAATCGCCCTATATCGAGCTGGTCAGGGGAAAAGGGCTGCTGAATGCAGTTGTGATCAAGCCGTTCAACGGGAAGACCGCCTGGGATGTATGCCTTAAGATGCGCGACAACGGGCTGCTTGCAAAACCTACCCATGATCATATTATCCGCTTTGCACCGCCATTGGTAATAACCGAAGAGCAGGTCCTTGAAGCGGTAGATATCATCAGGAGATCGATCAAGGAACTTGAATAAGGGACTTTTTCAATAAACATGAGCAAAAAATCTCTCCTGATATCATTATTAACAGGAATGTCCCTTTTATCCTTTACTGCATTTTCGTGCACCAACCTGATTGTCACCAAAGGCGCCAGTAAAGACGGCTCGGTCATGATCACCTATGCTGCCGATTCGCATACCCGGTACGGTGCGCTTTTTTTCTATCCGGGGAAAAGGAACCCTGCCGGAAGCATGCTGGATGTTTTCCATTATGAGAACGGAAGATTGATGGGGCAGATCCCGGAGGTTCCGGTTACATTCACAGTTATTGGCTTCATGAACGAACGCCAGGTAGCCATTGGTGAAGATACATGGGGAGGACTTGACTCTTTGTCGTCGCAGCCCGGGGCCATTCTCGATTACGGATCGCTGATGAAGATCGGCCTCCAGCGGTCGGGGAGCGCCCGTGAAATGATACGGGTGATGACAGACCTGGTTTCAACCTACGGCTATTCAACCTCCGGGGAGTCTTTTGCAATTTCCGATCCAGATGAAGCCTGGATCCTTGAGCTGATTGGCAAGGGAAAATATGAAAAGGGGGCTGTTTGGGTTGCCCGCCGGGTTCCCGACGGATATGTGAGCGGTCATGCCAACCAGGCACGGATCACTCGTTTCCCATTTCAGAAGAAGAATGACTGGAACAATTTAAACCAGGATTGCTACCACTCTCCTGATGTGATCTCTTTTGCCAAGGATCATGGTTTCTATAAAGGGTCGGATGCCGGTTTCTCTTTTTCAGATGTCTATAATCCCCTGAATTTCGGGGGAGCCCGCTTCTGCGATGCCCGGATCTGGTCTTTCTTCCGGAAAGTCAGCGTTGAGATCAGGAATAGCCAGGCCTATACTGATTATGCCCTGGGAAAGCTGCAAAGGAATCCGGGTTATCCCGACGGGTCTGTCAACCCTGCTAACTTTGTCACCAACCGGCTTCCCCTGTGGGTAAAACCCGATTCCCTGGTCTCCCTTCCTGAGGTGATGGCCGCCATGAGGGATCATTACGAAGATACTCCGATGGAAATGCGCGATGGCCTGGGTGCGGGCCCCTATGCCTCTCCTTACCGCTGGCGCCCGATGGAGTTCACCATCGACAGTGTGACCTATCTTCATGAAAGGGCCATCGCAACCCAGCAGACCGGCTATGTGTTTGTAGCTCAATCGCGCTCCTGGCTGCCCGATCCGGTGGGAGGGATCTTCTGGTTCGGAGTGGATGATGCCGACGGGTGGCTTGTTGCCCCCGTGGACTGTTGAAATAAATCGGACCCCGCGGGGTTTGGCGTGGGAAAATGGTTCGTGGTTCAAATGGCGGAAACCTCCGGCTTCTGGAATTTCAACCAGGGAAACAACCTCGGCCATTCCCGGCAAAACGTGAACCATCCGGGGGGAAGGAAGTACCAAGCCTTTCCTGAAAAAAGGTTCATCCGCGAGAGCGACAGTCTTGATGTCATTGTAGCGGGGCTGTACAAGAGCAATCCCGGTGAAGCCATCTCGAAGCTAACCTCCTTTTCGGTAAAAACAGGCGACCAGCTGGTGGCTGACTGGAAGAAATTCTACCAGTTCCTCTTCATGAAATTCAAGGACGGGAACATCATGCCTTCGGAGGGATCCCGGCTTCTTGATAACGGAAACGGGAAAGGGATCCCTAAAAAGCCGGCTCAACCGGGTTACGGGAAGGATTGGGAACGGAAGATGATTGAGGGAACCGGTGACCGGTACAAAGTAGTGCACTAAAACTGTGCGATCAGTTTAAGGTTGAACATCCTCGGAGTGAGATAATTCGGAACGGCATACTCCTTGCCGTTGATGTCGGTTACCCACTGGTAGGATACGGTATTGTTGATAGCAAGAAGGTTAAAGACTTCAAGGGTGACCCATATGGAACGGAATACCTTGAAAGGATTTCCCGATTTGAATTTCGTTCTCTCCCCGATGATCTGTTTTGAAAGGCCGATATCCACCCGGCGGTACGGAGGAATCCTGAGTGTCTGATCCTTCCTTGGTGAGTCGGGCGGTCCGAAAGGAAGCCCGGTTCCGTAGATCAGCGTCAGGTTTACCTTCCACGTGGGGAATTTCGGGATATAATCCTGGAAAAAGATGGCCAGGTTGAGCCGCTGGTCGGTTGGGCGCGGAGTCCAGGCTCCTTCAAAGTACTCTTCGGTCTTCATCAGGGAAATGCTGGCCCATGATTCTGCCCCCTTCACAAACTCGCCGTTAATCCTGAAATCGATGCCGGTGGCATAGCCGTAGGCATCGTTGGTGCCGTAATAGCGGATCTTCAGGTTGTCTATCTCATAAGGTATCAGGTTCTGAAGGTATTTGTAGTAGACTTCGGCCACGAACTTGAAGGGTCTTCCCCAGGCCTTGAAATAGAGGTCACTCCCTGCAACGACCTGGATGGCGGTCTGCGCTTTCAGCGCGGGGACAATGTTCCCTGTGAGGTCGGTCATTTCGCGGAATGTCGGTGGCTGGGAGTAATAACCTCCGGAAAGGCGGAAAACCACCTCCCGTTTCCAGTGAGGCTTGAAGGAGAGGTTTACGCGTGGATTCAGAGAGAATTGGTTGTTGTAATCGTAGTAGATCATCCGGAGGCCTGCCGTAAGTGAAATATCATTTTTCCTGTTTTTAAACGTCCAGGTGTTCTGGATGAACCCGGAGACCCTGTTGGTGCTGACAGTATTGTTGTTTGTGATCACTCCGGTAAGGTAAAGGGAATCATGCGGAGGGAAGATTGCGCCCAGCGAATCGTAAGGCCTTGGAAGGGAGTATCCGGCAGAATCGCGGAGCTCCCACTCATTCATGATGTTATTAAAGAACTCATGCTGGTACTTCGCCCCCCAGAGTAGCTGGATGTTGTTCTTTTCCCATGAACCGCGGTGTTCCACGTTGAATACCGTTCCATCGAGATAGTTCCTGGCATGCTGCAGATAGGCTCCTACGCCCATGATCTCGGTCACCTGTCCGCCATCGCCGCTGTTTTGAAAGGTTTCCAGTTTCCCAAGCCAGTACTCAGCAGAAATATCATAGGTTTCCGCCTCATGGGTCTGGTAGAAGGAGGAGATCAGCCGCAGGCGAAGGTTTTGTGTCGGTCTGTAGGTAAGGGTGAGTGCCCCGAGCCAGTTCTGGTATCGATCGACCTCCTGTCCGTCGAAATAGATCATGATCTTGTAGGCTTCGTCCAGCGTGCCGAAACTGGTCTCCCTTGTTTCAGGGATCAGCTTGTAGGAGTTGTTTGTGAAACTTCCAAGTACAGAGATCTCCCACTTCTTGTTGACCTCATAATTGAGCATTCCCTGGACATCGAAAAAGCGGGGCTTGTAATTTCCTTTGGTATCAAGTCCCTTGATAAGGTAGGCATTGGTCTTGTATCTCACCCCGAGAAGGAAAGAGAATTTTTTTGCAAAGACCCCCTCCACGTGGGCATTGGCTCCCATCAGACTCACATCAAAAGAACCGGCAAATTCAGTAGGTTTTTTATACTTGATATCGAGGACCGAAGACATCTTATCCCCGTATTTGGCATCGAATCCACCGGCAGAGAAGGAGATCCCTGAGACAAGGTCGGGGTTGAGGAAGCTTTGTCCCTCCTGCTGGCCCGACCGGACAAGGAAGGGCCGGTAGATCTCTATGTCGTTGACAAAGACAAGGTTTTCATCAAAATTTCCGCCCCTTACCGAGTACTGCGAACTGAGTTCGTTCCGGGAGGAGACTCCCGGAAGGGTCTTGATCAGATCTTCAACGCTCGCATTGATCGAGGGGATGAAGCTCACGGTCTTCGGGTCGAGCCGGCTGAATGTGCTGGTCCGGAGCTGCTGGTCCTTCACCTCGATGGAGGTCAGCTCGGTGGCGGTTTGCTTCAGGGTAAAGTTCAGCTCTTTTTTCTCTCCCGGTGCCAGGTTCACCGTACAGGAATCATCCTGGTATCCTACAAATGAGATGAGGATGGTAACAGGGCGGTCGGCCGGAACATTCAGGGTGAAACTCCCGTCCTTGCCGGTTGAGGTGCCCAGCGTGGTCCCTTTCACGGCAAGGTTGACGAACTGAACGGGTTCCTCTTCCCTGCCCTGGATCCTTCCGGATAGAGTAGCCTCCTGGGCCAGGGATTGAAGGGTCAAACCGAGGAGGAGAATTAGGACGGTGATGGGTGCTGACTTCAATTCCGGGATCTATTTCAGGCGTTCTTCCTTTCGTTTGAATTTTCCGTCTTTCCAGGCTTTGATGAATTTGGCCCAGGCAAAGGGATTGAAGATGTTAAAGGGTTGCTGTTGTCCGAAATAGTAAAGCTTACTGGTCTGGGTATCGATCCAGTTGTTGTAATTCATCCGGGCATCCATAGGGTAACCCTCCGCTTTCATGCGGATATCATAGGCAGTAAGGTTTTTTCTGGCGATCTCGATCTCGTCGTCAGGGATCTTGGTTTCGAGGAAAGCCCGTTTAAAGTCCTCCAGCGAGGGCCAGGGGAAGATAAAAGCAGCCGTGAGGGTCAGTGTGTCGGCTGTCATCAGCTGGATCAGTGAGTAACGGTTTTTTGTAATGGTGTCGGGGATGATGAAGGTGGTGGTTTTATACCCGAGGGCTGAAAAAAGGACGGAATCGTTTTTATGAGCCACGAAGGAAAAATACCCGCTCATATCGCTATTGGTTCCGCGATGGCTTTGCTTCACGTAGATTTTCGTGTAAGGGACCGGATTCAGGCTGTCGGCAGTGATGGTGATCCCTGAGAACTGGACCAGGGATTCGTCATCCACGGGTTCCTGGGCCTGGATCTGTATGATTCCGGAAAAAACGAACAGGTAAAGAGCAACGATCCGGAATAATTTCTTCATCAGGGGTTAAAAGCTTGGCTGGCTTAAATATTAACGAAAAGATGAGGTTTTTATTACCCTGAAAACTGATAAAAAAAATGCTGTTACAGCGGGGTAACAGCATCTTCTGTCAATTCTAGAAAATTATTTTTTCAGGTAGCCTTTTTCGCGGGCTTCCTGAACGCAGATATAGAGTCCTTTTTTCGTGATGTTCCTTAAACCGGCAGCGGATACCTTCAGGGTGATCTCACGGCTCTCTTCTGTAAGGAAGAAGGTCTTGGTCTGGAGATTCGGGCTGAATTTCCGTTTGGTCTTACGGTTTGAGTGTGAAACGCTGTTTCCACCCATGGCTGTCTTTCCTGTTATTTCACAAATCCTTGACATTGTAATTCAGATTAATGGGATATTTTAAAACGGAGTGCAAAGATCGTATTTTTTTTTGAAACGGCCAAATGATTAGCTGAAATATTTACGAATGACGAATGACGAGTGACGAATTTCCCTGCCGACTGCCGACTATTTTTCTACGATCATTGCCTTTCTCAGCATATTCAGTGCCTGCAGGGCAGTCCGCCTGATGTTGCGTTGGCGGTTATCGCCGAATAGGAAATGCGCGGAGATCAGGCCCCTGGGTGTGGCGATGGCGATCCAGGTGGTACCGACAGGTTTTTCAGGGGTTCCTCCGTCGGGACCTGCGATCCCTGTGACAGCAATGGCATAATCAACCCCAAGAACCCGCCGGGCGCCCTTTGCCATCTCACGGGCTACTGACTCACTCACCGCACCGTGTTTTACCAGGTCGCTCTCGGTTACTCCGAGAACGGACTGTTTGATTTCGTTGGCGTATGCCACTACCGATCCCCTGAAGTATACTGAACTGCCCGGGATAGAGGTAAGGAGATGGGCGATATACCCGCCGGTGCAGCTTTCGGCCGTGCCCATGGTGGATCCTTTTTTCTTTAGGATCCTGCCGACGATCTCTTCAAGCTTGTCCTCATCATAGCCGAAAATATAATCAGAAATGAAGGAATCCAGTTTAGCAACTTCATCCTCGATTGTTTTTCTGAGCTTTTGCTCATCCATCCCTGCCCCCGTGAGCCTGAGCCTGACGATCCCGGGCTGGGGGAGGTAAGCCAGCTTCAGCTCTTCCGGAAGGGCCGACTCCCACGATGCGATCTTTTCAGCAAGAAAGGATTCCCCGATCCCCTGGGTAAGGATGGTCTTATGGGCAATGGAAGGGGTGTCGAATCTTTTCCGGAGCCTTGGAATGATCTCCCCGTTCATCATCGCCTGCATCTCAAAGGGGACCCCCGGCATCGAGACAAAAATGACATTCCTTCCTCCGGGAAACTCCTTCTCAAACCACATGCCGCGAGCGGTGCCCATTTTGTTGGGTAAGGATATACAACTTTCAGGGAGTTCCGCCTGCTTCCTGTTTAGTTCGCTTACCCGGACCCCCCGGCGGTTAAAGATATCCTCAATATCGCGGAAAGCATCTTCATTAAAGGCAAGCCTGGTATCGAAAAACTTACAGAGAGAGGTCTTTGTGATGTCATCTTTGGTAGGCCCGATCCCGCCTGAGATAAGGACGACTGATGCCCTTGATCCGGCATCCGACAAGGTCTGCATAATATGATCATGGTCATCGCGGATGACTGTGAATTGCTGCACGAAAAAGCCGGCTATGTTCAGCTCCCTTGCCATCCAGGCGGCATTGGAGTTGATCACCTGACCGATAAGCAGCTCGTCGCCGATGTTGATTATCTCTACATTCATGAG
>JBAXRT010000022.1:0-29088 GCA_037131065.1 bacterium | reverse complement strand
TACCGTCAACATTCAGAATGTACTTTTTAGCCTTATAGGAATGATAAGATCCCGCAGTAATTTTAAAATAGGTAAGGAAACCCCTTTTCCCGGCCCTGGCAAATTTTTTCGCGACTGAGGCGTCAAATCCGACACCTGCCACACTTACAAAAAGGTCATCATTAAGGGTTGCCGTGTCAATTTTCACCACCCTCCCTTTGTTGATGATCCCGATTGCCTGTTTCAGATTCATCGGGATTTTGAGATGCCTCGAGAGACCATTGCCGGAACCTTTAGGGATTATCCCGAGGATCGAATCCGTACCAACCAACCCCTGAGCTACTTCATTGACCGTTCCGTCCCCTCCAACTGCTACAACGATGTCAGTGCCTGCTGCCGCAGCCTGTTTGCTTAGCTCTGTGGCGTGTCCTGCCATCTCGGTAATGATGATTTCATAAGAATAACGCGAAATGTCCAGGTTTTTTTTAATAAGTGAAACCGTCTTCTCCTGCCGTCCGTCCCCCGAGATGGGGTTGACGATAAACAGAATTTTTTTTCCAGGAAGGGTCATTGTTTATTGGTCATTGGGAAATCGTAAATCTAAAATCCAAAATCGTAAATCCACTCGTCACTAGTCACTAGTAATTCGTCACTCTACCATGAGTCTGTTCTCAATGACCCGGTTATTGTATTGTTGAATGAATGCTTTGATGAACATTTCAAATTTTTCTCTTTCTCCTCTTTTTTCATTTATCAGGTTTGCAGTCTGAAGAGGATCACTTGCAAGGTTAAAAAGGGAGGTGGCGCTGGTTCCGTCAAATTCAAGATAATAATTATCCTTAATTAACCCATATATCCCGCTGAGATAATGGATCGAAAAATGGACCGAGGCTGAATCCATCAAATCAGTACCATAGGCAAGGTAACTTCTGTCATAGCCAAGATAATTCAGCACGGTCGGCATGATGTCCGTTTGCTGTGCAATCACCTTTGATTGACCCTTAAGACCTGAACCGGGTTTAAAAAGAAGCAGGGGAATGCTCAACTGCCCCACCGCTGTTTTATAATATGGAAAATAACCTTCAGAAGTATGATCGGCCGTTATAACAAAGAGGGTATTCTCATACCAGGGTGCATGCCTTACCGTGTAAAAAAATTCGGCAAGAGCGTGGTCGGCATACATGATGCTCTGCTGTATCGGCAAGTGTCCTTTCCTGAATATATTGGTATATTTTCTGGGAACGAAGTAAGGATGATGAGATGATAGAGAGAACAATGCGGCCACGAAGGGTTGTTTCATCTCCCCGATGTTTTTTGCAGCATACTGGAAGAATTCTTCGTCCCTGATCCCCCATTTCCCGTCATAATCTTTCTCGTTATTGTACTCACTCCTTCCGAAATATTGGTCGAACCCAACCAGCTTTGAGTAGGAATCGAATCCCATCGTACCATTCGTACCTCCATGGAAAAATGCACTTGAATATCCCTTTGCTTTGAGCAACCCTGCAATGCTGGTGTATTTATCTGCAGAATAGCCCGACTGGATGAATGACTCGTTCATCAAAGAAGGGATACCGGATAGAACAGCCGGGATGCCCTGGATAGATGTCTTGCCGTTGGCATAGGCATCGAAATAAAGTCCCTGGCGGATCAGAGAATCCATAAAGGGTGTAAATCCCTGGTACCTGCCATCATCCAGCGACCGGTTCAGTATGCCGATATGTTCCCTGGAGAAACTCTCCATCATGATGATCATGACATTCATCTTCTTCATCTCACCCGGATTCCTGTGATGTATCGGTGTGTAAATCCTGGAGAGATCCTGCTCCCTGCTAAAAAACGCTATGGTCCTGAGTGTCTCGTGATTGAAGGTTTTGGCAATCGCGAAAGGGGTATTCAACAAAAGTGGGACATTCTTTGCAGAGGTGAATTTGCCGGCAGTGACCAGGCTGATCGGTCTGAGCTGCAAACCTCCCCTGATCCCGATCACTGTAAGGAAGCCAACGATGCCGAATAATAAAACATTGAGTGAATAGTAAGCAAAGCTGCCACCTTTTTGTTTCGAGGAGCCTGAACTGGCCGAGAACCGTGTTCCGAGGTAGATCAGCAATGCAATAAAAACAATAAAGCAGACCAGGATATACCAAAAATCATAAAGAAACTGGGGTATCAGTTTGTTGAAGTCACCTCCAACCTCAAGGTAATTGAATATGTCGGCAGTGGTGCGTTTCAGTGTAAAACGGAAGTAGATCGTGTCGATAAAATTTCCCATCAGCGCGATGGTATTGATCACGTAAAACCATCCGTTTGCCACTCCCTGGTACCATTTGTTCTCCCGGAAATGGAAAGGGACAGCATTCATCAAGATAAATGGTATATTCAGAATCAGGATGGCTGAGAGATCGAATCGCAGGCCAATCAGGAAAAGTTTTAAGGCACTAAGAGCTGAAAGGTTTGAAAAATAACCAATATTGATAAGGTAAAACAGGATCCGTGAGAGAAACAAAAGCAGAAGTATAACCAGGAGTTTGGCAGTCATCACAAGCAGAATGTTTCCATTGAACCATTTTGAACCTTTTTTACCTCCTCTTTTCTTTGGGACAGTCGTTCTTTTCTTCATGCTGATCATTCTTATCCGCCTGGCAAAAATAAGGTCAATCGGGGAATTATCCTGAAATAGTTATAAAAATATTAATCTTCAGTTATAATCTTATCTTTGTTATTCACGATAGAATATCAGTAAAATAAAAAATAAAGTTCATCACATCCATGGCTCAGAAATCCGTCGTTTTCGAGTTGGAATCATTCAGGGAATACCTGAGAAGCGAAAGCAATGAAGATGCCAAGACGCCTTTGCTGCATCCACTGTTCCGGAAACTTTTCGGGGAAAAATTCAGGATTGAAAGCGATGTACATGGTGCGGATGTCTATGTGGAGGGACAGATCATCGTTGAGAGTAAAACAAGTCACGACCAGTGGCTGGAAGGATTCTACCAGGCCCTTCATTACCAGAAAAAGTATGGCATGGCCTACAACACCATCATGGTGGTGGCCCATCAGTTTGTTGCCATCTGGAAAGTTGACAAACTTCCTGAAACCGCCGTTATCTTTCATCACACGGCAGAAGCGCAAAAGGCACCGAATGTGGTTGGAAAGGAAAATGCAAGGCGCACGGCGAATTCCTTAAAACTTGAAATAAAAGAGGCCGCGTTCTACTGGCTTGAACCGAACGACCTGAAGGGAGATATTTTTGCCGGCGCTAAAAATATCACCACGGAATCGTATGAGGTTTTAAAAATTCTCAGAAATCTTGACAGCGACAGGTTACAGGTAAATACGCACAACTTCATCCAGGCGATCGAACGGATGAAACCGATGTTTGACAGCCCGATCGACGCGGTGCATTGTTTTTATACCATCGCTGCTTTCTGGGATATCACTTCTACCGTTACGGAAAAACCGAACGGAAAAATTTCCGTGACCGGTTTTAAAGGCAAGAAGGGCAGTGAAGATATTGCGATCGCTCCAAGGAAGATCAACGATCTGAAAAAATTCATCGAAACACAATATATTTTTACCAATGAAGGAAGCGGACTCACCGTTGATTATTATTTCAGCCGGTTTGATGAAGTGCTTGCCAGGATTGATCCCGAGTACGTGAAGCAGCACGGGATCTTCTTCACCAACGCTAACCTGAGCAGGTTTGCCTTATGGACAGTCAAGGAGAGTTTCGCCGATCATCTTGATGAAAACTATATTGTACTCGATCCTGCAGGTGGTTCGGGGAACCTGATCTCCTGCTGGAGAGGGAAGCTGAAACACAAGATCATCTCCGAACTGCAGCCCGATCTTTTGCAGATCATCGAACGGCGTATGCAGGTCGACCCCTGGCATATTGAAAAAGGGTTCACCATCATTCCCAGAACAAGCGGGAATAAAGGTTTGAACTTCCTGGATTGTTCTGCAGAAGATTATCTGAACGAGTTGAAAAAGGAGTTGCAGTTAAAAAATATCTCCTTCGACAAGCCCATTGCCTTTTTGCTGAATCCGCCTTACAAGAATATTAGAGAAGATGAAAAATTTAGAAAAAGTTCTGATGCTGAATATAAAATAGATGAGAGTATATTAAAACTTACTGGTCCAGATGGTAGCATGGAAAGATATTTGGCTTTTTTGGCTCAGATAATAAATATTAGCAAACTTCAAGTTACCACCAATAGAAATTTTCAACCTTTATTGATGATCTTTACTCCGACATCTTGGCTAATTCCACGTGTTGCTTTTATTCCTTTTAGAAATGAGTTTGATAAGTATTTCAAATTTCTTAATGGCTTTACAATAACTAGCAATGAATTTTTCAAACTAGACGGTACTTGGCCTTTAGCATTTACCATTTGGCAATATAATTATGTCGAAACAGGAAACATTAATGAAATTCAGCTAAACGATTTGACAAAAATTCAAAAACAAGAACTCAATATTAATTGGAATGATACTACAGAGGCTGAAAAAACATGTAAGAACATTTTACAGAAAAGTAGATTAATTAATTTTTCGACAAAAAGAGGTGAAATCAGAAATACTTTACCAATATTAGTTCATGAAAATGGTAAAGTTGAAAAACAAGGAATGCAGAATTTTTACAGATCAAAAAATAAGATAGAAGAAAATCAAAAGATCATTAGTGGCTTTGCTCTTAAAGATGATCGGCATAGCCGGATCAAAGCCCCACATGGGTACATTGATGGTACCCATGTTGGTTTTATGGATGATTTAAGCCCAGTTAGAATTAGAAGGAAAAACGATATACGATATCTGAATAGCACTTTAGGTAGTGTCTGGTTTAGGTTAGATACGTCTATAAAGGATTTTAATAAATCAAAATGTTTTAATGGCCCAACGGATAATCGAAGTTACTGCGCTTACGACTTAGAATCCGCAAAAGCCACTTTCAGTTGGTTTGCTATAACGAAGGCATTGAACGGGGTTTATCCTGTTTGGGCCAATCAATACGACATCTGGGCTCCGCAAATCAAAGAAGAGTTAAAAGATTATTATTACTCCCTTTGCTTTGCCTTTGTCCTTGCCGAAAACCGGTGTGTGGTAACAAAGTTTGAAAAAGACAATCCGGTGAAAGGTGCGCCGGAAGTATTTGTGGATAATCCGCTTTGTCCGGCCAACCCGGAGAGTTTCTGGAGTACAGTCCTGGATAATGAGATTGCAGCTCAACCGGCCCTTGCCAGAGAGTTGGTGGATAAGATCAAAGAACTCTACAAACTCTGGAACCTGAATTACTGCAAGGGTCAGGTGCTACAGAATCTAGGCCTGCAGGATGAACCTTATTTTAAATACTTTGATTACGCCGATTTCCTTACGCCATACAGCGGATTGATCCAGATCCGTAAATATGCAGAAATAAACGGCAAGGAAGATTTGCAGAATCTCTTTAAAGAAATATCAGCCCTCACGAAAAAGGTGAAAGAAGAAATATACCGGTTGCTGGTGGAGGAGTTCGGGTATTTTGAATAGAGGAATTAATGGAGAGAAACCTTTGCAATTGAACCTTTAAAATAAATTGTCACTATGTATTTGGCAGTTAAAGAAGTAAAACCCATTGATAATTACTTTCTGTTATTGACATTCGAAAATGGAGAGGTGAGAAAATTTGATATGAAACCTTATCTTGAAACCGAATTTTCAAGGAATTAAAAGATACCTCTTTATTCAACTCCGTGCGTGCAAGCTTTGACTCTATCGAGTGGGATAACGCGCTATTCATCCCCATCTTCTGCGGCAATCTGCGCAATTATCTTCGAAAATCTTGGATAACCATTCCGTCAGACAAGTTTAACAGTCTGATTGAGCAACTCTACATTAAAATTAATCTTGGCATTTAATGCTTTAAATACTTTGATTATTGTCTCAAACCTTGCATCGGTCAGGCTGTTCTCCAGTTTGGAAATTTGTGCCTTTTTAACACCCACGAGAAGTCCAAGCTCTTCTTGTGTCAGGTTCCGGTCTTTACGCGCCTGCCTGATTGCTTCACCAAGCAAATCAAGCCGTAACTCATTCTCAAATGCCTCACGCTTTGGCGTTCCACGTTTACCGATATGTTTGTCGGTGATTTCGTCTAAGCTATAGGTCTTTAACGTTTTATCCTTCATTTTCATTTCTTTTTTTGTTCGAAATAATGTTTCCTGATTTTCTCTGCTTTTTCGAGGTCCGATTGAGAAGTTTTATCAGTCTTTTTAATTAGTCCGTGAGTTGAAATTACAATGGTGTCTGTCTTTTCTGTTTTGTCCCAAAACGCATACAGCCTGTAATGTTTTTTGTTGAACAACGTCCTGAACTCCCAGATTTCACCTTTTAGTTTCTTGAATAGCTCTTTGTCATTAGAAACCCTTGCCTTGTGTATATTATAAATTACTTTATCTCTTGTCTTTTCGTCAATACTATCAAGAAACTCTGCAGCTTCTGCCAAAAACTGTACTTGGAATTTTACGATCACAAGTCAAAAATTTTGCCAAAGATAATAGTTTCTTTATTAGGAAACAAATAATTATCTTGGATATCATTCCCAGCTACGAACTCTTTGCCATCATCCTTGGCTGTGGAATCCAGGTGGAGACACTGGAATCAATTGAAATGAGAAAGCAGATCTAATCTGACCCGGAATACAAAAGATTATAAACACAGCAAGCTGGCAGTTATGACTCCTGAGATGTACCTGAAATCCATTGCTGACCACTAAAATTCCTGATTTTTTCCTATTTTTGCTGTTAATCCAATCACATTAAAGAATTTGTATTATGGGAGAAATTGCAACGACCGGCAACAAAGGCAAAGGGGTGCGCTCCGACTGCTTTGTCACCCTCGAACTGACCGACCAAAACGGCATACAGCTCCAGGTGGAATCGAAGGTCTCTGTCATGTACGGAGAAGACATTCGCAGGGAGGCATTGAAAATTCTTGATTTTTTCGGAATAACAAACGCCAATGTCAAGATAGAGGATTCCGGGGCCCTGTCGCTGGTCATTGCCGCCCGCCTCGAAGCCGCCATTAAAAAACTTCTTCCGGGCGACAAATGCTGGATCCCGCCATTCCTTGAAGAGAACAGGTACACCACTGCCCGCGACAGGAACCGCTTCTCCAGGCTCTATCTGCCGGGCAACACCCCAAGCCTGATGATCAACGCCGGTATCCATAAACCGGATGGGATCATCCTTGACCTTGAAGATGCCGTGGCCCCCGACAAAAAGGACGAGGCCCGTTACCTGGTCAGGAATGCCCTTTGTGCAATCGATTTTTATGGCGCCGAACGTATGGTTCGCATAAACCAGGGTGAGCGGGGGCTCGAGGACCTGGAGTATATTGTTCCCTATAATGTTAATCTCATTCTCCTGCCCAAATGTGAGCATCCCGAACAGATCGTTGCCGTGAACAAAAAAATAAAGAAAATTGTAACTCGTCACTCGTCACTCGTCACTCCCTTCTGGATCATGCCTATCATTGAAAGCGCCCTTGGGGTCATCAATGCCTATTCCATCGCCTCATCTGCTGACAACATCGTTTCGCTTGCCATCGGGCTTGAAGATTACACCGCCGATCTCGGAACGAAGCGTACCCAGGAGGGAACTGAATCGTTTTTTGCGCGCAGTATGGTTGTCAATGCCGCCAGGGCAGCAGGTATCCAGCCCATCGATTCGGTCTTCTCCGATGTTGCTGACATAGAGGGGCTCCGCGAAAATGTAAGGCGTTCAAAAGCGCTCGGTTTTGACGGCATGGGCTGTATCCACCCGCGCCAGATCAAAGTGATTCATGAGACCTTTGCCCCGCTGCCGGATGAGATCGAAAAAGCGAAGAAGATCGTTTTTGCATACCATAAGGCGCAGGAGCAGGGTCTTGGTGTCGTGGCCCTCGGAACAAAAATGATCGATCCGCCGGTCGTTAAAAGGGCCCTGAACACTATAAACCTTGCAATCAAGATGAACAAATTAGCTGAAAACTGGAGGGAAAGCTATGAGCAAATATGATAAACTTGTTACCAACGCTGCAGGCCGGGTGGTGCCCACCATTATCAATGGCAAGCCGGTCGTGCCATACATGGGTATCGGGAAATATAAGCCGGATGGATTCCGTGCTGCTCCGAAACTTTCTAGTTGTGCCGACTTCCCCTCCGACGGGAACAAAGTGATCCCAAGCCTGAAAGAGGCGCTCATCAAGGCTGGTCTGCGCGACGGGATAACCATCTCGACCCACCACCATTTCCGGAACGGGGACCTGGTTGCCACCCAGGTCTTCGATATTGCCCATGAGATGGGGATCAGAGATCTGATGTGGTACCCTTCTGCCTCCTTTCCCTGCCATGAGCCCATGACAAAATATCTCGAGGACGGCACCATCAATCATATCGAAGGGAGCATGAATGGCGCTCTCGGGAAATTCACATCCGAAGGGAAGATGAAGGGACTTGGTGTCCTCCGATCCCATGGCGGCCGTTACCAGGCAGTTCAGGATGGTGAAGTTCATATCGATATCGCCGTGATTGCCGGCCCCACTGCCGATCCTTTCGGCAATTGCAACGGGGTGAATGGTCCTGCTGCCTGCGGTCCGCTGGGATTTGCACTGGCCGATGCACAGTATGCTGACAAGGTGATTGTCGTTACCGACAACCTTGTCCCCTTCCCTTGTATTCCCTGGCAGATCCATGGAAATTATGTTGATTACGTCGTGGTCCTGGACAAAATCGGCATCTCCGAAAAGATCGTCAGCGGGACCACTGAAGTGACAAAAAGCCCCGACCGCCTGCTTTTGGCGGAATGGTCTGCACAGTTCTGCGATGAAGCAGGTCTTATCTATGACGGATTCTCATTCCAGGCCGGCGCCGGAGGGACGGCCCTTTCAATTGGCATTTACTTCGCTGATATCCTGAGGGAAAGAAAATGGAAAGCACGCTTCGCCAGGGGGGGCAGCAACAAGTACCTTGTACAGATGCTGGAAGAGGGGCTGGTAGAATATATCCTCGACGGTCAAACCTTCGACCTGGAAGGAGTCCGTTCAATGAGGGATAATACCCACCATGTCGCCACCAACCCCTTTACAAGTTATAATTATCACGGAAAGGGTAATTTTTCATCGATCGTTGATATCGTGATCCTGGGAGCGACCGAGGTCGACGTGAATTTCAATGCCAATGTGGTTACCCATTCCGACGGTTACCTCCTGCATGGTATCGGGGGCTGGCAGAATACCCTCTTCGGGAAATGCGTCATTCTCCCTGTCCCCCTCTTCCGGGACCGGAACCCCGTGATCCGGGATGAAGTAACGACTATCTGCGGACCCGGTGAACTGATCGATGTCATTGTTACTGAGCGTGGAATTGCCATCAATCCGCGCCGGAGTGACCTGATAGAAAAAATGAGAAACTCTTCTCTCCCGATCAAAACGATTGAAGAGCTAAAGGCAGAAGCTGAGAAGATCTGCGGAGCCCCCGAAAAACCAAAGTTTACCGATGAAGTCGTTGCTGTTGTGAAATGGGTCGACGGTACTGTGCTTGACTCCATCTGGCGCATTGCTAATGACTAATGACGAGTGACGAGTGACGAATTAGGGTTTTATTGTTGTTTTCAGATTTTTTCTTGCGGTTCTGATACTTGCAACTACAATCGACATTAATTCACTTGCTTCCGCCTTGATAGAAACGATTTTTTCTTTTTGAAAAATACCGGTTTCTTCAATCAATTCAAGCCAATACAGGGTTTCATCCACCTCTTCTTCTACCATTTTTAATTTATTTACAAAATCTCTTTTGGATTTTGCAAAGCAGACCGCACGATAATTGGCTCCAATCGAAGTCCCTGATCTCAGGAGTTGATTACCGATTATTTTAGATGTTTTCGTCTCAGGCATGTTTTCAAACATCCTGATGACCCTTAAAGCAAATTGCTTTGTCCTAAGTTTAAGATTTTCGTTGCTCATACTTTTTTATTGCTTAATCAGTTGGTCCATAAAAAAGTGATATGTTTGTTAATAACTTTTAACACCACTCGTCAATAGTCATTAGTCATTTGTCACTCAGATACAATGTCCTATTCTGTAAATCAAATCCTGCTTAAACACTGGGGCTACTCTGCTTTCCGGCCTATGCAGGAGGAGATCATTGAGTCGGTTATGGCTGAGAAAGATACGCTTGCCCTGCTGCCTACCGGGGGCGGGAAGTCGATCTGCTACCAGGTTCCGGCCCTTGCCATGGACGGCATATGCCTGGTGATCTCCCCACTGATCGCGCTGATGAAGGACCAGGTTGACAACCTGAAACAAAAGGGTATCAAGGCGGTTGCCATCCATTCAGGGATGCACAGGGAGGAGATTGAAATAGCAATCGGAAACTGCAGGTATGGTGAGGTAAAGCTGCTGTATATTTCACCTGAAAGGCTGGCGACCGACAGAATGAAGGAGATGCTCCGGACCCTTAAAGTAAACCTTCTGGCTGTTGATGAAGCCCACTGCATCTCTCAGTGGGGGTACGATTTCCGCCCTCCTTACCTAAGAATCGCTGAGATACGGCGCTTCATTCCCGGGGTTCCCATACTTGCCCTCACGGCCACTGCCACGGCAAAAGTAGTTAAGGATATTCAGAAAAAGCTCGAGTTCGGCAGTGAAAATGTCTTCAGGAAGAGTTTTGAACGGAAGAACCTCACCTACATGGTGATCCGGGAAGAAGATAAGCTGAAACGTTTACTTAAAATAACCGGCAAACTGAAAGGTCCGGGAATCGTCTACGTCAGGAACCGCAGGCATACCAGGGATATTGCGGAGTTTCTCAGAAAAAACAAGATCAGCGCCGATTTCTATCATGCAGGTCTTGATCAGAAAACCAGGGATAAGAAGCAGGTGGCCTGGATGGAGGAGGAGACAAGGATCATTGTTTCCACCAATGCCTTCGGGATGGGTATTGACAAACCCAATGTCAGGTTCGTTGTCCATCTTGATCTGCCCGACAGTATCGAAGCTTACTTCCAGGAGGCAGGCCGGGCGGGAAGGGATGAAAAGCCCTCCTATGCGGTGTTACTTTATGAGATGGCCGACATCCTTGATTCAAGGCACAATCTTACACGCTCCTTCCCCGAACCAAAACTCATCAAATCGGTCTATCAGGCCCTGGGCAACTATTTCCAGCTTCCGGTCGGCCTTGGTAAAGATCTCTCCTTTGAATTTGACCTGTTCGACTTTTCCGAAAAAAACAAATTCTCTTCCGTAGTTGCATTTAGTTCACTGAAATTTCTGGAGAAGGATGGGTATATTCTCCTGACAGACGCCCTCAACAACCCTTCCAGGATCCTTATTAAGACCGATAAGGAAACGCTTTACCGCTTCCAGGTGGAGAATGAGTTTTATGACCATTTTATCAAGCTGCTGCTTCGCTCCTACAGCGGAATTTTTACTGAATTCGTCAGGATCAGTGAGGCTGAGATTGCCCGGCGTTCAGGTCTGAAAACAGAGGAGGTCGTGAAACACCTGAAACGGCTCGAGAAACTTCAGATACTCGATTACGCTCCGCAAACCGATAAGCCCATGCTCGTCTTCCTCCAGGAGCGACTCGACCTGAAGGATATTCGAATCTCCCAGGAAAATTATAATGACCGTCTTAAAGAAACGGAAGAACGCCTTGAGTCGATGATCAGTTATGCGTCATCCGATCATCATTGCAGATCCCAAGCCTTGCTTGCCTACTTCGGGGAATGCAATACGAAACGATGCGGAAAATGCGATGTATGTCTTGAGCGGAATAAAATAAGCCTCAATGAGATGGAGTTCGATAATATCCTCACAAGGATAAAACCGATGCTGAAATCGGGCAGCCATTCTATCGAAGAACTTATCAGTGCAGCAGACCCTGTTCATGAAGACAAGGTAATCCGGGCCATCCAGTGGCTCGTCGACAATGAAAAAATAAAAGTGAACAGTGAAAGAAAATACGAATGGAAGGCAAAAAACTAATTCGTAAATCGTAAATTGTAAAATGTCTCTAAAAACCACAATAGCAGGCTATGATGACTTACCTCTCTGGTCTGCTCCCTTCGGCATGACATTGCTGGATACCATCCGTATGAAAAAAGGAATCAATGTACTTGACATTGGCAGCGGTGGCGGATTTCCGATGCTCGAAATTGCGGAAAGAATGGGAAAAAGCTGTATGGTTTACGGACTCGATCCTTCAGAAGATGCCATACGGATGATCAGTGAAAAGAAAGAATCCAGGGGGATTATCAATGCCAGGATCCTTAAGGGTTTTGCAGAGGATATCCCCTTCCCGGATGAGTACTTTGGTCTTATCGTTGCCAATAATGGCCTTAACAATGTCCAGGACCAGTCCCGTGCCCTGGATGAGTGTTTCCGTGTTGCCGATGAAGATGCACAGATGGTTCTCACCGTGAACCTCCCGATGACCATGATCGAATTCTATGATATCTATGAAGAGGTCCTTGCCTCTCTGGATCTTAAATTAGAGATCAAAGCCATGCACGACCATATTCATGATAAACGCAAACCGGTCGAATACATCAGAGAATCCATCGAGACTTCCGGGTTTACAGTCCGCTCGGTAAACATCGACGGGTTCAAGATGCGTTTCAACGATGCGGAGGCTTTTTTCAGTCATTACCTGATCAAAAATGCCTTCGTGAAACCATGGCAGGCGTTTCTCCCTCCGGGAAGGGTTGATGAAATATTTGACTTGATTTCAAAAAGGCTGAACGAATCAGGTGAAGCGCAGGGCGGAATCATCATGTCTGTGCCCTACGTCTGCTTCGATTGCTTAAAATCCCACTCGTCACTTGTCGCTAGTAATTCGTAATTAAATGATATTGCCTCGTTCCTTTTACGAACGCCACGATGTGGTTCTTATCGCCCGGGAGCTATTGGGCAAATTCATCTGCACACAGGAGAGAGGAATCATCACGGCAGGCATGATCTGTGAAACGGAGGCTTATGAAGGAATCACCGACAGGGCTTCCCATGCTTACGGCGGGCGAAGGACCGGCCGGACAGAGATCATGTACGCTTCAGGCGGAACGGCATATATCTACCTCTGTTACGGCATACACTCATTGTTCAATGTTGTTACCAACCGTAAAGAAATTCCTCATGCGGTACTGATCAGGGGGATCGTACCATCCAAAGGCCTTGAAACCATGTTAAACCGGACCGGAAAAAAGAAAGTATTTAAGGAGATGGGTATCGGGCCGGGGAAAGTTGCCAGGCTCCTGGGGATTCATTACTCACAGACAGGCGCTGATTTAACGAAGGGAGAGAGAGATAAAGCCGGTTTTAAAATATGGATAGAGGACCGTGGGCTGAAAACAGAACCCGGAATGATCGAAACTGGTCCCAGGATCGGGGTGCAGTATGCAGGTCCGGATGCCCTCCTGCCAAACCGGTTTCAATTAAGGCAGTAACCCGGTTTGAACCGGACAAATAAAAAAAACCCAGTCATAACCCTGGGTTTTTCTCACTCCGGGAGTTGTTCCCGGCTGGTGGGTAATGCAAATCGGTATTACTTAACTTTTTTACCGAGTTCAGCGCCTGCTTTGAATTTCACAACTTTCTTGGCGGGAATCTTGATTTCTTTGCCATTCTGAGGATTGCGTCCCTTACGGGCAGCTCTCTTGGAAACAGAGAAAGAACCAAAACCTACTAAAGCAACTCTTTCGCCTTTGCCCAAAGCTTTGGTTGTAGCGTTGATAACAGCTCCCAGAGCCCTTTTGGCATCAACTTTGGATAATTTTGCTTCAGCTGCAATTGCATCGATTAACTGAGCCTTGTTCATTTTTTTAAAGTTTTTAGTTAATACTCAATTTAAAACCCTGCAAATATAAGTCATCTAAAAAAAAAGTCAAGTGATTTTATCCGAAACCGTTGAAAATGTTGAAAAATCAGAATTTTTGTTAATAACTCCACTCTGAAAATGGCTGCCAAGCAAGGGTTTCAGACGAACATCCTTCCGGCACCATTCAGAAATGCCTCAATTTTCAAGGGTTTCCGACCTGCCGGTTGTATTTCAAGAATTTGAATAAAACCGTTTTTTCCGCTAACCGATAAATATGATTTTCCATCCGAGAAAATTTTTCCGGGCTCGAATTCCGGCTTACAGGTTTCAAAAGAGACCTTTAGTATTTTACATAAAAGCAAATTACCATCATTCATGGGTAGTTCCGAATAGGCTCCGGGATGGGGACTCAGACCGCGAACCTGGTTATGGATCTGTTCAACCTCCAGGTTCCAGTCGATCCTGCAATGCTCCTTCGTCAGCTTCGGGGCCTTCTTCAGTTCCCTGAAGTGATCGATGATCTCATCCTGAGGGACCATCCGGGCCGAACCGGATATTATATCATCGATCGTCTTTATAACCAGTTCCGCCCCGGTAGTCATCAGCCTGTCGTGAAGCTGCCCGGCACTTTCATCAGGTGCTATGGTTATGCCGGAAGTGGCGATGATTTTCCCGGTATCGATCTGGTCATCGAGAAAAAAGGTAGTCACGCCTGTTTCCCTCTCCCCGTTGATGAGAGCCCAGTTTATCGGAGCAGCTCCCCTGTATTGCGGCAAAACGGAAGCGTGCAGGTTGACCGTCCCAAGTGGTGGCAGTGACCAGACAATCCTTGGAAGCATCCTGAACGCAATGATGATCTGGATATCTGGCCGCCAGGAGGAGAGTTGATCCAGGAATACCGGGTCTTTCAGGCTCACAGGCTGCACAACCGGAATACCCAATTCCAGTGCTGCCAGTTTTACCGGGGAGACGCGGAGCTGAAGCCCCCTCCCGGCCGGCTTATCAGGCGCTGTAACGACACCTGCCACTGTATAGCCGCTCCCGATAATCCTCCAGAGAGAAAAGACGGCAAACTCAGGGGTGCCAAAAAAAACGATCCTTGGAAATGTACGCATAAAAAAGGCCTGAAAACCAGGCCAAAATTACTATTTAGGATTGTAGATTTACGATTTTGGATTAAAAAATAAATCGAAAATCGTAAATCAAAAATCTAAAATTACTTCTTCAAAAGTCCTTCTGTGTAGGAAATGTACTTATCAATGTCTCTCGCTTCCGTCGATTTCGGATACTCTTCCTTGATCCGCTTATAGTAAGAGAGCGCCTTATCGAGATTCCCAAGTTCTTCGTTGGCCCATGCTGCTTTCATCAGGAGAAGAGGAGAAGTGAATTCATTCTTTTTCATATCGGCAGCCTCAAGGTATAAGGTTGCAGCCTTTTCAACCTGCTTGAGTTCCATATAAGCATCGGCCAGCGCACCCTTCGCCATCGGGGCAGCCACCTGGTCATTAGCATCGAATTTTTTCAGGTAGGTCACTGCATTTTCGAACTGTCCAAGTTTAAGATAACAAATACCAGCATAATAACGGGCAAGGTTTGCCGATTTAGTGATACCATATTCATCTATAATAGCAAGAAATCCAAGATACTGGCCGTCACCATTCAAGGCTTTATTCAGTGAATCCTGTTCAAAGTATTTCTCCGCCATGAACATCTGCGACTGGGCCTCTTTCTCCTTGGGAGCGAGGTAGAATCTCCTGAAGCCAAAAAATCCAAGGACAACAACAATCACAACACCAATAACGATCAAAATGATCTTCTGGTTTTTTTCAATGAATTGTTCTGTTTTACTGAAGGCCTCTTCAACCGCCACAATGCGTTCTTCCGTTTTATCTGCTTTTTTATCAAGCTTACTTGCCATGTCTTAAAAATTTGAAGGTGCAAAGTTAACTTTTTTCCCGACATGCAAACAAGAAGAGTCAGATTTTTTACCTTTGCAGCTCATCCTGAAAAAGATACCATGTTGCAGTTTGCCAACCTTTTACCGGATTTACAGATAAAACTGCTGAACCATCTCCGGGCTTTTATCACCCCTGAACGGTGGGCAAAGTTTGAACAGATCATCGGGTTAAGGACCCGCTACATGACAATCGTTCTGGAGGATATCTACCAGTCGCACAATGCCAGTGCCGTGCTTCGCTCCTGCGACTGCTTTGGCATCCAGGATGTACACATTATTGAGAACATAAATAAATATCAGGTTAATCCCGATGTCGCGCTGGGATCATCCAAATGGCTTACACTTGAAAAGTACAACAAGAGCGATAACAATACCGCCGACTGCCTGGATCATCTTAAAAAATGCGGCTACGGTATCTATTGCACGACTCCTCACGAAAACGATCATACACCCGAAACACTCCCTCTGAACCAACCGTTTGCCCTCGTTTTCGGTACTGAACTCGCCGGGTTATCCGGAAAAGCCCTGGAGATGGCAGATGGTTTTATTAAAATCCCGATGGTAGGATTTACCGAGAGCCTGAACATCAGCGTTTCTGCAGCCATTTTGATGAACAGGCTGAGCAGCCGTCTGCGCAACTCAGATTTCAACTGGTCACTTCAGGAAACCGAAAAAACAGTCATTCTGATTAACTGGGTTGCCAATACTATTAAGCGGTCCGATCTGATCGTAAGTGACTTCCTCCTTCGGGAAACAAAAAACTAAATTTATTATTTCGATCAATTTTCTTAATTTTGCGGTGTTTTTGAATAATGACAAAATCAATTATTTATGGGAAAAGGTGATAAAAAATCAAGAAGAGGCAAGATTGTTATTGGCTCATTTGGTGTGAGAAGATCTCGCAAAAAAAAGAAGGTAACAGCCAAACCGGTTAAGATAAAACCAGAACCGAAAGTCAAGGAAACAAAGGTAAAAGAGGAGAAGAAAGCAATCCCCGTTGAACCTGTCATTGAAGTTCAGGCAGCTGAAGCAGCAGAGGTTGTTGAAACAAAGGCAGTAAAAAAGAGTCCTGCCAAGAGAGCGGTGAAAAAACCGGCTGAAGAACAGACTACCCTGGAAATTCCGGCCGAAACCAAACCGAAAGCCTCAAAAACAAAGAAAAAGACGGAAACAGAACCATCCGCTGAAACTCCTCAAGCTGAAGAACCGAAACAGGAATAAGCCATCGGATTCACACACATAATTAAACGTCCGGATCTGCCATCGCATTTCCGGATTTTTTTCAATGGAAAATCTCATTTCAAAATATTTCACACTGACGGCTGATCAGGCAGAGCGATTCAGGGCCCTGGGGAAACTCTATACTGAATGGAATTCCAGAATAAATATCATTTCAAGAAAAGATATTGACCATTTATACCTGCACCATATCCTGCACTCACTGAGCATCGCAAAAGTGATCAGGTTCAAACCCGCGACTGAGATCATGGATGCCGGGACCGGAGGTGGATTCCCGGGAATTCCACTCGCCATTTTATTCCCCGAGTGCCAGTTTACACTTATCGATTCGACTGCAAAAAAAATTAAGGTGGTCGAAGCCATTGCTGCGGAGATTGGACTGGAAAATATCACACCAGTGTGGTCCCGGACCGAGAATATCGCCTCCCGATTTGATTTTGTTACCGGGAGGGCCGTGTCCGATCTTGACCAGTTCATTTCACTGGTGAGGAAAAATATCCGGAAAGAGGGGTTCAATATCCTCCCTAACGGAATACTCTACCTTAAAGGAGGGGTAACGAATTCCGAGGTCCGGCTGATCGGTCAAAAAGGCACTGTTTACGCGCTGTCTGAATTTTTCGAGGAACCATACTTTGATACGAAAAGTCTGATCCATCTCCATAACTTTTAAACCTTTTTGGAGGGTTCATCATTTTTTTGTTATTTAGCAGGATCATAAAAAACATCATTCAAAAACCAAAAAGAACTCCTTATGACCGAGCCTAAAAAGTTCATTCCTTTTGTCTCTGCTGAGACCAATATGAAAGAGTTCACCATCAAAGCGCTAATCATAGGTCTCTTCTTTGCCGTGATCCTAGGTGCAGCCAATGCCTACCTCGGCCTGAAAGCAGGTATGACAATCGCAGCGACCTACCCCGCCGCTGTACTTGGCATGGCAATCCTCCGCCTGATGAAAGGCACCATCCTGGAAGAAAATTTCACCCGTACTGTAGGTTCTATCGGGGAATCTGTTGCTGCCGGCGCCATATTCACTCTCCCCGCCTTTTTCGTCTCCGGCATCTGGACTGAATTTTTCACACCTGGTCACTACATCACTTCATCACTGATCCTCATCGCCGGTGGTGTGCTCGGGATCATGTTTGTTGCACTGCTCCGCAGGGTGATGGTTGAAGATGCCGAATTACCCTTTCCGGAATCGGTTGCTGCTGCTGAGATCCACAAGGCTGGACAAGCCGGTTCGGGAGGTTCCAAGTTCCTTTTCTGGGCCATGAGTCTTGGCGGACTTATTAAAATATTAGGTGAACTCAGGCTGTTTCAGTATCTCTGGGAGAAATTCATTATTTTCCAGAAGCAGACCATCACCGGTACCGTATTCAGCGGGCATGGGGGAATGCTTCTGAGCTCTCCCGGCGTTAGCCCGGCATATATGGGCGTCGGTTACATCATCGGTCCGAAACTTGGCGCCCTGAACTTCAGCGGCGGTCTCCTTGCATGGGGACTGATGGCCCCGATGATCATGTATTTCCTCATCCCCAATGTAAACCTCAACGACTGGGCAACATTCCTCATGGGGAGTGATCCGACCCTTACAAAAGATGTTGCAATGGAAAAGGTTAGCGATCCATATTTTCAGATTTTCCAGATTTGGAAATACATCATCCGACCGATCGCCATCGGCGGTATGCTTGTCAGCGCAGCCTTTACCCTCTTCAAAATGAGAAAAAGCCTCTCCACAGGAATCGCACGCTCTGTGAAAGATGTTAAAAAAGCTGCCACCGGGATTGACCATGACGTTCCGAGAAATGAAAAAGACATCAGCTTCAGCTGGATCATGGTGGGTATCGCCGCGGTTGCCGTACTTACCTTCTGCATCACATACTTTATCTTCGAAACCAATATCCTGATTGCAGTTGTTGCCGCCACGGTCATGATCATTCTTGCTTTCTTCTTTGCTTCCGTTTCCGGCTACCTCGTTGGTATTATGGGATCTAGCAACAACCCGATCAGCGGGCTTACCCTTACGGCGCTGGTGGTTACCGCACTGATCCTGGTGGCGCTCGGGGTACAGGGTGATGCTGGTGTTGCCACTGTTCTTGGAGTCGCTGCGATCGTTTGCGTATCGGCAGCCGTTGCAGGGGAGATGCTCCAGGACCTCAAAGCAGGACATATCCTCGGCGGGACCCCCTGGAGAATGCAGGTGGGCGATATTTTCGGGGTAATCCTTGCCGGCGCCGTTATGTTCGTGGTGCTTGCCTTCCTCAACGACGGTGATATTGCGAGTGGCAAGAACCTGGGTTACCAGGGTGGCTTTGGAAGCAAAAATCTTTCTGCTCCCCAGGCAAGCCTGATGGCCATCCTGTCCCGCGGGATCGTCCAGGGACAAATGGCATGGCCTCTGATCATTGCAGGTATGCTGATGGGCACTGCCTTCATCCTGATGCAGGTAAAGAGTCCGATGCTGGTCAGCGTAGGGATGTATCTCCCGGTAGAAACAACCTTCGCCATCTTTATCGGTGGACTGATCAAGGGGGTAGTTGAGATTTATAATGAAAAGAGAAAACATAATGTTGCACAGAAGGTCAGGGTGGAGAATACCGGCGTACTTCTGGCATCAGGGCTGATAGCAGGAGAGGCGCTGATGGGTCTCGTGATTGCCATTCTTGCGGTCTTCAATATCTTCCTTTACGATTATTTTGTATTCTTCAAGAACCCTACTTTCTGGATAAGTTTCGTCATTCTCGCAGTGATCTTTTATGTGCTGATCCAGGTACCACTTAAAAATGCCGGGAAACCTGATGAACCGGCGCCACCCGCTTCCGGGATGTAAAACCGGCTTTGTCGAATATGAACCGGAGGGTAAAGCGATGGCTTTGCCCTCCGTTATTTTTTCAAACCATGAATTTCGTCGAAAAACGGAAGTTGCTGAAGGAGTCCAATTTCCTGGAGTTGACGCCTGTCAAGGTAATGGCTCATGAGATAAGGGAAGAGGGACTGGTGAACATTCTGATGCCTCGTTTTAAAAACATATATCTCTCACGAATGTTCCAACCACGCAGGAAAGAAAAAGTGATTAAGATCAAACTCGATGCCTCCGGTTCAAAAGTATGGCTTAAAATCGACGGGATTACCAAGGTTTCCGAAATCTGTGAACACCTGGCTGCCGAAAACCCGTCGCTTTTCACCTCAGTCCCAGAGACAGAGACCCGCGTAACCAGATTTCTCTCCATGCTTTATCTTCAGCGTTACATCACTTTCAGGGAAATTCAATAACCTGTTGATGTTATTCATGGTTTTTTAGTAATTTTGAACTCCCCGGTGAACAACTGATTTACCGACTTTCTAATCAGCCCTTTTGAAAAGTGCACACGAATAAATGTTGTCTGATATAAATTAAATTGAAATGAGCAAAGAAATTCTAAACCTCGAACCAAAGTCACTCTGGAAACACTTTTACAGCCTTACACAGATCCCCCGTCCTTCCAAAAAAGAGGAAAAGATAAGGGAATTCATAACTAACTTCGGAAAAAGCCTCGCCCTGGAGACCATCGTTGATGAAGTCGGGAATGTGATCATCAGGAAACCTGCCACACCCGGCATGGAGAACCTGAAAGGGGTTATCCTTCAGGGCCACCTCGATATGGTTCCGCAGAAGAACAGCGATAAAGTCCACGACTTTGAAAAAGATCCGATCGAGACCATCATCGACGGGGAATGGGTCCGTGCCAACGGAACGACCCTCGGGGCCGACAACGGGATGGGTGTTGCCGCAGCCATGGCCGTGCTTGAGTCCAAAGATCTGAAACATGGTCCAATCGAAGCACTTTTTACTTCCGATGAAGAGACGGGGATGACCGGAGCAACGGGACTTAAACCTGGCATGATCAAGGGAGAGATCCTTATCAATATGGATTCGGAAGATGAAGGTGAGCTATACATCGGCTGTGCCGGCGGAACAAACGGCAATTTCACTTTCAGGTATTCAGAGTCGTCCGTTCCTGCAGGAAGTGCTGCGCTCAAGATCAATGTGACCGGACTCAAAGGAGGCCACAGTGGGGTTGACATTCATCTCGGAAGGGGAAATGCCAACAAGATCGTGACCCGGCTTCTCTGGCTGGGCACAAAGAATTTTGGTGTCAGACTGGCTTCCATCGACGGGGGCAGTCTCCGCAATGCCATACCGCGTGAGGCATTTGCATTGATTACCTTGCCCAACGACAAAAAGGATGGCTTTATCAAATTCCTGAAGGAATTCACAGAGATTGCCAGGAAAGAACTTTCGGCCGTTGAACCCGATCTGAAGATTGAAGCCGTTGATACCGACTTGCCCAAATCGCTGATCGAAGAAAAAATCCAGCTTAATTTCCTGGATGCGCTTTACGGATGCCCAAACGGAGTTATACGAATGAGCAACGAGATGAAAGGACTGGTAGAAACTTCCACCAACCTGGCCATCGTGAAGTCAGGGAATGGTGTGATCAAAATCCAGTGCCTGCTAAGGAGTTCAGTTGATTCGGCAAAGGATGATCTTGAGTGCATGATGCAGTCGGTTTTTGAGCTGGCTGGTGCCGGTTTTGTATTCGACGGGAAATACCCTGGATGGAAACCAAACCCCGGTTCAGCCATTCTTAAAACCATGCTGGATATATACAATAAAAAATTCGGCAGAATTCCGGAAATCCGCGCCATTCATGCAGGCCTTGAATGCGGCATCCTCGGAGGTTCCTATCCCGGCTGGGATATGAGCTCCTTCGGACCGACCATTCGCTATCCCCATTCACCGGATGAAAAGGTCAACATCGCCACGGTCCAGAAATTCTGGGATTTCCTGGTGGAGACCTTAAAGAATATCCCTGCCAGGTAACAGGGTTGTCATAAACAATTTTTCAGTCATATTTGGAGGAATTAAAAAAAACAGTATCTTTGCAATCCCAAAAAATAATGTGAAATGACAAAGAGAACATTCCAGCCCTCTAACAGGAAAAGAAAGAACAAACACGGCTTCCGTGAGCGTATGTCCTCAGCCAATGGAAGAAAGGTTCTTGCAGCAAGAAGGGCTAAAGGAAGAAAAAAACTTACAGTATCTGACGAAAAACTGGATAAGGAATAATTTTCTGTTTTTGGTTTTAAGGTTCAATAAAGTTTGGACAACTTGAAAAAAAAGAAGTTAATATCATTTAACTTCTTTTTTTATTTTTCAGAACGATTTTCAAAAAATCACGCCCCTTATGAAAAATATCAATATTAAAACCCTCCTGCCTTATATCACGGCTATTGTCCTGTTCCTCGTGATCATCTTTGCCTACTTTACACCACTGCTTGAGGGGAAACGCGTTGTACAGGGAGATATCATCCAGTTCTCCGGCATGTCGAAGGAAATTGTCGACTACAGGGCAAAAACCGGCCATGAACCATTATGGACCAACTCAATGTTCGGAGGGATGCCGGCCTACCAGATCTCAACAAAATACACCTCGAACCTGATCGGGTACCTGGATGACGTATTCACCCTTGGTCTGCCCCACCCCGCCAACCTGGTATTTCTCTATTTCCTGGGATTCTTCTTCCTTCTTCTGGTCATGCGCATTAACCCCTGGCTGGCCATCGCCGGAGCAATCGGATTTGCCTTCTCATCCTACTTCTTCATCATCATTGATGCAGGACATAACTCCAAAGCCCACGCCATCGGTTACATGGCACCCGTCCTTGCCGGGATCATCCTCACCCTTCGCGGAAAGTACCTCTGGGGCGGAATCCTTACAGCCATCTTCCTCTCACTGGAGATCAAGACCAACCATCCCCAGATCACCTATTACCTGGGCATGATCGTCCTGATCATGGGCATCGCAGAACTTGTTGATTCGATCCGTTTCAAAAAATTCATACCTTTCCTGAAAGCTGCCGCAATCCTGGTCATTGCAGCCTTGTTTGCAGTGCTTACCAACATCACGAGCCTCTGGGCAACCTATGAATACAGTAAATATACCATCCGCGGGAAATCGGAACTCTCGACTGAAAAAGCCGACAGGACGTCTGGTCTTGACAAAAGCTATATAACCAGGTGGAGTTACGGTGTGGGAGAAACCATGACCCTCCTCATTCCGAACTTTTACGGAGGTTCCTCGGGCCAGAGCCTGGGACCCAATTCCGAACTGGCAAAAGCACTCAGGGCAAACAACCAGCCGGAAAATGTGGTAAAGTATTACACTGCCCAGCCGATCCCGGCACTTTACTGGGGGAATCAGCCCGGTACTGCTCCTGTCTATATCGGGGCAATCATCGTCTTCCTCTTCGTTTTAGGACTTATCATCGTAAAAGGGTCTGTAAAATGGTGGCTGCTCGTTGCCACGGTTATTTCCATCATGCTGGCCTGGGGCCATAATTTCATGGCATTTACAGACTTTTTCCTCTCATACCTTCCCGGGTACAACAAATTTAGGGCTGTGACCATGATCCTCGTCATCGCCGAACTGACCATGCCGCTGCTGGGGATCCTTGCCCTGAAAGAGATCTTCAATCCAGAAAACGATAAAAAGAAACTGTTCAAAGCACTCCAGATCGCATTTTATATAACAGGAGGCATCACCCTGCTCTTTGTCATCTTCCCGGGGATGTTCATGAGTTTCATCGGGCCCAATGATGCCAGATATGCAAAACAGTTTGAGTTACCCGATTGGTTTGTCCAGGCAGTCCAGAGCGACCGTAAAAGCCTGCTAATCACAGATGCCCTCAGGTCCTTCATCTTTATTTTGCTTACCGCACTTCTACTGTGGGCGGTGATCTATCAGAAGCTGAAGGCCCGGTATGCCTATATCGCACTGATCGTCCTGATCCTTGCCGATATGTTCACGGTTGACAAGAGATACCTGAACAATGAAAATTTCGCCTCCAAAACGAAAGTTCAGAATCCCTTTACACCATCGGCAGCGGATGATCAGATCCTGAAAGATCCCGACCCCGATTTCAGGGTTCTCAACCTCACTGTCGATCCCTTCATGGATGCAACCACTTCGTATTACCATAAATCAATCGGAGGATATCACGGTGCGAAGTTCCGCCGTTACCAGGAGATCATTGAAAACGGAATCGACAAAGAGATCAAGGAGTTTGCCACGACGATGAGTACCAATAATACGCCGGTTCTGAACATGCTCAACACAAAATATTTCATCATTCCAAACAAGGACCGTCAGCCGGTTGCTTTCCCGAACATGAATGCCATGGGCAATGCCTGGTTCGTTTCAGCAATCAAAATGGTTGATAATGCCGATGCAGAAATCAAAGCCGTTAGCGACTTCAACCCCGACTCGGTTACCATTGTCGACAATAAATTTGCTGCCGAACTCAAGAACTACCAGCCTGGCAAGAACCCTTCGGATACCATTTTTCTGACATCTTACGCCCCGAACCTCCTGGAATATAAATACAAATCCGGGAACAACGGTCTGGCCGTCTTTTCTGAGATCTACTATCCGAAGGGATGGGATGCCTTTGTGGATGGAGCGCCGACGCCGCACTTCCGTGCCAATTATATCTTAAGGGCCATGGTCCTCCCTGCAGGGGAACATACGATCGTTTTTAAATTCGAACCAACGGTATATGCCATGGGGGAAAAAATTTCCCTGATCAGTTCCATGGTCTTAATCCTTGTGATCCTCTCGCTTGCAGGCTATGAAATCCTGAAAGCAAGAAAAAAAGAGGCATGAAGCGTGCCCTGATCATCAGCTATTACTGGCCCCCGAGCGGAGGCGCAGGTGTTCAACGCTGGCTGAAATTTGTAAAATACCTGCGGAACTCCGGTTGGGAGCCTGTGCTCTTTATCCCCGAAAATCCTGAATATCCCGAAATTGACCTTTCGCTTGAAAAGGATGTCCCAAGAAACCTTGAGATCATCAGGCAGCCCATCTGGGAACCTTACGATTACTATAAAAAACTGATAGGTCGAAAAAAAGATGAAAGGATAAACGCCGCCTTTCTTTCGGAAAAAAAGAAGAACAAGCTGATCGAACACTTGTCTGTTTGGATCAGGGGCAACCTGTTTATACCGGATGCACGAAAATTCTGGATAAAACCGTCGGTAAGGACTCTTTCGGCTTACCTCAAGGATCACCCGGTTGATGTGATCATTTCGACTGGTCCTCCGCACAGCACGCACCTCATCGCCCTGCCCCTTTCAAAAAAGTTTTCCATTCCCTGGCTTGCCGACTTCCGTGATCCATGGACCAATATCGACTTCTACAGACACCTGCACCTGACTGCCCGGGCCGACAGATGTCACCGTAAACTGGAGAAGGGGGTCCTTGAGAATGCGCAGAGCGTCGTAGTGATCAGCAGGTCAATGGCGGAGGACTTCAACAAAATCTGCCCGAGAAATTACGACATTGTGACCAACGGGTATGATCCCGCAGATATTACCGGAACGCCTGTCGAAACGGATAAGAAATTTTCTATCGCTCATATAGGGACACTTGTCAGCACAAGAAACCCGGTTACCTTCTGGAAGGCATTGAAATCGCTTACCTCTGAGCGGGATGATTTTGCCGCCGATCTCGAGGTCCTGCTGGTTGGAAAAACCGATCATTCGGTGACGGAATCGATCAGGAATTACGGACTGGGGAAATTCATCAGAAAGACAGAATACCTTCCGCACGACGAGGTGGTAAAGTGCCAGCGGCAGGCACAGGTCCTTCTTCTGATCATCAACGACACCCCGAACGCAAAAATGATCCTTACCGGTAAGTTTTTCGAATACCTTGCTGCAAAAAGACCCATTCTTTGCATTGGTCCCGAGGAAGGAGATGCAGCCGCCATCCTGCATGAAACCAGGTCAGGACTACTCTCGGGGTTCAGCGACCCGGAAGGAATGAAGAAGAATATTCTACTGTTTTACGAAAAATATAAAAAGGGAACGCTCCAGTCAGAAAGTTCAGGAATTGAAGCCTATTCAAGGAAGGAACTCACAAGGAAAATTGCCGGGATCCTTGACCGGATCAGCAAATGAGCTATTCCGCTCCGGGTATTGTCTTTCCGGGAATTCCAGTCACTGCCTTTTTCTTCCACCGTCCGGTCATGTAATAATAGTAGTATAAGACGACACCGGCAAACCATCCGATCGGAATCGACCACCACACGCCCTGCAACCCGATATCCGGATTCCTGGAAAGAAGGTAAGCAATGGGAATCCTTACAATCCAAAGAGAAAAGAGGCTGATGAACATCGGGACCAGGGTATCTCCGGCACCGCGCAGCAAACCATTAATGATGAACATTATGGAGAAGAGGATATAGGAGGCTCCTATTATCCTGAGATACTCCCCTCCTATGTCAATGACCACCTTATCATTGGTAAACATCCTCATCAGGAGGTTACTGAAAAGAATCACGATGGTCGAAATGGTCAGTGTGATGGCTGAGATCATGATGAGGGTCGCCCTGAAACCCGCTTTTACCCGGTCCGGCCGGTTTGCCCCGAGGTTCTGGCCAACAAAAGTCGAAAGGGCGACCGCAAAACTCATAGCCGGCATCACTGCAAAACCGTCAATCCTCCCGGCAGCGCTGTATGCCGCATTGGCATCCACCCCGAACTGGTTGACAATCCAGTATAAAGCAACCATCCCGAAAGCAACGAAGGTTTGCTGGAAGCCGGTGGGCAGCCCGATCCTGATCGATTTTGAGAAGATCACACGATCGAACCGAAGGTCCTTAAAGGAAAACTTCACAATTTTATGGGTTCGGTTCAGGTAGATGATCTGGGCAATAAAAGCAGCACCCTGGGAAATGACTGTTGCAACGGCAACCGAACCGACCCCGAGGCCGAGAACAGGCACAAATATCAGGTCAAGGATTACGTTCAGGATCACAGAACCGATAAGAAAGTACAATGGTGTTTTTGAATCTCCGAGACCACGAAGGATGGCGCTGGTTCCGTTATACCCGAAAAGAAATATCAGCCCTGCGAAGTATATGTTAAGAAAGAGTTTAGCCTGAGGGATGATGGAAGGAGCGAGATCAATAACCCGGAAGATGAACTCACTGAGAAGGATGCCAATCAATGTGACAAAGAGGGAGATGAAAAAGAGAAAAACATACATCGTGTTGATCGCCTTCTTGACATTGGCCAGGTCTTTTGCCCCGAAATACTGAGAAACCACGATGGTGAAACCCATCGTAACCCCGATCATGAAGGCGATCAGCAAAAAAATGATGGGAGCCGAAGTGCCGACAGCCGCAAGAGCCTCCTTCCCGATGAACTTCCCGACAATGATGCTGTCGACAACGCTGTATAGTTGCTGGAACACATTGCCTATCAGCATCGGGATCGCAAAACGGATGATCAGCTTACCTTCATTGCCGTAGCTCAGGTCTTTCATGCGGCAAAGGTACTCAGATTGTAGTTAATTTTAGTACCTTTGCGGTATCAACAGTTCGGTCTGTCGCTCCGGTTTCATTGATGAGATCCGTCTCTGAAAATGGCCGGGGAGGAAAGTCGGGACAACACAGAGCACCATGCTTCCTAACGGGAAGGTTCCGGTCAAACGGAAACAGACAGTGCCACAGAAAATAACCGCCCCGTTTACGGGGTAAGGGTGAAAACGCGGTGTAAGAGACCACGGTCAGGCCAGGTAACTGGCCTGAGGGGTAAACCTCATGGGTTGAAAGACCATGTAAATTCCGGGTTCGGGATATTTCATGAATATTCTGACATTCGGCTGCTCGCCGAATCATCCGCGAGGAAACCGGGAAGGGTAGGTCGCTAAAGGCTTCCGGTGACGGAAGTCTCAGATAAATGACATGACATCCCGGGATCCGTTCCGGGAAACAGAATCCCGCTTACAGAACTGTTGATTTTTTTATTTTCAAATATCATGAAGATCGTAACCATCGTCGGGGCAAGGCCCCAGTTCATTAAAGCCGCTACGGTTTCAAGGGTATTGCGGACAGAGCCTGGTCTGAAAGAATTACTCCTTCACACCGGACAGCATTATGACGATAACATGTCGGAGATCTTCTTCCGGGAACTGGATATTCCCCGGCCCGATTTTAACCTGGAAGTCGGATCAGGAAGCCATGCCTACCAGACCGGGATGATGCTCAAGGGGATCGAGGAGGTCCTGCTAAAGGAGAAACCTGGTTGCGTTCTGGTATACGGGGATACGAACTCCACCCTGGCGGGCGCACTTGCCGCCACCAAACTACATATCAGGGTTGCTCATGTCGAAGCCGGACTGAGAAGCTTTAACCGGAACATGCCTGAGGAGATCAACCGGATCGTTACAGACAGGATCTCCGACCTGCTGTTTGCACCGACGCCAGCCGCCATCGAAAACCTGGAAAAAGAGGGACTCGGATCGATCACAAAATATTCCGGGGACGTGATGTACGATTCCATCCTTTTTTACCGCAAGCTTGTTACAGATCACCCGGACAAATATTCAGTTAAAAATATCCCTGCACACTATTACCTCTCTACCATTCACAGGGCCGAAAACACGGATAACCCGGAAAACCTGGCTGCCATTTTCAACGCACTTGGACGACTCGGTCACCCAGTGGTGATTCCGATCCATCCCCGGACCAGGAAAATACTGGAAAACAATATTCCCGTCGCATCAAATATTATCCTTCTGGAGCCCCTTGGTTATCTGCATATGCTGAAGCTGACTATGGATTCACTGAAAGTCCTGACCGATTCCGGAGGATTACAGAAGGAGGCTTACCTGCTTGGGAAACAATGCATCACTTTGCGTACAGAAACTGAGTGGGTAGAGACCCTTCACGACAACTGGAACATTGTTACAGCCGCCGACACCGACAGCATAGTCCAGGCGGCAACCGGTCCGCTTCCGACCTCTGCAGGGAGGGATTCTTTCGGCAATGGAAATGCCGCCTGGATCATTGCAAAAGAGCTCCTTCTTTTTTAACTTCATTTTGTTAATAAAATCCTTGATTTTCCTGATGTTTTCTTAGGATCCGGTATCGATTTTTTTTGTACCTTTGTTTAGTTGTTGAATATTTATAAGTGATTGATTATGACAGATATAGAAAAAGAAGTTGCAAGCCAGAATTATACCGCTGAAAACATCCAGGT
>JBAXRT010000021.1:0-29981 GCA_037131065.1 bacterium | reverse complement strand
TGCTTAAGGTTTTCATGGCTGGGCTTTTTATAATCAGTTATAAAAATATCCCCTACATATTATTATAAAAAGGAGCAATTCGTAAGTGTTAATTATTCCCGGGAAAGTGTCAATCACTCTTTCGTAAACGGGATGGCAAAAAATCTCCCTTTTTGTTGATATTTCGTTGCCGGTGAATGATTCCGGTATCTGATAATCCGGTATTTTTGCCAGCCAAATTGAACCTATGTCACGGAACATCCTCGATGAACTGAATGAGGCACAAAAATCCGCGGTGGTCGACACAGAGGGACCGGTAATGATCATTGCCGGGGCAGGGTCCGGAAAGACCAGGGCATTGACATACCGTGTAGCCTACCTTGTTGAAAAAGGTGTGGATCCTTTTAACATACTGGCCCTTACATTTACCAACAAAGCGGCCCGAGAAATGAAGGAGAGGATCATCCATCTTGTCGGGACCGAGGCACAGAACGTCTGGATGGGAACATTCCATTCGATCTTTGCCCGCGTTCTTCGAATCGAAGGACACAGGCTCGGATATCCCTCCAACTTCACCATTTACGATACCGAAGACACGAAAAGGGTCATAAGGAACCTGATCAAGGAGAACAACCTCGATGAAAAAGTCTACCAGCCGGGATATATCCTGCACAGGATCTCTGCGGCAAAAACCAGTCTTCTTTCCCACCAGGAGTACAACGCCAACACTGAGATCCAGGAGTACGATTCTTCTTCCGGAAAACCAATGACCGGCAAACTGTTCACACTCTACCAGAACCGGCTCGTAAGATCATCTGCGATGGATTTTGATGACCTGCTGTTCAATATGAACATTCTTTTACGCGACTTTCCCGATGTCCTCTACAAGTATCAGGTAAAATTCAAATACATCCTCGTTGATGAGTACCAGGATACTAATTATGCACAATATCTGATCATCAATAAGTTATCTGCAAATAACGAAAATATCTGCGTGGTCGGCGACGATGCCCAGAGCATCTATGCCTTCCGGGGAGCGAATATTCAGAACATCCTGAATTTCAGAAAAGATTATCCCGATCACAAGGTCTACAAACTTGAACAGAATTACAGGTCGACCGGAAACATTGTCAAGGCTGCCAATTCGGTCATCGAGAATAATAAAGACCAGATAGTCAAGAAGATATGGACAGAAAATGAAGTCGGACAAAAGATCAGGCTGATCCGGGCTTCGACAGATACAGAGGAGGGGAATCTTGTAGCCCAGGCTATCTTCGAGCACCGGATGAACAACCAGTTACCAAACAGTGCATTTGCAATTCTTTACAGGACAAATGCCCAGTCAAGGACCCATGAAGAATCATTGCGCCGGCTCAATATTCCCTGCAGGATCTGGGGCGGGGTCTCGTTCTATCAGAGAAAAGAGATCAAGGATCTTCTTGCTTACTTCAGGCTGGCCATCAACGTGAAGGATGAGGATGCCCTGCTCAGGGTGATCAATTACCCTGCAAGAGGAATCGGAAAGACAACTGTAGAAAAACTGATCATTACTGCAGACGAAAATAAAAAAAGCATTTTTGATATTCTCGATAACCCCGGCGCTTCGAAGCTTAAACTGCCTGAAAATACGGCACAGAAGATCTTTGCTTTTATCACGATGATCAAAAGTTTTGCCGTGCAAATCAGATCGAGGAATGCATTCGATATGGCTAAACATATCGCGGCCTCCTCAGGCCTGATCAAAGAGATGAACGAGGACAAAACCCCTGAGGGGGTGAGCCGGCTTGAGAACCTCGAGGAGTTGCTGAACGCCATCAAGGAGTTTTCCGAATCCCCGCGTGTTGACCCGGAGACCGGGGAGATTGAAGCCAATGCGCTGCGCACCCTGGATGAATTCATGCAGGATATAGCGCTCCTGACGGATGTCGATCTTAAGAAAGATGAAGGTGATGACCGGGTCAGCCTGATGACGGTTCATGCAGCAAAGGGTCTTGAGTTCCCTTGTGTTTTCGTGGTTGGTCTTGAAGAAAACCTCTTCCCATCAATTCAATCCATGAATTCCCGTGCAGACCTTGAAGAGGAGCGCAGGTTGTTTTATGTCGCCATTACCAGAGCCCAGAGCAAACTGCATGTGAGCTATGCAGAAAACCGTTACCGATGGGGAAATCTCACCATGTGTGAACCGAGCCGTTTTATCAGTGAGATCCCGGAAGAGTATCTCGACCTGCCGAAAAAACCTCTATCCGTTAAAGAGAGTTTTCTGAAAAAGGATAATTTCTCGAGCAACCTGATCGGGATGAATGTCCAACCTTCGAAGCCATCCCTTCCCAAAAACTTTCAGAAGGTCAGCCAGGCAACTCCCTCACCCAACCTGCCGGTTTCCGATACTGAGGAGATCAGGGTCGGGATGGAGGTAAACCATGAAAGATTCGGCAATGGCAAGGTGATCAATCTCGAAGGGGTCGGACCCAATAAAAAAGCCACGGTCTTCTTCCAGGGGATCGGCCAGAAGCAACTTCTTTTGCGCTTCGCCCGGTTAAGGATCGTTTAATTATTGTATCTTTGCAAAAAATTGAAATTGAAAGACGAAATGGAATATAACACCACCAGGGAGATGATGGTGATACCCGAATACGGGAGAAATATTCAGAAAATGATCCAGTATATCTGCACCATTGAGGATCGCGAAAAACGTACCAGGGCAGCCAAATTCATTGTCAACGTTATGGCCCAGATGCACCCTACAGTTAAGGAATCAGGCGATTACAAACATAAGCTCTGGGACCATATGTTCATCATCTCCGATTTCAAGCTTGATGTGGATGCTCCCTTCCCTCCCCCGCCGCCGCTGAGCCTGAGTACAAAACCTGAACATCTTTCTTACCACGACAAAGAGATTGAATTCAAACATTACGGCAAGAACATTGCCCTGATGCTTGAGAAAGCAATGGAGTATGAAGAGGGCGCAGAAAAAGACGCACTTGTTCATGCCATTGCAAACCATATGAAGAAATCATACCTGAACTGGAACCGTGAATCGGTTTCGGATGAACTCATCGAAACCCATCTCTCCACCCTTTCAAAGGGAAAGGTAAAACTGCACGAGGATTTCCGGTTCACGAATACCAACGATATCCTTGCACGGAATAAAAAGCGCAAACCTTTCCGTCCCCCAACCAACGGGAATGTACAGCAAAGACCCAGAAGAAATAATCCATGAGTTCATTTGAGATCACCGGCGGCAACAGGCTCCACGGTGAAATCATTCCACAGGGAGCCAAAAATGAGGCCCTTCAGGTGATCTGTGCCACACTGCTCACCCCTGAAAAAGTTACCATCCATAACATCCCCGATATTCGCGATGTAAACAACCTGATTGCTTTACTGAAGGACCTCGGGGTCATTATTGAAAAAATTTCCCGCTCATCTTACTCTTTCCAGACAAAGGAGCTTAACACTGACGCGTTATCCTCCGGGGCTTTCCGTGATAAAGTAGGAAGTATGCGGGGTTCCATCATGATCCTTGGGCCAATGATCGCCCGATTCAGGAAGGGATTTGTCTTTCTTCCCGGGGGAGATAAAATCGGACGCCGGAGACTTGACACCCACTTTACAGGTCTTGGGAAACTGGGCGTTCAGTTCGATTATGACTATCAGGAACAACGTTATACCGCACATTCCAAAGACCTTAAAGGCAACTATATTTTACTCGATGAGGCCTCGGTAACTGGAACGGCAAATATCCTTATGGCCGCAGTTATGGCAAAAGGAAAGACCACCATATTCAATGCCGCTTGTGAACCCTATCTGATACAGCTCTGTTCCATGCTGGTGAGCATGGGGGCAAAAATCCAGGGCATCGGATCGAACCTGCTCGTGGTGGAAGGAGTGGAATCGATGAAGGGATGTGAACATACCCTCCTCTCCGATATGATCGAGGTCGGAAGTTTTATAGGCCTTGCAGCCATGACCCGGTCTTCGCTCACCATCCGCAATGTGAACTACCAGCATCTCGGGATCATCCCCGATATCTTCAGGCGCCTTGGCATCCCGGTTGAAAAGAATGGCGATGATATTGTCATTCCTGCCAGTGAACACTACGAAGTAGAGTCCTTCCTCGATGGATCCATCATGTCGGTCTCCGATGCCCCGTGGCCCGGGTTCACACCCGACCTCATCAGCATTGTGCTTGTCGTGGCAACACAAGCCAGAGGAAGCATCCTCATTCATCAGAAGATGTTTGAAAGCCGCCTCTTCTTCGTCGATAAACTGATTGATATGGGGGCTAAGATCATCCTCTGTGATCCCCACCGGGCAACTGTGATCGGACTTGACTGGCAATATCCGCTTCGGGCCATCAGGATGTCCTCCCCGGATATCAGGGCTGGTGTTGCCCTTCTCATTGCAGCGCTTTCCGCCGAAGGAAAGAGCATTATCGATAACATTGAACAGATCGACCGGGGCTACCAGGAGATTGATGTAAGATTAAGCAAACTGGGAGCTGATATCCGCCGTATTTAACCTGCCATTTTGTCCTGCATTCCACTCTGGCAAATTTTTTGACTGTGCCAGATAGTTCAAATAATGATCAATTACTACAATGTCGAAACACGAAGGAAAAGAAAAAAAGAGCGGTCACAATGCTGCTAAGGAGATTCATGTTAGCGCAGGGACAATGAAAGAGTCCGGGGAACCATCTGAAAAAGCTGAAGAAAAACAAGAGGGATCCAATGAAGAGCAAGTTGCCGAATGGAACGATAAGTACCTCAGGCTCTATTCGGAGTTCGATAATTACAGAAAACGTACCCTGAAGGAGAAGATCGAACTTAGCAAAACTGCCTCATCCGATCTTATTACAAAGCTTCTCCCGATCCTGGATGATTTTGAGCGCGCCATTAAGGCTTCCGACATCAATCCCGGCACAGCAGATCCTATTACTGAAGGCGTTTTACTGATTTTCAATAAATTTCTGACCCTGTTGAATCAGCAGGGACTTGAGCAGATGAAGACGATCGGCGAAGAGTTCAATACCGATTTTCATGAAGCCATTACCAACATCCCTGCCCCCTCACCCGATAAAAAAAACAAGATCCTTGATGAGGTGGAGAAGGGTTACATGCTTAACGGGAAAGTGATCCGTTATGCCAAGGTGGTTGTAGGGAACTGACTAATGACTAATGACGAGTGACGAGTGACCAAGCGAGACTATTATGAGATCCTGGAGTTGGGCAAAGATGCCAGCCCCGAAGAGATAAAAAAAGCATACCGGAAACAGGCTTTGCGGTTTCATCCCGATAAAAACCCGGGAGACAAGGAATCGGAGGAGAAGTTCAAGGAGGCTGCAGAAGCCTATGAAGTCCTGAGTGATCCTGATAAAAAAAGGAGGTATGATCAGTTCGGGCATGCCGGCCTTGGAAATGGAGGAGGTTTCTCAGGCTGGAGTGGCGGAGGAATGAGCATTGATGAGATCTTTCAGCATTTCGGCGACATTTTCGGAGGCGGAGGGTTCGGTGACCCATTCTCTTCGTTTTTCGGTGGTGGCAAACGGCAGGGAAGGACAGTGAACCGTGGAACGAACCTCAGGGTCAAAGTAAAAATGACCCTGGAGGAGATTGCCCACGGGATAGAAAAAAAGATCAAGGTCAATAAGTACATCGCCTGCAATACCTGTAAAGGTACCGGTGCAAAGGATGGAACCTCTTACTCCACCTGTTCCACATGCAAGGGAACCGGCCATGTGAACAGGGTGACCAATACCTTCCTCGGCCAGATGCAGACAACGTCGACCTGTCCTCATTGTGGCGGCGAGGGACAGGTGATAACAGATAAATGCACCGAATGCGCCGGGAATGGTGTGATCAAAGGGGAAGAGATCATCTCCATGAAGATACCTGCCGGCGTGGGGGAAGGTATGCAGCTTTCAATGGGAGGCAAAGGCAACGCCGCCGCCAGGGGAGGAATTCCGGGCGACCTCATTATCCAGATTGAAGAGATCAGGCATACACATTTTATCCGCGACGGGAATAACATCCTCTATGATCATTATATCAGCATTGCTGAAGCAGCGATAGGGAATACGGCCGAAGTTCCTACAATCGACGGGAAAGTCAAGATCAAGATCGAGCCGGGAACCCAGAGCGGAAGAACCCTTCGCCTTAAAGGGAAAGGCATTCCCAGCGTGAACGAATACGAAGGCAAAGGCGACCATCTTGTTACCCTTCATGTGTGGACCCCTAAAAACCTTTCACGTGAAGAAAAAGCCATCCTGGAAAAACTTGCCAAATCATCCAATTTCCAGCCGGATCCCAATTACAGGGAGAAGAACTTCTTTTCCAGGATGAAAGATATTTTCGAATAGAAAAACGATCCATATGGAGCTTTTCTCGGCCAACAACATCACCAAGCAATTTTCTGGTCACAGGGCCCTTGACCAGGTGAGCATCCAGGTAAAGGAGGGCTCCATTTTCGGATTGCTTGGGCCCAACGGGGCAGGTAAAACCACCCTGATCAGGATCATCAACCAGATCATTGCACAGGATTCAGGTGAACTTTTTCTCCGTGGAAAAAAATTGAATCCTTCTGACACTGAAAAGATCGGTTACCTCCCGGAAGAGCGGGGATTATATAAAAAGATGACCGTTGGTGAGCAGTCGCTCTATCTTGCCCAGCTGAAGGGGCTGTCAAAACAGGAGGCGTCGAAACGTCTTGATTTCTGGTTTGAAAAATTTGAGATCAAAGGCTGGTGGAACAAAAAGGTTGAGGAGCTGTCGAAAGGGATGCAGCAAAAAGTCCAGTTCCTGATCACGATCATCCATGAGCCTTCCCTGCTGATCTTTGATGAACCATTCAGCGGTTTTGATCCCATCAATGCCAACATGCTCAAGGATGAGATCCTGGATCAGAAGGCAAAAGGGGCCACCATCATTTTTTCGACCCATAATATGGCTTCCGTTGAGGAGCTGTGCGATGACATCGCACTCATCGACAATTCGAAGGTTGTCCTCTACGGCCATGTCAGGGAGATAAAAAAGACTTATAAAACAAACAAGTTCGAGGTTGTTTACAATACTTTTGAAGGACAACTCCAGTCGTTACTTCCTGTCAATTTCAATGTTGTTTCACAGCGGAAGGATTTTGACCATTATCGGGCAATTGTCCAGCTGCCGGCCCAATCCACCCCGAATGAACTGCTTAAAGTGCTGATTCCCAATGTAATAGTATATTCCCTCAATGAAATAATCCCGAGCATGAACGACATATTTATCAGCGCGGTGACAAGGCAGAATCCGGTAACCTCATCCCAGGAATGATATGAAGAAAATATTACTGATCCTCAAGAGGGAGTATATGACCAGGGTCCGCAAACGGTCCTTTATCGTCATGACGATCCTGGGTCCTCTGCTCATGGCTGCTATCGTGGTAGTGCCGGTCTACCTGGCCACCCGTGGAAACGAGATGAAAACCATATCGGTCATTGACGAGACCGGGCTCTTTTATGAAAAATTCAAAGATTCGGACAACATGAGGTTTCACTACCTTGTCAGTGATATCCAGTCGGCCAAAGACTCCTTTACCAAAAGCGGGGACCATGCATTGCTATACATACCGAAACCGGATGTAACACTTCCTACCAATGCCATCCTGTACTCTGAGAACAACGTCAACATCAATGTAAAGAGTTACATTAAAAATACAATGACGAAGCGGATAGAGGAGTTAAAGCTCGAGGCGAAGCTCCGTGATATCCAAACCGATGCAAAAAATCCTGTCACCGTAGATGATGTCCTGAGATCCATTAAAACCTCGGTTGATGTAAGCACCATGAAAATCGGGGAAGATGGGAAGGAATCAAAAAGTTATACCGAGATCAGCATGGTACTGGGGATGTTCTCCGGGATCCTGATCTACTTCTTTATTTTCATGTTCGGGGCGCAGGTGATGCGAGGGGTGATCGAAGAGAAAACCAACAGGATCGTGGAGGTGATCATCTCATCCGTGAAACCCTTCCAGCTCATGATGGGAAAGATCATCGGAGTAGGAATGGTCGGCCTCACACAATTCCTGCTTTGGGTTATCCTGACCTTCGGCATCGTAACCGTTGTGACATCCTCATTCATCCCAAAAAATGTAAAACAATCGGCCACCGAACAGATCATTAAACAAAACAAGGCCTATTCCCCCGACCAGGTTCCTGAGCAGGTCATAAGCCAGAGTAAAGAAGGTGGTGTTAATGAAGTGATGGATGCGCTGAACTCCGTTGATTTTCCGGTCATGATCGGGGCATTCATCTTCTTTTTTGTGTTTGGTTACCTTCTCTATGCTGCCCTCTTTGCAGCCATCGGAGGGGCAGTCGACAACGAAGCCGATACCCAGCAGTTCATGCTGCCGATCACGGTCCCGCTCATTCTTGCAATTGTGATGGCACAGTATGTGATCCAGGACCCCGACGGAGCAGTCTCCTTCTGGTTCTCCATCATTCCCTTTACCTCGCCGGTCATCATGATGATCCGCATCCCTTTCGGAGTACCTGTTTTTGAAGTAATTCTCTCCATGGCACTCCTTCTGCTTGGCTTCCTGGGTACGACATGGATGGCAGGAAAGATATACCGGACCGGTATTTTAATGTACGGGAAGAAGGTAAATTACATCGAACTGTGGAAATGGCTCAGGTACAGAAACTGAACATTAGTACTTTGAAATACAAGTGACTAATGACTAATGACGAGTGACGAATAAAGAGTGACTGCCTACTGCCTACTGCCTACTGCCTTCTATTTTCTTTTATCCAGCATTTTTGCCCATTCAAACTTCTGTCGCTTTTTCCAAATCCCTTTGTGGTAAACATAGCTGACGATCAGCGGGACTACCGTCGTTGCTTCGGCGTAGACCATCCGTTCAAATTTCGTCTCCACCTTTCCCCAAGAGGAGGCCTCCTTCAGGGTGGAACTGGAACATGCACCGTCGCGCGGATCAGCGACTGTGATCTGGACGGCATACTTATGCATTGGCACCTCTTTGCCAAGCACTTCGGCGCAGATAACGGTATCCTGGATGAAATTCTTCGGGACTCCCCCTCCAATCATAAATAGTCCCGAGGTTTTGGCTGCCATTTTGATCAGTGTAAGCTCAAGGAAATCCTTCACGGAATCAATGGAGACATGCTTCTTCGGGTTGTCCCACTGATGTTTGACAAGGCCGAATCCTGCACTACTGTCACTGAAGGCCGGGCAAAAGATTGGAACATTGTGCTCATAGCAAACCTGCACCAGGGAATCCTTCTTTTTTGAGTTCCTGACAAGCCATTTGCCCATTTCACGGATAAATTCTCTTGAAGAATACGGCCTCGGTTCAAGACTGTTGGCAATCTTGTTGACCGTCATATCGCACACCTGAAGTTCCTCCTCATCGATATAGGTATCGTAGATCCTGTCGATGTAGTTCCCCCTTAAAAGGCTGTCATCAGCATCATATGAGCCTTTGTAGTGCTTAAACCCGAGTGCCTCAAAGAAATCCATATCAACGATTGATGCGCCTGTGGCAACGATGGCATCAACCATGTTGTTCTTTACCATATCAACATAAACCTGCATACACCCTCCCGCACTTGTGCTGCCGGCCAGGGTAAGAAAAACCGAACAACCCTTTTCCCCGAGCATACGGTTCAGGATGTCGGCGGCAACAGCCGTATCACGGGATGAGAATGACATTTCCCGCATAGAATCAATGAGGGATGTGGAATCGAACGATTTTATATCGATATGCTTGACGGTCTCCTTTAACAAAGGCTTCTTATTCTTCATGGCTTAATTTTTTTCAAAAATAATTAATATCCCAGAATTTTCAGCATGGGTTTATAACCTTGTTCCTTCGAAAAGAGTTTTGTATAGATCTCATCATTTTCGTCGATATCGATCAGCACATGTTTCGGCGCCGGCAAGAGGCAATGCTGGATACCACCGTAGCCTCCAATCGCTTCCTGGTAAGCTCCGGTATGAAACATACCGATATAGAGCGGAATATCGCGTTGAAATTTGGGAAGGAAGACCGCGTTGGAATGCTCTTCTGCATTGTAATAATCCTCGCTGTCGCAGGTCAGGCCTCCGAGAAAAACCCTCTCATACTCCATATCCCATTGATTGACTGCAAGTAATATGAACTTCTGGTTGATCGCCCAGGTATCAGGAAGGGTGTTCATGAAGGAGCTGTCAATCATATTCCAGATCTCGCGGTCATTCTGTCTCTTCTGGTCAATGATAGAAAAGAGAACCGCCCCGCTCTCCCCGACTGTGAAGGAACCAAATTCGGTAAAGATATCCGGGTCAGGAACATCATTTCTTTCGCAGATGTTCTTGATCTGCGCAATGATCTCTTCCGCCATATATTCGTAATCATAATTAAAGGCAAGCGAATTTTTGATCGGGAATCCTCCCCCAATGTTCAGTGCAGTGAGTTCAGGGCAGATCTTTTTCAGTTCGCAGTATACGTTGACACTTTTTGTGAGCTCGTTCCAGTAATAGGCCGTATCCCTGATTCCGGTATTAATAAAAAAGTGAAGCATTTTCAGTTCGAATTTCGGGTTGCCCTGGATCTTTTCAAGATAATAGGGAACAATCTCATTGTACCGGATACCAAGCCGCGAAGTATAAAAATCAAATTTGGGCTCCTCCTCTGAAGCAATGCGAATTCCGATTTTTGTTTTATGCTTTATTCCGATTTCGAGTTTTTCCAGTTCAAACAGGTTATCCAGAACGGGAATAGTATTGGCAAACCCGTTATTGATAAGTTCAACAATGTATTCGATATACTGTGGACGTTTAAATCCATTGCAAATGATATAATTTTCTTTACTGAATAACTTCCGGGAGACGAGATCCTCGATGATGGGCAAGTCGAATGCCGATGACGTTTCAAGATGGACCTCCTCCTTAAGCACCTCCTCCAATACAAAACTGAAATGGGAGCTTTTGGTACAATAACAATAGTGGTAATCTCCCTGATAATCAACCTTTGCCATGGCCACATTGAATAACCTTTTCGCTCTCTGGACCTGGGATCTGATCTTTGGGAGGTAGGATATTTTAAGGGGTGTCCCATATTGTTTGATGATGTCCATCAGGGGAACATCATGAAAAAAGAGCTCAGAATCAACGACTTTGAATTCATCCTGTGGAAAGTCGAAGGTCTGCTCAATCAGATCAATATACTTATTCTTCATAACTTTGAAATATTATATCCGAATTACCCGGATTGTACTTATTTTCCCAATGTAAGTTACTCGGATTTGAAATAATTTGCAAATTTATCCTTAATTTTTCAAATTTAATCCTATTGATTAAAATTGTTTGCGATCAAATAAACCGTGACTATCTTTGCCTTCAATGACAACATCCTCATCACTTGAAGAGCTCCTGCTTGTCGAAATGTCAAGAAGAAATACCGACCTCATTGCTGGCTTGGTACTTCAAAAGGGTGAATTGTTTGATGAGTTAATGGATGTATTCCTTCGAAACGAAGAACCCGTCAGTCGCAGGGCTGCATGGGTGGCCGATACGGTCTCGGAAATAGAACCGGAGCTTCTAATTCCCTTTCTTCCCCGGATAATAAACTCCCTCCGTATTTTCAGCCACGACGGGCTTAAGAGGCATGCCCTGAGAATGATAAGCAGGTCTCAGTTTCCGGATTCGGTTAAAGGAGAACTGATCTGCATCTGCTTCGACTGGATATTATCCCCGGCGGAAGCGGTTGCTGCAAAGGTCTATTGCATGAACATCCTCTATTCACTTTCCCTTGCAGAGCCTGATCTGAAAAAGGAGCTTGCCGACTCAATAGAATGGAGAATGCATGAGGAGAGCCCGGGATTCAGGGCACATGGCACAAAAGTCCTCGCCAAACTCTACAGGGATCTCAGGTAAATATTATCTTTGCTGAAAAATTACATTGATGAAAAAGATTTGCCTGCTATTAATCCTTGCAGCGACGTTGTTCATGACTCAGCCGGGGTTTTCACAGATCTATTTTAAAAACAACAATCCTGAGGCTGTTTATGTCACATTTGCACAGTACAAGGGAGGTGCGAACCCACCCTGCTGGATCACTCGTGGTTGGTTTACGGTCAACTCGGGAAAGGTCTTCACCGCTTTTGAAACGATCGGGGTTAGTGACACCATCGGTTACTGGGCTACAACCCTGCTCTCAGGCATGGTGTATGAAGGTAAAAAGCCACTTCTGGTGCACAACGATGAAAAATTTACCATCAGGAATGCAGACAAGGAATCGGTGCTCAGGCAGAATCCAACCTATGAATGGCGGTATTTCCGGCTGATCAAGATAAAGCCCGGAATTACAACCGGCACGATCAACCTTTAGCAGCGGTTTATTCCATCTTTATATTTCTGTTGGTTATTTCACGGGAATTTTCTATTTTTGCACCCTCAAAAAAATAGAGGTCAGTCAAGTTTGTTAATTCATTTAAATTCATTCACTCATGCAGAATAAAGGCGTTGTTAAATTTTTTGCGATCACTTTCATTTTGGTATGTATTTTCCAGCTATCTTTTACTTTCATAAGTTTCAGATATTCAACCAAAGCAACAAAATATGCTACCGCTCCGGTTGTTACCGAGATGGCTAAAATCATGGCTAAGGGTGACAGGATCAAGGAAGAGTTTTATTATGATTCCATTTCAAAGTCCAGGCTGGAGTATTTCAATGATTCGATGGCAAACATCAATGTTTACAACATTCTCCTTAAGCAATACACCCTTAAAGATGTGCGTGAACGCGAGATCAACCTTGGTCTTGACCTCAAGGGTGGGATGAATGTCACGATGGCTGTATCCGTTCCGGATGTCATACGGGCACTCTCTGATTACAACCAGGACCCAACCTTTACCAAAGCCCTGGCAAAAGCCATCGAAAAAGAGAAAAACAGCACCGCCGATTTTGTCGATCTTTTTGCGCAATCTTTCAAGGAGATCGATCCGAATGCAAAACTGGCAGCAGTTTTCAACACTGTAGGACTGAAAGACAAGATCAATTACAACTCGACAAACGAGGAGGTCATAAAGGTAATACGCGAGGAGACTAACTCAGCCATCGACCGTACCTTTAACATTCTGAGCACCCGTATTGACCGGTTTGGGGTTGTCCAGCCGAACATCCAGAGATTACAGACCGCCGGCCGTATCCTGATCGAACTTCCCGGCATCAAAGAGCCGGAGCGCGTGAGGAAACTTTTGCAGGGCTCTGCACAGCTCGAATTCTGGGAAACTTACCAGTTCCCGCAGCTTGTATCCTATTTCAGTGAAGCCAACCAGAAGCTCATTGCCATCCTTAACGCCTACGCGGATACAACCAAAACCGACTCCACTATGACGGCAGATTCAGCCGCCATCAAAAAAACCGAACCTGTAAACCCTGTCCTGGCTGCTAAAAAGGATACGGAAAAGAAATCCGAAGCCAAAAAAGAGACTGCAAAAACCGAACCTGTAAAATCGGACACTTCAAAGGAAAATGCACTGCTCGACCAGCTGGGTAAAGATACTACCAAGACCTCAGCAGAAAATAAAAGATCTCAGTCGATCGAAGAGTATGCAAAGACGAACCCGCTGTTCGCCTATCTGAACCCGGCCATCTACCAGACCAAGGACGGGCAGTATCAGCCCGGACAGCAGGCGCTGGTCGGTCGCGCTTTTATTAAGGACACGGCCAGGGTCAACCACATGCTTAGGCTTGTCAAGAATCTTTTCCCTCGCGATATGAAACTTGCCTGGACAGTGAAACCACGTGAAGAGGAGAAGGATATCCTGGAACTTGTAGCGCTGAAAGTCACCTCGCGTGACGGCTCACCAGCCCTCGGAGGGGATGTTATCACCAACGCCAGGCAGGATTATGACCAGAATGGCCGTGTTGAAGTAAGCATGTCGATGAACTCAGAAGGAGCCAGAATCTGGAAACGTCTGACCGGAGAGAATGTCGGGAAGCAGATCGCCATCGTTCTCGACGGATATGTTTACTCCTATCCGAACGTCAGCAATGAGATCCCCAACGGGATGTCGGTCATTTCCGGCGGGAACATGACGGTTGAAGAGGCACTTGACCTTGCCAATATTCTCAAAGCCGGTAAACTCCCGGCCCCTGCAAGGATCGTCTCTGAAGAGATTGTCGGACCCTCCTTGGGTAAAGAATCGATCCAGGCCGGTCTGATCTCTTTCATCATCGCCTTCATCGGTGTGTTGCTTTACATGTCACTATACTATAAAGGTGCCGGTCATGTGGCCGATATCGCACTTTTTGCGAATGTATTCTTCCTCTTCGGCGTTCTGGCCTCCATCGGTGCGGTACTTACCATGCCCGGTATTGCCGGTATCGTACTTACCCTCGCCATGGCTGTTGACTCGAACGTGATCATCTATGAGCGTATGCGGGAGGAGATGCGAGCCGGGAAAGGTACGCGGCTTGTTGTCAAAGATGGTTTCAAGCATGCATTATCCGCCATTATCGACGGTCACGTTACAACAATTCTCACTGGTATCGTCCTTTATATATTTGGTTCAGGCCCGGTACAGGGTTTTGCAACGACCCTTGTTATCGGTTTGACACTTTCCCTCTTCTCATCGATCTTCATCGCACGTCTAGTCTTTGAATGGATGCTCGACCGCAACATGACGATCACCACCGGGAACAAATACACCATGAACCTCTTCCAGAACCTGACCTTTGATTTCATCGGGATTCGTAAGAAGATGTATATTCTCTCGATTGTTATCATTATTCCGGGAGTCATCAGTATTTTTGTAAGGGGTTTGGATCCGGGTCTTGACTTCACGGGCGGGAGAAGCTATATCGTCCGCTTCGACCAGAATGTATCAACTACTGACATAAGGACTTCCCTCAATAATCAGTTCGGCGAATCGCCCGAAGTAAAGACCTTCGGACCGGATAACCAGGTGAAGATCACGACAAAGTATCTCATCAACGACCGCAGCCCGCAGTCTGATTCAATGGTAAATATCAAACTCTTTGAGGGAGTCAAAGGATTTTACAAAGTTCCGATAACCTATAATGACTTTAAAGCTGATGACGCAAAGAAGATCATCGGTGAACTCAGTTCACAGCGTGTTGATCCGACCATTTCCTACGCCCTCATCTGGCAGGCGGTAATGGCAGTCTTTTTCTCTCTAATCATCATCTTTATATATATTGCTATCCGGTTCAAAAACTGGCAGTTCGGGATCGGAGGGGTCGTCTCGCTTGCCCATGACACACTGATCATTATTACGATGTTCACTCTTTTCCACGGGATCCTTCCCTTTGGGATGGAGGTGGACCAGTCGTTTATTGCAGCCCTTCTAACGGTCATCGGTTACTCCATCATGGATACGGTCATCATCTTTGACAGGATCCGTGAATACAGGGCCCTCTTCCCGAAACGGGACCTGGCAACAAATATCAACCTCGCCATCAACAGCACCCTGGGTCGTACAATTAATACCTCCGGTGTTACGTTGGTAGTACTGGTCGTCATCTTCATATTCGGAGGTGAAGTTCTGAGAGGATTCACATTTGCCCTTATCATCGGGGTGGTTTCAGGAACCTACTCATCGGTATTCAATGCAACACCTATTGCCTACGACATCCTGATGTGGCAGAAACGCAGAAAAGAGAAAAAGGAGCTCCAGGCAAAAGGAAAAAATCAGTAAAGACAAGTTATTAACTGTCTTCATATCATGAACCATCTGATCCGGTTATTTGGAATTCTTCTTCTTGTCTCTTTCACGTTTTCAGTCGCTGCGCAGAATAAGTTTGTCAAGGCAGCCGACGATGCCTTCTCGGACCAGATGTTCCTTTTAGCACTTCAGAAATATCAGAAGGCATACTCGAAAGTTAAGAACAACAAAGCCGAACGTGAGCGTATCTCCTTCAGGATGGCAGAGTGCTACCGGATGATGAACAACACCAAAAAGTCGGAGGTTGCATACAAAAGATGTATCACTGCCAAATACCAGAACAAGGACCCGAAGGTATTGTTGTATTATGCCGATGCCCTTAAGACGAACGGCAATTATGACGAAGCCCTGAAACAGTACGAGGCTTACAGGGAAAAGGCTCCCGGCGACCCGAGGGCTGATGTCGGAATTGAAACCTGCACCCTTTCCAAGGAGTGGATCGCCAATCCTTCCAAATATGAAGTTAAGTGGGAAAAAACGCTGAATTCCAAGGAAGACGATTATGCCCCGGCTTATGCCGACAGAAAGTTCGGATCGATCATCTTTACCTCCGACAGGAACGGGGCAACAGGACGGGATGTCGACAACTGGACAGGCCTGGCTTTCTCAGACCTCTTTTTTTCACGGAAGGATCCGAAAGGGGAATGGAGCAAACCGGTTCCTGCTGATGCAGCCGGAATCCTTAATACAAAGGCAAACGACGGTGTGGGACAATTCAATCAAAGGTTCTCTGCTTACTATTTTACCCGTTGCTATAACGATCCAGAGAGGAAAAACGGTTGCGGGATCTTCAAAACTTCCCGGACAGGCCAGACCGCATGGAGCGATCCGGAGATGGTTGACCTCGGGGGCGACAGTGCTACTGTTTTCGGCCACCCCACAGTCGGAACGGATGAATCAATCTACTTTGCAGCAGAGCTCCCCGGCGGTTACGGCGGAAAGGATATCTGGGTAGCAAAAAAGAAGGGAAAAGGCGGGGCTTACCTTAAAGAGAACCTCGGTCCCGACATAAACACCCCGGGGGACGAACTATTCCCCTTCCTCAGAAATGACAGCATCCTCTATTTCTCCTCCAACGGTCATGCCGGGATGGGAGGACTTGATATTTTCCGCAGTGTGCGCGGCAACGGAAAATGGGGCCGTCCTGAGAATATGAAATATCCGATCAACTCCTTTGGCGACGACCTGGGTATTGTTTTTAACGGTGAGGAATCGGAAGAGGGGCTCTTCAGTTCGAACAGGCCAGGAGGAAAGGGAAGGGATGACATCTATTCGTTTGTCATTCCGCCGGTCTATTTCACACTGTCAGGAACCGTCACCGACGACAGGACACTCCAGCCGGTTCCCGGTGTAAAGGTCCGAATAACCGGAACCAATGGAAAGATCATTGAAGACAATACTGATGAAAAGGGTTTTTACAGCTTCAATAAAAACCAGATCTCACCAAATACCACCTATGAGATTCTTGTCGTAAAGAAGGATTATTTTAATGAAAAGGGGAAGGAGACCACGGTGGGTATTGAAAAGACCAAGGATCTGACCCGGAACTTCATCCTGAGGCCCATCCCTAAAAAGCCCGTCGTGCTTCCCGATATCCTCTATGACCTGGCAAAATGGGATCTGAAACCACAATACCAGGATTCGCTCCAGGGACTTATTGAAACTCTTGACGCAAACGAAAATATTGTCATTGAACTTGCCTCCCATACCGATACCCGCGACACGGACGAACGCAATGATGTCCTCTCCCAGAAAAGGGCCCAGTCGGTAGTTGACTACCTGATCTCCAGGGGGATCGATCCCGACCGTCTTGTTGCCAAAGGTTATGGGGAAAGGGTTCCGCGCATTCTTGCAAAAGATGTCACAAAGGAGGGATTTACTTTCAAAACCGGCACAGTGATCACCGATTCGCTGATCAGTACGTTGCCAAGCAATGATATTAAAGAGGCTGCCCACCAACTGAACCGCAGAACCGAATTTTCGATCCTTCGGAATGACTTTATTCCCAAACAAGTTGTGAGCACCCCAACCCCAGTAAAAATCGAGGTGGTTGTCAAACCCGAGGAGAACAATGTTACATTCTCTCCCGGCAAGGAAGGTAAATTCACAAGTACCTGCTATATGAATGGTACCACAATGAACTTTATTTTCGACCCGTCAGAAAAAGAGTTCTATATCTCCGATGCAGAAGCGTTAAACCTTCTGAAGGACGGAGTGATCGACAAGACTGATTTCCAGGGTGATGCTTCAAAGATAATCGGAGAGGGAACCATTGCTGACAAAGCTGTGTTCAAGGTCAAAGAGATCAGGATCGGAAAGAATGTCGTTAAAGATCTTCAGGTTACGGTAAACAGGAAGGTTTTTGGCGTTGTCTTCGGAGAGAGTATTTTGAAACGCTTCGGTGAATATACCATTGACAACGACAAGAAGATCATCCAGTTCAATTAAGGTGTGGGATTAACCTCCCTTGACTATGCCCGAACAATCCCGCTATGAGAAACGTGGCGTCTCCGCAAAAAAAGAGGAGGTCCACGCAGCCATAAAGAACATCGATAAGGGCTTGTTTCCATCATCATTCTGTAAGATATTACCCGACATCACCGGCGGAGATCCGGCATGGTGCAACATTATGCATGCCGACGGCGCCGGAACAAAGTCTTCACTTGCTTATATTTACTGGAAAGAGACCGACGACCTCTCGGTGTGGAAAGGAATCGCCCAGGATGCGATCGTGATGAATCTTGACGACCTTCTTTGTGCCGGGGCTACCGACAATATCCTGCTCTCCTCTTCCATCGGAAGGAATAAAAACCTGATACCCGGAAGTGTCGTTGCAGCAATCATAGAGGGTACGGAGGAATTTCTTGCAGAGATGCGCAGCCTTGGGATCGGCATCCACATTACCGGGGGAGAGACAGCGGATGTCGGCGACCTTGTCAGGACCATCATCGTTGATTCAACGGTTACCTGCAGGATACAGAGGGAGAACGTGATTCAAAATTGCAATATAAGGCCCGGGGATGTGATCGTCGGGCTGGCCTCCTCTGGAAAGACGACCTATGAAAAGGAGTATAACAGCGGAATCGGGAGCAATGGCCTTACACTTGCCCGCCACGATGTACTGAATAAAGAATATGCAAAAAAATTCCCCGAGAGTTTTGATGACGGGATCGAACCCAGTCTTGTATATACCGGGACAAAAAAAGTAACCGACCCCTCCCCTCTTCACGGCCACAATGCAGGCAATCTCCTTCTTTCCCCGACCAGGACTTACGCTCCTGTAATAAAACGCATATTTGAATGCGCCAGGTCATCTTTACATGGCATGATCCATTGCAGCGGAGGAGGCCAGACCAAGGTCCTCCATTTCATCGACCATCTCCATATAATAAAGGATAACCTCTTCCCGGTTCCGCCCGTATTTGGTATGATCCGGGAAGAATCCTTGACCCCCTGGAGAGAAATGTACCAGGTGTTTAACATGGGCCACAGAATGGAGATCTACGTGGCTGAAGAAGCGGCCGGTACTATTCTTGAAATTGCTGGGGAGTTCGGACTGGAAGCCCGCGTGGTTGGAAGAGTCGAAAAGGGCGAAACTGCATCAGTGACCCTGCTTACTGGGAACGGAGAGTTCCGCTACACCCATTGAGAGTCACGGGGTAATTTACAATTTCAGCTTTTGGTTAAGCTCTTTTATTGTTTGAAGGGGTCAGCTTACGGCTTCCTTTAACCTTTCGGCATTTTCGGCCAGCTGAAGGGCATCGATCAGCGGCTGGACATCCCCGTCGATAATGTTGGGCAAATTATAAAGGGTCAGTGTGATGCGGTGATCGGTCACCCGGCTCTGGGGGTAGTTGTATGTGCGGATCTTGGCCGAGCGGTCGCCAGTCGAAACCATGGTTTTCCGTTTTCTCGAGATCTCATCGAGATATTTCTGATGTTCCAGCTCATAGATACGAGTTCTCAGGACCTTCATGGCCTTTTCAAAATTCTTTATCTGCGATTTTTCGTCCTGGCAGGAGACCACGATCCCTGATGGAATGTGGGTAAGTCGTATCGCAGAGTATGTAGTATTTACTGACTGTCCACCTGGTCCGGAGGAGCAGAAGGTATCCTTCCGGATATCGGAAGGCTTGATTTCGACATCGAACTCATCTGCCTCGGGAAGCACAGCCACTGTAGCGGCCGAAGTATGAACCCGGCCCTGCGTTTCGGTCTGCGGGACCCGCTGAACACGGTGAACTCCCGATTCATATTTCATCTGGCCATATACGCCTTCCCCGATGATGTTAAAGATGATCTCTTTAAATCCTCCAACGGTACCTTCGGTCATGTCGACAAGCTCAACTTTCCAGCCCTTGGTCTCACAAAATTTATTATACATCCTGAAAAGATCTCCGGCGAAGATACTGGCTTCATCACCGCCGGTTCCGGCCCTTATCTCCATGATCGCATTCTTTTCATCTTCCGGATCGGCTGGGATAAGCATCAGCCTGATCTCCTCCTCCATCCTCTCCTTTTCAGCAGAGAGCTTCTCGAGTTCCTCCTTGGCCATCGTCCTGAACTCCTCATCCTTCTCATTGTAAAGGATATCCCTGACGTTCTCAAGATTGGATAAAACGTTCCTGTACTTCTCAGAGGCCTCCACGATAGGCTGCAAAGCTTTATAATCCTTGCTGAGCTTGATAAAACGCTTCATATCCGACATCACTTCAGGGTCGGACATCTGCTTTTCAATCTCAATGAATCTTGCCTTTATCGCCTCTAATTTTTCAACCATCTTATGCTCCGGAATTGGAGTGCAAAGATACGAATCTCTTTGTATCTTTGTCCGCAAACCGATTGAAATCCATCATGACCCGCCAGCAGCTAATCGAACTGATCCAACGGAAAAGATCATTTCTTTGCATCGGGCTCGATCCCGACCTTGAAAAGATACCTCCACATTTGAAAAAGGAAAAAGACCCCATTTTTTCCTTCAACAGGGAGATCATTGACGCAACCATTCACATTACCGTTGCCTTCAAGCCGAACTTCGCCTTTTATGAGTGTTACGGGGCAAAGGGACTGGAAAGTCTTCACCGGACTATTAATTACATAAACGACACTTATCCGGGACAGGCATTTACAATTGCAGATGCAAAACGGGGCGATATCGGCAATACGTCCCAGCAGTATGCCAGATCGGTGTTTGACAGGACCTCCTCCGGAATGGAATTTGATGCGGTGACGGTCGCCCCATACATGGGAGAAGACTCTGTAACTCCATTCCTGACATACCACGGGAAATGGGTCATCCTGCTGGCACTTACTTCGAACAAGGGAGCCATGGATTTTCAGTTCTTCAGCAACGGGGAGAAGCGAATGTTTGAGCAGGTGCTTGAAAGATCCAGTAAATGGGGGACAGAAGAGAATCTGATGTATGTGATTGGTGCCACCCAGGCCACCTTGCTTGCAGATGTCAGGAAGATTGTACCGGACCATTTTCTGCTTGTTCCGGGAATCGGTGCTCAGGGAGGAAGTCTTGAGGAGGTTGCAAGGTATGGCCTGACAAGGGATTGCGGCCTTCTGGTCAATTCAAGCAGAAACATCATCTATGCTTCAAAGGGCACTGATTTCGCACTTAAAGCCAGGGATGAGTCTTCGCGCATCCAGCATGAGATGCAAAAACTGGGTTTCTGATAAAATTAATCAATGGTAGTAATCCAGCCGAATTTGTCCTCGGCTTTACCGTCCTGTATTTCACGTAATCGGTTATAGAGGGCCATCGACTTCTGTCCCGCCTTCCCCTCTTTGCAATATTGATAGATGTGACCGGTGTCCCTGTCATGGATGGAGCAGATGGGAGAGATCACCGCTGCTGTTCCGCAAGCGCCGACTTCATCAAATTCAGCGAGTTCCTCAACCGCCACGGGTCTTACTTCAACTGTCATTCCCATGTCAGCCGCCAGCTGCCTGAGCGACATGTTTGTGATGGAAGGCAGGATGGAATGGGAATCCGGTGTTATGTAGACATTTCCCTTTATCCCGAAAAAGTTGGCAGGTCCGGCTTCATCGATATATTTTTTGTCACGGGCATCGAGGAAGATACAAGAGGCAAAACCATCTTTGTGGGCACGTTCGCTGGCCCGGAGACTGGCGGCATAATTTCCACCCACCTTGATATGACCGGTTCCCAGTGGTGCAGCCCGGTCGAAATCACGAACGATCTGCATTTTCACAGGGTTGAAACCCTCCTTGAAATAGGGGCCGACCGGACCTACAAAGATTATGAAGAGGTACTCCCTGGAAGGCTTGACCCCGACTTCAGGACCTGTACCGATGAGTAATGGACGGATGTAAAGCGATGCTCCTTCTCCATAGGGAGGGATGTACTTTTTGTTCAGGCTTACGACCTTCAGAACCGCCTCCCTGAAGAGTTCAAAGGGCACCTCCGGCATGATAAGTCCGACGGCTGACCGGTTGATCCGTTTCGAGTTCTCATCCAAACGGAAAATCCTGATTTTGCCATCGGCGCCCGTAAATGCCTTCAGTCCCTCAAAGGCCTCCTGGCCGTAATGGAGACATGTGGCTGCCATGTGCATGTGAATATATTCAGAATCAGTAACTTCAAGACTACTCCATTTACCATTCCTGAAAGAGCTTCTGACATTATAATCTGTCTTGAAATACCCGAAAGGGAGGTTCTTCCAATCTATCGTGTTCATATTAGTTCAGTTTTAGTTTACTTCAGGTAAGAATGCATGGTAAAATTAAAAATTTTATCTACGCTCCGCCTGCCTCCCGAAAAAATTCATTAAAGTGTTTACAAAAAAACTGTCTGACGTGAACAGGAAACCGAAATAGCGCTTATTTTTGAGGTCAAAATGATGCAGGCATGGAAACTGATCAAAAAGAGGTACCCAAAACCCGTGAAGTAAAAAACGCTGTTTTTGTCATCATTGCATTTATTGCAGCCGTCGCCGTGGCACTCTGGCTTACCCTCTGACCATTCACCGTCAATTTGTCAGACATGTTGCCGTGGCACCGTGTTTGATAACCCTATTAAAAAATCACTAAAATTATTTCAGCAATGCAAAAAGGTCAAATTAATGTCCAGACGGAAAATATTTTTCCCATAATCAAAAAATTTCTCTATTCGGAACATGAGATTTTCCTGCGTGAACTGGTATCGAACGCCGTGGATGCAACACAAAAACTGAAAACACTGGCATCACTTGGAAAGTACAGCGGCGACATCAGTGACCTCACCATTGAGGTCACGCTCAACAAGAAGAAAAAGACCATCTCTGTTAAAGATAAAGGGATCGGGATGAATACCGCGGAAGTGGACAAATATATCAACCAGATTGCCTTTTCCAGCGCTGAGGAGTTCATAAAAAAATTCAAGACAAAATCAGAAGCTGAGATGAACTCGATCATCGGTCATTTCGGTCTTGGATTTTACTCCTCCTTCATGGTTTCGAAAAAGGTGGAGATCCTTACCAAAACATACCTCACCAAGGGAGATACCAAGGGGGTAAAGTGGGAATGTGACGGGAGTCCGAATTACACGATGGATGAAAACGAAAAACCTGATCGCGGAACCGAGATCATTCTTCATATCGCTGAAGATTCAAAAGAGTTCCTGGAAGAGTACAAGATCCTCGAGATCCTGAAAAAATACTGTAAATTCCTGCCAGTGCCAATCCGCTTCGGCAATGAAAAAGTGTGGGAGAAAGTAGAGGGAGAGAAAGACAAAGATGGCAACGACAAACAGGTCGAAGTTGAAAAACCCAGGATCATCAACAATACCGACCCGCTGTGGAAAAAGAAACCGGTGGATCTGAAGGATGATGATTATAAAAAATTTTACCGCGAGCTCTATCCCATCTCCTTTGATGAACCCTTATTCCATATTCATCTGAATGTGGATTACCCTTTCAACCTGACGGGAATTCTCTATTTCCCGAAAGTGAAACGTGCCCTGGAGGTCCAGAAAGACAAAATCCAGCTTTACTGCAACCAGGTGTTTGTAACCGATTCGGTGGAAGGCATTGTTCCTGATTTTCTGACCTTGCTTCATGGAGTACTTGATTCTCCTGACATCCCGTTGAATGTATCGCGGAGTTTCCTCCAGGGAGATCCCAATGTAAAAAAGATCTCGAATCACATCACTAAAAAGGTCGCTGATAAGCTTGAATCACTGTTCAAGGATAACCGCCAGGATTTTGAGGCAAAGTGGGACGACATCAAGGTCTTTATCGAGTACGGGATCATTTCGCAGCCCGACTTTTATGAGCGCGCATCCAAGTTCTGCCTCCTTAAAAATGTCGACGGAAAGTACTTTACTTTCGAGGAATATGAAAACCATGTAAAACATGCCCAGAAGGATAAGGATGGGAACCTGGTATACATATACACTACCAACCCTCAGGAGCAATTCGGCTTTATCGAGACTGTGAAGGACCGCGGGTATGATGTCCTCCTGCTTGATGGGATCATCGATGCCCATTTCATAAACACCCTTGAGCAGAAATTCGGAAAAACAAGGTTTACCAGGGTGGATTCAGAGACAGCCGACAAGCTAGTTAACAAAGAAGATGCCCTCCCATCAAAACTGAATGATGATCAGCAGAAGTCGTTAAAGGAGCTGATCGAGAAACAGGTTGACGGCAAGAAATTCTCGATCCTGTTCGAAAGCCTCAGTGAGAAGGAATCACCATTCCTCATCACCCAGAATGAGTTTATGCGCAGGATGAAAGACATGTCGGCTCTTGGCGGGGGATACAATTTCATGGGAGAGATGCCGGAAAATTACAACCTGGTGGTTAATTCGAACAACCACCTGATCGGGAGACTTCTTCTTGAACCCGATGGAGGAAAGCAGGCCTCAACCATCAGGCAGCTTTTCGACCTTGCTCTTTTATCTCAGAATATGCTGAAGGGGAAAGAGCTGGCTGATTTTATCAAAAGAAGTATGGAACTTGTTGACAAATAAACAATCTGTTAGGCATTGCCGTGCATCATTATATCATTTATTTAGTAATTTAGCTGAAACAATCATTTAAATCCAAATACCATGAAACTAAGTAAAGGTTGGATCGTCCTGATCGTAATCGTAGTCATAATTGTTATATTAATTTCCTGGGGAACAGGTATTTATAATAAGCTGGTGACTGCCGACCAGGCAGTTCAACAGCAGTGGGGACAAGTTGAAAATGTCTATCAGCGCCGTACCGACCTGATACCGAACCTTGTTGCCACCGTCAAAGGTGTTGCTAATTTCGAGCAGAAGACCCTCACCGATGTGATCGAAGCACGTGCAAAAGCCACGAGTGTACAGGTCAACCCGAAAAACCTGGATGAAGCCTCCCTGCAAAAATTCCAGGAGGCCCAGAATGGTGTAAGTGCGACATTGGGAAGGCTGATGGTCGTTGTTGAACAGTATCCCCAGCTTAAAGCCACCCAGAATTTTTCGGAATTACAGGCGCAGCTTGAAGGCACGGAGAACAGGATAACGGTGGAACGTATGAAATTCAACGAGACGGCACAGGCATATAATACATATCTGAAGCGGTTCCCTACCGTAATGTTTGCAGGCATGTTCGGGTTTAAGGAAAAAGCCTACTTCAAGGCAGTTGAGGGTGCCGAGAAACCTCCTCAGGTTCAGTTTTAAAACAACGTATTTCCGATGAGGAGTTCCGCAAGAGATTTTTTCTCAGCCCAGGAGCAGGCGGAGATCAGTAGGGCGGTCATGGATGCCGAGCTTGATACATCCGGAGAGGTCCGGGTGCATATTGAGACAAGCTGCATTGGCAGTGTCCTTGATCGTGCTGCCTTCCTTTTCAAGCAGCTCGGAATGACGAAAACCCACCTCAGGAATGGGGTCCTTATCTATCTTTCGGTCCGCGACAGGAAGTTCGCCATCATCGGGGATCATGGAATCCACCATGTGGTTCCGGAGGATTTCTGGGATCACATCAAGGAGGATGCCATACAGCTCTTTAAAGAGGGACAGTTCAAGGATGGCCTGATCAGGGCGATCACCGAGACGGGAAAACATCTGAAGAAGCATTTTCCTTATCGGAATAATGATGTTAATGAGCTTCCTGATGAAATTTCGTTCGGTAAGGAGTGAAGAAAGTAAGCAGTCAGCAGTCTGCAGTTAAAGTTAATTTTAAGTATTTAAAATGACTAAAATAGTTAAGATAGTTGCCGGGTTGCTGATTCTTCTGTTCGGATCTCTTAATGCTGTCCATGCCCAGGATATCCCCGCAAGACCAGATCCGCCCCGGCTGGTGAATGATCTCACAGGCACCCTTAGTCCCGAAGAGGTCAGTCAGCTTGAGAACAAACTGGTTGCTTTCAACGACTCCTTTTCTACCCAGCTTACAGTTGTAATAGTAAAATCTTTGAACGGTTACGATAAGGCAGATTTTGCCTACCGGATCGGGCAGCAATGGGGTGTCGGCCAGAAGGGAAAGAATAACGGGGCGGTTATCCTCATAAAGCCAAAGACCAATGAAGAGGGTGGCGAGGCTTACATCGCTAACGGATACGGACTGGAAGGTGTCATTCCGGATGCACTTGCCAAACGGATCGTGGAGAACGAGATGATACCAAACTTTAAGGAGGGAAACTATTACAAGGGAATTGATGATGCTACAACGACCATGATATCCCTGGCCAGGGGAGAATACACTGCGGACCAATATGTAAAAAAGCAAGCCAAAAAATCAAGCCCTATCGCCCTGATCATTCCCCTGATCATCCTTGTGGTTGTATTTGCCATGATACGCAGTGGTCGTTCCCGGGGCCATTCAGTTGGAAAGAGCCTTCCATTCTGGACTGCCTTGTGGATGCTCGGATCAATGGGCAGGGGTCAGGGCGGATCCTGGAATGATTTCTCTTCCGGAAGCGGCGGATTCGGGGGAGGCGGAGGCGGTGGTTTCGGTGGCTTTGGCGGCGGAAGCTTCGGCGGCGGCGGTGCTGGCGGAAGCTGGTAATTCTTCAAATGACGAGTAACGAGTGACGATTTACGAGTTGTTTAAAAGAATATTTCACTTTTACTACGACGGGTTCAGGAGTATGACCGTTGGTAAAAAGCTTTGGATAATCATTCTGATCAAACTCTTCGTAATCTTTTTCCTGCTGCGTCTTTTCTTTTTCCCAAACTTCCTGAAATCGAAATTTGATAATGACAAGGACCGGGGTAACTATGTCATGGAGGAACTGGTAAAACGAAAATAAAATAGATTGAGAACTGTTTATCCGTTTTTTTTTCTATTTTTGACCCTCCTTTTATACAAAAGTATATGGTTGAAAGTATGGATCCGAGCCTGGTCGATTGGTCGAGGGCTCAATTCGCAATGACTGCGATCTATCACTGGTTATTTGTTCCGCTCACCCTTGGATTATCCTTTCTCGTAGCGATCATGGAGAGTATTTATGTCAAAACGGGAAATCCTGAATGGAAACGGATCACCAAATTCTGGATGACACTCTTCGGCATCAATTTTGCTATCGGCGTAGCAACAGGGATCATCCTTGAATTTGAATTCGGGACGAACTGGTCAAACTATTCCTGGTTTGTGGGGGATATTTTCGGGGCTCCGCTCGCCATCGAAGGGATCATGGCTTTCTTCCTTGAATCCACTTTCATTGCCATCATGTTCTTTGGCTGGAATAAAGTCAGTAAAGGGTTTCATCTTACTGCCTCGTGGTTGACAGCCATCGGCGCAAACATTTCTGCTTTATGGATCCTGGTGGCTAACTCCTGGATGCAGTATCCTGCAGGCATGAAATTCAATGCCGAGACCCTCAGAAACGAAATGGCCAACTTCTGGGAGGTGCTCTTCTCTCCTGTTGCCATTAATAAATTCCTTCATACCGTTTCATCCGGATACGTTACTGCTGCAATTTTTGTAATTGGGATCAGCTCGTGGTATCTCCTGAAGAACAGGGAAACGGCAATTGCAAAAAAAAGCATGCTCGTCGCCTCCATTTTCGGTCTGATTACATCCCTCCTTCTGGCATTCACAGGCGACGGATCTGCTTATGAAGTGACACAGAAGCAACCCATGAAACTTGCTGCAATGGAGGGTCTGTACCAGGGTGAGAAGGGAGCAGGACTGGTCGCAGTCGGTGTTCTCAATCCATCCAAAAAGCCCGGTGACGGACAGGATGCTTTTATTGCCAAACTGGAATTCCCCAAACTGCTTTCGTATCTGGGTTACAGGAATCCGGATGCTTTTGTTCCCGGAATTGAAGACATCATCAACGGGGGGTTCAGACCAGAGTACAATTATGTTCCCGTATATGAGAAGAACAAGGCTTTCCCCATCCAGGAAAAGATCAACCGGGGAAAGATGGCCTTAGCCGGTCTTGCAGATTTTCACCTCGCAAAAAAGACAAACGATACTTTGAGAGTGGAGAGCGGGAAGGCACAACTCGAGGAGAACTTTCCCTACTTCGGATATGCTTATCTCAATAGTCCGGCCGAGGCAGTGCCCAATGTCCCCCTGACCTTCTACAGTTTCCATCTGATGGTTTACCTGGGTGTATATTTCATAATTCTCTTCATCCTGGTTCTTCATGCCGTTGCAACTGATAAGATTGCCAACAAACGCAGGCTTCTCCGTGCGGGTCTTTGGACAATCCCCCTGGTATACATTGCTTCTCAGGCAGGATGGATGGTAACTGAAATCGGACGCCAGCCCTGGGTCATACAGGACCTGATGCCAACCGTTGCCGCCGTGTCAAAGGTCTCAAGTAGTTCTGTAATGATCACTTTCTGGCTTTTCGCAGTATTATTCACTACCCTGCTTATTGCAGAAGTTATGATCATGGTACGTCAAATTAAAATCGGGCCAAAAGAGTAAACTTTTCCGGTTTTTGCATACCTTTGCAGTAGCATCAACCATCTGATTCTCAGTGATTTTTTCTTAAGCCGTTTTCTTCCCTTATCCGGGTTGATATCATTTTGATGATCATTTACACCATTCAAGAAATTCAGTGATATGAAAAAACATTTACTCCTTATCGCAGGACTCATTCTCCTTGTCCTTTTCGGCTTTTCCCAGAACCAGGATGCAGCCGATCAGGTTGCTATTAGCGACACGGTCAATTATCCATACTGGATACAGATGATGCAGGATCCCGATGCAAACTTTTTCCAGACCCAGCGTGCGTTTAACCTTTACTGGAAAGATCGCAAGATCACCCGCGGATCCGGGTGGAAAGTATTTAAGCGCTGGGAATATATGATGCTGAGCCGGGTGAATCCTGACGGGAGCCTTCCCTCGCCTGATGCGGTTTTCAAAGCATATGAAGAGTATGAAAAAAGTTCAAGGTCCTCTTCAGGGAGCTGGGTAAGTCTCGGACCTGCTGAAATCCCTGCCCCCCATGATCCCGGGTATAAAGGGCTTGGCCGGTTAAATGTTGTGGCCTGGCACCCAACCGATGTGAACAAATTCTATGTTGGATCCCCTTCCGGAGGATTTTGGCGCACCTCCGATGGTGGAATTACATGGACAACCCATACGGATACCATGCCCACTCTAGGAGTCTCTGCCATCGTTGTTGATTATACCAATCCCGACAGAATTCTTATTGGCACAGGCGACCGGGATGCAGGAGATGCACCAGGTATGGGAGTTTATGTAAGCACCAACGGAGGAAATAACTGGTCTCCTTCTAAAACAGGGATGGATAATAAGACTGTCGGAAAGCTACTGCAGCACCCAACAAACAGCCAGGTATTCCTTGCAGCCACCAGTGGCGGAGTATTCAGGTCAACCGACAGGGGAGCAAACTGGACCCGAAGCCAGAACGGCGACTTTAAAGACATCCAATTCAAACCAAACAATCCGGATTTCGTATACGCCTGTGCAGGCCCTGATTTTTACCGTTCTGCCGACAATGGAGTTTCGTTCGTAAAGATCACCTCCGGACTGACCTCCGGGCAACGTGGCGCCATTGCAGTTACCCCGGCCAACCCCGAATATGTTTATTTTCTCCAATCCGATGCAAACGGAAGATATAAAGGAGTCTATGCTTCTACCAATTCTGGTGTAAGTTTTACTACACGTTCAACTACACCCAATATTCTTGACTGGTCATGTGATGGAAGTGGCACAGAAGATTGCCAGGGTTGGTATGACTTAGCCATCACCTCAAGCCCAACAAACCCGGAGATTGTCTTTGTTGGCGGTGTTGATGTATGGAAATCAACCGACGGCGGATCAACATGGATAATAAACTCTCATTGGTGGGGAGATTGTAGCGTCCCTGC
>JBAXRT010000020.1:0-30638 GCA_037131065.1 bacterium | reverse complement strand
ATGGAATCGACCCGACAGCAAAAAATAGCCCGTCTCATACAGAAAGAGACCGGGCTGATATTTCAGCAGGAATCGCGTGAACTTTGCAGGGGAGCGCTTGTCACGGTTACAAAAGCTTCGGTCACAAGCGACCTCTCCATTGCACGGATCCACCTCAGCCTTTTTGCAACCAAAGACAAGCAGGGTTTGCTGGACCACATCCGCCATCATGCAAAGGAGATCCGGCATCACCTTGGTACCCGGGTTCACAACCAGCTCCGGATCATCCCGGAACTTCAGTTCTTCCTGGATGACTCACTCGATTACATTGAGAATATCGACCACCTTCTGAAAACATAAAAGTTTCAACGGAAAAGGTCAAACCATGCAGTACGATCCCATCAAACGCTCCCTCGGGAATGTTTTCAACAGGACTCCTTCCCTAAGGATTCTTTTTTATAAACTCCTCGACCTGCTGCTTCTCCGGGCCTGGCATGTAAAACGTGAATTGAGAAAGTGGTCGGGGGATTTCCGAAGAAAAGATACTGGATGCTGGATACTGGATGCCGGGTCGGGGTTCGGGCAGTATACCTATTTTCTGTCGACCCTTGTCAGTGATGCCGGTATTCTTGCGGTGGATGTCAAGGAGGAGCAGGTGGCCGACTGCAATACTTTTTTTGAGAAGCTTGAAAAAAGGGATGTTCTTTTTGAAGTGGCGGACCTGACAACCTTCTCAAAACCCGATAAATTCGACCTGATCCTTTCGGTGGATGTGATGGAACACATCGAGGAAGATGAGAAGGTATTCCGGAATTTCTATGACTCCCTCACCCAACAGGGGATGCTTCTCATCTCAACCCCATCCGATCTCGGGGGTTCCGATGTGCATGATCACGATACCGAAGACTCCTTCATCGGGGAGCATGTGCGCGACGGGTACAACCTCTTTGATATTCAGAAAAAGCTGAAGCAGGCAGGTTTTTACCGGACCGAAGCCCGTTATACATACGGAAAATCAGGACAGCTGGGGTGGAGGCTCTCCATGAAATACCCGATCCTTATGCTCAACTGGTCGAAACTTTTCTTTATTCTTCTGCCCTTCTACTACCTGATCGCCTTTCCTGTCGCCCTTGTCTGCAACTCCCTCGATGTAAGGATGAAGCAGCCGGCTGGGACCGGACTGATCGTCAAAGCCTGGAAATAGATCCCCGTTTTTTGTAACTTCGCAAAAAAACCGCGTTGAACTTCCCCTTTTACATAGCCCGGCGTTATCTCATTTCAAAAAAATCACATAACATCATCAACATCATCTCCGCCATTTCGGTGGTGGGTGTTGCGATCGGGACCATGGCGCTGATCATCGTCCTGTCGGTATTCAACGGGTTTGAGAAACTGGTGGTCTCCCTCTTCAGCTCCTTCAATCCCGACCTTGTCATCCAGGTGAAAGAGGGAAAAACCTTTTCCGATTCGGCTGTTTCGGAGCAGAGACTACGGAAGATCCCTGGTGTGCTCTATCTTACCGATGTGATCGAGGAGAATGCGCTGCTCAAATACAAGGACAAACAGACCATCGTCACCGTGAAAGGGGTAAGCGAGGAGTTCTCCCGGATGACCGGGGTGGATACAATGATGAGCGAGGGAAAGTTCCACTTGCAGGACGGGACCCGGGATTTTGCCATCCTCGGTTATGGGGTAGCCGGTACCCTTGGCACTAACCTCAGTGACTTCCTGAACCCTGTCACCGTGTACCTTCCAAGCCGGACCGCCTCCTTTTCAACTGGGATGGAAAACGCTTTTAATACCGGATCGATCTTCCCTTCCGGATATTTCTCCATTCAGCAGGATTATGATGTAAAATATGCGATCATGCCCCTGCGGTTCGTAAAAAAACTGCTTGAGTACGAAGGGGAGATTACGGCTATCGAGCTGGGATTGGCTAAAGATGCGGATGCGGACCTAATCCAGAAAGAGGTGCAGGCGGTGGCCGGCAACCGTTTCGTTGTAAAGAACCGGTACCAGCAGCAGGAGCTGCTCTTCACGATCATGAAGTCGGAAAAGTGGGTGATCTTCCTGATCCTCACCTTCATCCTGATCATCGCCACCTTTAACATGACCGGTTCGCTGTCGATGCTGATCCTTGATAAAAAGAAAGATATCGCGGTCCTCCAGAGTCTCGGGGCAGGAAAACGACTGATCCGAAGGATCTTCCTGATCGAGGGGATGATGATCTCCTTTTCGGGAGCCTTCAGCGGGCTGTTCCTGGGAGCGGTCATCTGCTGGATCCAGCAACGCTTCGGGATCATCAAACTGGGCTCCCCCGACAGCACCTTCGTGGTGAGCAGCTACCCGGTGCACATGCAGATCCCTGATTTCATCTATATTTTCATTACTGTCATGGCCATCGGGTTCCTGGCCTCATGGCTCACGGTCAGTAACATGCGCAAGATCGACACCGGGATGATTCATGAAGAGTGATCTATCAACTATAAAATAACCGGGTTTTCCGTCTCTAAGCAACCTTCAGAAAAGGTTTTTTGTCTTTTGTAATAATTCTACTGATCCACACGTAATCTTTTAGTAATTTTGTTAGGTTAAAAAATCCAATTAAAAACCAGTCCCATTGGGTCATGAAAAAAATTTTATCCTCCCTTACCCTTGCAATCATCATCCACTTGCTTCCTCTGACACTGTCGGCTGGGAAATTCACGATCAACAACGGTCAGACCGATGTAAAGTACATTTATGCCGGTAATCTGAAAGTCTCTTTCTCAAGCCAGGTCTCATCCTTGCAATATCTGGAAATTACTACTAAAAAAGGCCTTTTCGCAGAGATGTTTATTGAAGGCTGTGGTAAAAGCAGCGCCATCGGCGATCCGGATCTTCCCACCTACCGCAGGCTGATTGAGATCCCGGCCGGCGCTGATTATGAGATTGTCTATGCTTCCCTCCAATACCAGGAGTACAAACTCTCCGAACTTGGCATCATCCATCCGCTGATGCCCCTTCAGCCATCCCTTTCCAAATCGGTCACAGATCCCGGGCAGGTTCCTTTTGTATGGAACGAACCGACCTATGCCCTTGACCAATGGCTTGGAGAGGCCCTGGTGAAAGTCACACCGGAAGGGACCATGCGCAGCATTCATCTTGGCTCCCTCCAGATATCCCCTGTTCAGTACAATCCTGCAAAACAGTCGGTCCGCATCTTCACCGATATCCAGGCAAGCGTGGTCTTTAAAAACGCCGATCAGAGCAAAAGCCTGCTTGAGAAAAAGAAATTTTACTCCCCCTATTTCGGAAAGCTTTACAATAGCATTATCAATTACGATCCGCCGGCCGATTCACTGATTCTATACAGTCCCGTCACTTTTGTGATCGTTGCCCCTCCAATTTTCAAATCAGCGCTCAAGCCCTTTATCCGGTGGAAAACCCAGAAGGGATTCCGGGTGATCGAAGCCTACACCGATGATCCGCTGGTTGGCGCCACTGCTACTTCGATCAAGACTTACCTCCACAATCTATACCATAACCCGCCGACCGGATACAATCCGCATAGCTTCGTGCTTATCGCAGGCGATGTTGCCCAGGTTCCTCCTTCCTCAAACAGCGGCCAGCCGACCGACCTCCGGTACTGCGAATACAGCGGCGACAATATCCCGGAAGCCTTCTACGGAAGGTTCTCTGCCGTGAATACTTCACAACTCCAGTCGTACATGGACAAGGCCATGGAGTATGAAAAATATGCCTTCCCCGATGAAACCTTCCTCGGGGAGTGTGTGATGATAGCGGGTTACGACGGGGGCGGAAACGGGCTTACTTACGGAAATTACCAGATCAACTACGGCACCGACAATTATTTCAACCTTGCCCATAACCTATTATCACACACCTATCTGCAACCGGAACACTCGGGGGACAACTATTCCCAGAGCATCCGCAACAATGTTTCCAACGGAGTCTGTTATGCGAACTATACCGCACACGGAGGAGTCGACGGCTGGTCCGATCCCGCCTTCAATAACAGTCAGGTCGCATCTCTGAACAATGCCCATAAGTACCCACTGATGGTCGGTAATTGCTGCGTGACCTCGACCTATACACAGAACTGTTTCGGTGAAGAGATCACCAGGGCAGTAAACAAAGGTGCAATTGGTTATATCGGCGCCTCAAACAATTCATATTGGGATGAAGATTACTGGTGGGGCGTCGGCTTCAAAACCCTGACCCAGCATCCGCCCTATATGGCGGCGCACCAGGGAGCTTACGACGTAACTTTCCATGACCAGGGACAGCCAATTGAAAAGTGGTTTGTCACCCAGGGACAGATGGTCGTTGGCGGCAACCTGGCCGTGCAGGAATCAACTTCCGGGATGAAAAAATATTACTGGGAGATCTACAACCTGATGGGAGATCCTTCACTCAGCGTTTACTTTTCGATCCCGCCGGCACAATCGGCCAGCTATCCGGGTAATATCGCCGAGACCGAGACTTCTATGACCGTAACGGCAGAGCCATGGGCTTATGTCGCCCTTTCGGTAAATGATTCGATCCTCCTTGATGCAAAGCTTGTGGATTCAACCGGAACCGTGACACTGACATTTGACGCAATTCCTTCCACGAGCCAGGTTAAGATCGTTATTACGAAGCAGAACCGCAAACCAATCATCGACAGCATCCCGATCGCCCCCTTCTCAGTCCTGCTTTCGATCGATCCGAAGAGTATCTGCACCGGCGACACCTCATTCCTGAGTGTTGAGGTATCCGGCGGATCAGGAAGCTATACCTATCACTGGACACCATCAGCCTATCTCAGTGACTCAACAATTGCAGATCCATATGCTATCGCACCTGAAAATATCACCTATACGGTTCAGGTGGATGACGGAGTTAACATCGTCACCTCCTCCCCCGAAGAGATTACTGTCAAAGAAAGGCCCGTTACCCCTGTCATTGTCCAGGAAGGAGACTCCCTTGTTTCAGATTTTGCCGAAGGCAACCAATGGTATGCCGACGGCATCCCGGTTGCCGGTGAGATCTACCAGTTCATCGCCCCGACCTTCAGCGGAAATTATTACGTGATTGTGACCGATTCACTTTACGAATGCCTGTCGCTGCCTTCCAACGTTATACCGTATTACATGACCGCAGTCGGCGACCCGGAAAGTCAGGGACAGGTACAGATCTACCCGGTTCCGGCCAACGACCATCTGAACATCCTGTGTAAACTGAATGAACCGGGGACCCTGATCATCAGGCTTACCGATGCTTATGGAAATCTGGTCCGCATTGTTGATCTGCCATCTGTTCCTGCTGGAACACGTGCGGTCTCCATCTCCTGTTCGGAACTTGCCGCCGGGATCTACTACTGCCAGGTATCCACCAGCACTTCGACCATTGTCAAAAAAGTTATTATTACGAAATAATATCAACCCCTGAACCATGAAAAAGACGATTTTTTCACTGATCTTCCTGGTAATTACCTTTACCGTGTCCGGGAGCCACTGGGTTGCCATCCAGTCGCAGCAGCCGGGGCCTGCCATGACCCAGCTTGCCTCCTCCACGGTTGAAAGCTCGGTTGTTCATTTCACCCTTAACGGCTTTACCCTATCGGATGTCAATACGCCAAAAGGAGTTGCCAATGTTGTATCGGTTGAAAATGCAACCCCGATCCTGGAGGGCGGCGCCCCCGACCTTCCCAAGGTGACTGCCTCGGTGATCATTCCCGACCTGGCAGGAATGAGCATCCGGGTTATCAATTCTTCCTTCAGGGATTTCGTGAACATTGAAGTTGCTCCATCCAGGGGAATGATGATGCGCGACACGGATCCGTCGACCGTTCCTTACTACTATGGGAAATCCTACGAAACCGATCAGTTCTTCCCCGGAAAGGTGGCAGATACAAGGACACCTTACATCGTTCGTGATTTCAGAGGGCAGACCATCATCGTTTACCCGTTCCAGTATAACCCCTTCACCAAAACCCTGAGGGTTTATTATGATCTTACGGTTGAACTTTATAAATCGGCCGAGACCGGCTTGAATCCCTTCTACCGTCCTGCTGGCGAAACAAGAATCTTAAGCGATTTCCGCCAGGTATATGAAAACCAGTTCATCAATTCCAATTCCCAGCTTCCCGATTACACCCCGGTGGGTGAGTATGGAAGGATCCTGGTCATCTCCCACGGACCCTTTATGAACGATATGCAGCCCTATGTCAACTGGAAAATGTCGATCGGTTATCCCATCGAAATGGTGGATGTATCGACCATAGGCACTTCGGCATCAGTAATTAAAACTTACATTGCCAATTATTTCACTGAGCATCCCGACCTTGCATTCGTACTGCTTGTCGGCGATATCGCCCAGATTCCGACCAACCAGGGCGGAAGCCTCGGCGGACCCTCCGATAATGCTTATGGGTACCTGGTGGGAAGCGACCACTATTCTGATGTTTTTGTCGGCAGATTTTCAGCTGAAAATGTCGGGCATGTGCAGACCCAGGTTCAGCGGAGTCTCCAGTATGAGATGAATCCGCAGCTCAGAACGGATGACTGGTATTCAACAGTAATCGGAATTGCTTCACAGGAAGGTCCGGGCGATAACAATGAATATGACTACCAGCATGTCCGCAACCAGCAAACAAAGTTGTTAGACTATACATATACATTGAATCCGGAATTGTTCGAGGGTTCCCAGGGAGGCAACGATGCCACTGGCAATCCCTCTTCCACCCAGGTTGCCACAGCTATTAACGAAGGCGCATCCCTGATCATATACTGTGGTCACGGAAGTACTACCTCATGGGGAACCAGCGGTTTCAATAACACACAGGTGAACAACCTGACCAACCAGGGCAAGTTGCCCTTTATCTGGTCCGTAGCTTGTGTGAACGGTGAGTTCATGAACGGCACCTGTTTTGCAGAGGCCTGGATGAGGGCTTCCAAGAATGGTGAACCCACTGGAGCCATTGCCTTCCTAGGGGCAACTATCAACCAGAGCTGGGATCCCCCGATGGCAGGACAGGACGACATGACCGATATCCTGATTGAAACATATCCCGGAAATATTAAACGGACTTTTGCCGGATTATCGATCAACGGTTGTATGAAGATGATCGACCAGTATGGTACCGGCGGAGCGGATATGGCTGATACATGGGTTGTATTTGGTGATCCGAGCATTATAGTCCGCACCTCAAATCCTGATACGATGCAGGTTTCGCATGCCTCCTCCTTCATGGCAGGCGATTCTTCGATCACCGTTCAGTGCAATGTTGAGGGGGCAAGGGTAACTGCGACGCTCAACGACACGATCCTGGCTACCGCCCTGATCTCCGGAGGGACCTGCACACTTACTTTCCCTGCGCTGGAAAATGATGGCGATACCGTCCACCTGATCGTATACTATTATAACAACATACCTTATATAGCGGCTGTTCCTGTGCAAGGATCAGCTCCGCTGGCCGCCAGTTTCACAGGAGACGCCACCACGATTTATGAATTTGAGACCATTCACTTCACCGACGGCTCCACGGGTGGCGCCAGCAGCTGGCAATGGACCTTCCCCGGCGGCACCCCTTCAACCTCTTCTGAACAGAATCCTTCAGTAGTTTACGAAAATGACGGCACCTTCGATGTACAGCTGATCGTCGGGAACGGGTCCACGTATGATACCCTGACCCGGATCGAATACATCCATGTGGACTTCCCCTCTTCGCTTTGCGATGAAAAACAGCCCTTCTCCTGTAAGGTATCTCCCAATCCCGGCAACGGGAACCTCATGGTGAGCCTGACCAACTGCAAAGCGGAGCAGGTCAGTATACAGGTTTATAACATGATCGGAAATTCGGTTTACCTTGAAAGCAATGTTCCGGTGAGCGGGTCACTGAAAAAGGCCCTCAACCTGAGTGTAATGCAGCAGGGGATCTACTTCCTGAAGATAATGGCCGGAGAAACGACCCTTACGCAGAAGATCGTGATCCAGAAATAGGATCTTTACACAGGAATTATTCCGGATCGATTGTGGCTTTGGACTTTACTACATGATAGATCTCCCGGTTGAGATCATCGTAGATGAATGCAAGGACCCAGCAATGTGTCTTGTTCCAGTCCGCCGGTAACTGATAGGTATACTCTTTACGGTAGACTTTATTGAGATCGACAGCCGGGGTCAGTTGTTCCCCCCAGGGACCTTTCATGGTTCCGCGCAGCATATTCATAAAGACATAATCCTTGATGACGGGAACCGGGCCGGCGAGGGTATCCTTGTTCTGCTGCGGGGAGACGATGCTGTCCTCGAGGATGCAGGCAACCAGGCTGAAAGCCCCCTCCATCTGCATGAGGAACCGGGTATCGATGACAGAGGTCAGGGTACGGGTGCCTTCATCCCAGGAGGTATTTATTTTCATGATAGCTGCCTTGGGAAGTTCAACGGCTGCTTCAATCGCGCCTCCCCATAATTTCGGTGACATATAGATGTTTTTCCCTGCAAAAAAGCTCCGGTTTACCAATCCATTGGGCGCCGATTCGATCTCATAGAAGCTTGCCCATTCCGTTCCTGCCTCCGTGCGGTAGTCTGCCGTGTAATCGCCGCTGGGATCGGGTGTGGCAAAATAGGTGGCGTGGACTGCGACAACGAATACCTGGCCGCTGTACAATTTCTCAAGGTCGTGCGCCATTATGGCCGCCAGGGGGCAATTCACGCATTTATGACCAGTGTAATCCTCCAGCAGCACGGCGCGGCTGGTCGTATCCCCACCTGAGGGCCTTACCTCGGCGTAGGGGGATGAGAGCTTGTCACAAGACTGCAAAAAAAGGAGGGCAGGTAAAAGAGCTGGAAATATGTTTTTGAAAATTTTCATATTGTAATCCGGTTAAATTCGTTAAAAACTGCTTGTCAGGGTCAGCGTCAGACCACTCGATGCGGGAACGTACCTGCAGACTCCGCCGATACAGATGATCCCTTCACGCTGGCGGCCGTAGGACAAAGCAATTCGCGTTGTATTGTAGATATACCCGGCGCTGACCAAATAGTAGTGCAGTTTCTGGCTGCTGACCGGGTTACCGTAGTTCCACTGATCCATGATTGAAACGAACCACTGCGGAGCGATGGTCAGTTCAAGCAGCCCGGCAACCCAGTTACCCTTGTCCTGCTTTGTGAACAGACCCTGGAGCTCCCCTCTCAGGGCAATTTTTTTGGTGATGTTCCAGGTAATATCGGCAACACCCGTATTTGAATAGATGGTGCCATACTCGTTGTTATACCCCTGGATAACATCCTTATTATAAGCGATGTAATAATAGGTGAAGATCCCCTTCCACTTTTTACCGAATTTCTTGGTGATCTCAATGTTGAAATCCTGGTAATAGACATTGTTGCTGATGCTGAAGAAAGGAGCCTCATAACCCAGCGTTCCCGTCTGGCCGATGGCCGTAGTGTCGTTCAGCGGATTTTTACCGATCCCGTTCACCTGGGCATAATTGATCGCAAAGGCGAGGCCTGTCTTTCCACCCAGCTTTGTATTTTTCTTGATCTTGAAATTCACTGTCCCTGCGAAACCGAATTCACCGGTGGGCTGGGTTGCATAGGGATACATGGAGGCGAGGGCATAGGTGTGTTCGGTGGTGACCGGAGGCAGGAAGTTAATATCGACCTGGTTGTTGGTCACGGTCCGGTCGGACTTGTAACTCATGTTGTCGATCCTTTTTGCCTTTAACGAGATCCCGAGTCCGGACCGGGAGTAGGACATGCTCACAAAAAGCGCGTCGCCGGGTTTGTAAATGTAGTTGTTCATTGCCGAAGGATCGTTGATCTTGTAAGCATATTCTGAAGAAAGGTTGAAGTCCCCGACATTCAGGTTGATCCTACCACCGTAAGTGGCGACATTCTCGGGCAGGTGGAGCTGGTAGAGTTTGTGGTTTTCGACAACCGTCATAGTCCTTCCTTTCTGGTAATCGCTCACAAAACTTCCGCCGAAACTGAACTTGACCTTGGAGTTAGCCAGAGAGGGAAAGATATCATTCAGGTAAAAATCGCCGTCAAATCCCTTGACAATCCCGCGGTTGTTATCCTTGTAAGGCACCCAGTAGTCACGCTGAATGCCGTAGACACCCTTCAGCGTGATCCCGTTGATGGGCATGAACTTCACCCTTATGCCGCGCATAGAGTTGTCGTACCCGAGGGTCCACTCCTGGTATGTCCGGAACATCAGCCCGTTGCCGAACTGCTCATAGAAATTCCCGGCGGTGATGTCGATCATCTTGTTTTTATAATTAACATACCAGTAAGGAACCCCAAGCCCTTCGTACTGGATGTCGTAGCCGATCAATGGCGGCAGGTAAGCTTCAAAGCGGAGGCCTGCGGTAAAGTTCCCCAGGGTGGCATTCACTTCGGTGAAGGCATTCATCCGGATGACCTTTCCATCCAGTGTGGAATCGGTTATTCCCATTCCATTATCCTTTACGTAATAGGCAGCATCGGCCTGGAAACTACCGCTTACACTGAAGTTCTTAAAAGCATCCTGGGCTGTGACCTGGAGCGGGAAAACCAGGCATATCAAAGCCATCCGCAAAAAAAGACGATAAATTTGTTTCAAGCGATACGTTTTTAGGTTAGACGAGGGGAACTATTTAATTTCTTCTCCTTTGTTCAGTTTTCTCACGAGGTTGATGAGGTCCAGTTCACTTCCTTCCGAAAAAGAGGTGTGCTGCCAGACGATCTCCCCGTTCCCGTTGATCAGAAAGGTATGCGGGATCGGTCCTACGTTCATGGCGCGTTTGAATTCCGAATTCTGGTCAAGAAGGACTACATACTCCCATCCTTTTCCGTTGACAAGCGGTGCCACATCCATGGTCCGGCGGGCATCATCGATGGAGACGGCAAATATTTTCACGCCAGTCTCCTCCTGCCATTCACTGTAAACATCCGCAATGGTGGTAAGTTCTGTAATACAGGGTTTGCACCAGGTTGCCCAGAAGCTGATGATGATGGGTTTCCCGTTATTTTTGATACTGTCTGTACTGTAGGGATTTCCCTTGAGGTCTTTGATTTTGACAACAGGAAGGGGCTTGTTTTTCGTAAGGGTCTGTGAGAAAGTTAGGGTGCCCAGCAGAAGGATAAAGGCAATGGAAAGGCTGCGTTTCATAACAATGAAAAAATTTGTAAGGGTCAAAAGTACGCTTTTTTATGATATGTAAACCTCTAATATTTCACAGAAAGGGCTTGGCTGCAGGAGGACCTTTTCCATTTCGGCCGGGATAAGCATGGTCTCGCCCGCCGAAAGGGAGATGGTCCCTTCCTGATATTCCACATCCGCTGACCCGTTGATACAAATGAAAACCGTAAAGGAATCCCGTGAGGAAAAGTCTTTGGCAAAGGGCCTGCTGAAACGGTTCAGGTTTGTTGTAAAGAAGGGGGAATCGACCACGGTCACCGCCGCATTCTCCTGCTTTTTCACATCCTCGCGGTAGGAAGGATGGTGATGGAAATCGATCGCATCCAGTGCAAGGTCTGTATGAAGTTCTCTCGACCTCCCTTGCTGATCAACCCTGTCCCAGTCATACATGCGGTAGGTGACGTCGGAGGTCTGCTGGATCTCTGCAAGCAGGATCCCCGGGCCAAGGGCGTGGACCCTTCCGGCCGGGATGTAAAAAGCATCACCGCTCTTTACCTCCTCCCTGTTGAGGATCTCTTTAAGCGTTTTTTCTTTCATGTGCCGGAGGTAGCTTTCACGGTCCATCTCTCGTGAAAAACCCGTGAACAGACCTGCGCCGGGATCTGCCTGGAGGATGTACCACATCTCCGATTTCCCGTTTCCTAGGTTTCGCCTGGCGGCCACCTCGTCATCGGGATGGACCTGGATGGAAAGATAATCGTTGGCATCGATGAATTTGATCAGGACCGGGAATTCATCAGGGTGTTTTTCAAAGACCTTTTCCCCTACCAGGTCATCCATGTAGATCTCAACCAGTTCATTCAGTTCATTTCCTTTGAGGAAACCGTTTGCGACGGGCGACTGGGAACCGGGGACACCTGAGAGCACCCAGGCCTCCCCGCAGTTTGGAAGCGGTGAAAAATCGAGGCCAAGCAAATCCCTGATCTTGTTTCCTCCCCATATCCTCTCCTTGAAGACCGGGGTAAACTTCAGCGGGTATAATCTGTTCATCCTGGGCTTTTTTTTATTCCGAAATCTCTTTACCTTTGAATCGCATTTTTGCAAATTTATTGTTTTTTATTCCACCATGAAGGAACTTGCCGAATTCCTTCCCGAACTGACCAAACTTCGGAAAGAACTGCATCACCATCCTGAGATCTCCGGAAAGGAGTTTAAAACCTCCCGGCTTCTTCTCCGCTACTGCCAGCGTTTCAAACCCGACCAGGTCATTGAAAAGATCGGCCGGACCGGTCTTGCGCTGGTTTATGAAGGCCAGAACCCGGGAAAGACGGTCCTCTTCCGGGCAGAGATGGACGCTGTCCCCATCGAGGAGGACATTGAGGTGAGTTACTCTTCCGATAAAAAATCTGTTTCCCATAAATGTGGTCACGACGGACATATGTCCATCCTTGTCGGGCTTGCCTATTGCCTTCATAAGATCCCCATTTCACGAGGGCGGGTGGTTCTGTTGTTCCAGCCTGCGGAAGAGACTGGCAAGGGCGCCCTGGCTGTGCTGAATGATCCGAAATTCAAAAAAATCATTCCCGATTATATTTTTGCCCTTCATAACATTCCCGGGTATATCAGGGGATCGGTCATTGTAAAAGAGGGCACCTTTGCAATGGCCTCCGAAGGGATGTCGATCCGCCTGAGGGGCCATGCTGCACATGCCGCTTACCCTGAACAGGGGATCAGTCCGCTCACTGCCCTGAGGGAGTTACTCGACGGACTGCCAAAACTTACCCGGCCAAAGGCAGGTTCTCCACAAAGCCAGTACATCAGCGTTACCCATTGCAACCTCGGCCGGTTCGGCTATGGTTCGGTCCCCGGAACAGCGATCCTGAACCTTTCTCTGAGAGCCCTCAGCCGGCAGGAGTTGGAGGGGCTTCACAAGCGGGTAGTAAAACTGATCCAGAAAACCTCCATGAAATACTATGTCGAGGAGAAGATCCAGCGCTGGGAGCCCTTCGACGCCACGGTGAATGATCCGGGCTGTGTTGAGATCATCAGAAAAGTTGCAGAAAGAAAAAATTATCATGTGATCGGGTTGTCAGATCCCTTGCGCTGGTCGGAGGATTTCGGCCAGTACACAATGAACTATCCCGGAGCGCTTTTCGGACTCGGGGCCGGGGAGAGCCACTCCGATCTTCATACATGGTACTATGATTTCCCTGATGAGATAATTCAAACCGGGATCACGATGTTTCGCGGGATCCTCCAGGAGGTGATGAATGATTGAGACGATCTGTGTATTTTGCGGTTCAAGCCTCGGAGCCAGGCCGTCGTATACCGATACTGCCCGCCGGCTGGCACGTTACCTTCTTGAGAAGGGGATCATTCTGGTCTATGGCGGCGCCAATGTCGGACTGATGCGCATCCTCGCCGACACCATGCTTGAAGGGGGCGGTAAGGTCATTGGTATCATGCCGAGATCCCTGGTTGAAAGAGAAGTAGCCCATACCTCCCTTACGGAGATGCACATCGTGGAAGACATGCAGGAGCGAAAAGCGCTGATGGCAAAACTTTCCGATGCCTTCATCACTCTTCCCGGGGCTTATGGCACGCTGGATGAACTCTTCGAGGTCCTGACCTGGAACCAGCTCGGGATCATCAAAAAACCGGTTGGGATCCTGAATACCGGCGGCTATTTTGACGCCCTGCTGGAAATGCTCGACCATGCCGTTACCGAGAAATTCCTCAGGGTCGAGCATCACGGGCTCCTCATTGTTGACAACGATGTGAATTCCCTGTTCGACAAGCTGCAGAAATTCCAGCCTGTCACTGCAGAAAAATGGATTGAACGGCTTAAACAGGGAGGGATCTGATGATCGTGATCGGCATTACCGGAACACTTGGCGCTGGGAAAGGAACGATCGTGGATTACCTAACGGAACAGAAGGGATTCCTTCATTTCTCTGTCCGTGCTTTCCTTCTCGATGAGATCCGTAAACGCGGGTTGCCGGAAAACCGCGACAGCATGTTCAACCTCGCCAATTCCCTCCGGGCCCTGCACGGACCATCCTGGGTGACTGACCAGCTTTTCCTGAAGGCTGTGCAGTCGGGCAGAAACTGTATCATTGAAAGCATCCGCACCCCGGGAGAGATCATCTCCCTCAGGAAATCCGTCTCTTTTTATCTTTTCGCTGTAGATGCAGAACCGCGGATACGCTATGAGCGGATCCTGGAGCGCCGGTCTGAAACAGATTCCATCACCTTAGAAACTTTTCTTCAGAACGAGCAGCGGGAGATGACGACCGATGATCCGAACAAACAAAACCTGCATGAATGCATATCCATGGCAGATTTTGTTTTTAATAACAATGGAAAAAAAGAGGACCTTTTCCGGGAAGTGGAAAAGGTCCTTATGAAGATTAATTCCTGAACTCTATCTTGAAATAACCAATTTACGGGTAAAGTAGCTACCTGTTGTTTTGATTTTTACCATATAAACTCCCTGTGGGGCATAAGAAAGATCGAATTCATATTCCTTTAAGCCTTGGCCGTTATTCGAAGAAATAACCCTGCCGGTATAATCCATGATGACTATTTCAAGGATTTCGTCGGAATCAGATTCTTCTGTGACTTTAAACGATCCTTTAGCCGGGTTAGGATAGATTCGAATTCCGCCTATTGAAAGTTCGTTTAAAGAAACCATTTCCGCTTGTGTGAGTGTTACGACCAGGGGGTTCAATCCTGAAACGGTCACAATGATATTTGCAACCCGTTGGGTATTGTCAGGATTCGAAGAATAAGTAGCAAAGATGGTGTCATTGCCACTACCCGAAAGAGTAACAGTACACCAGGAAGCATCGCTGATGGCAGTCCAGTTTGTATTTGAGGTCACCGTAAAATAAGCCGATCCTGCTGCATACGATACATCCTGGTTTGCAGGCTGAACCGTCAGAGTGGGAGCAATTCCGGCCTGGGTTACTGTAACCGTTATGGGGTTTAAGCCAGGAGCAGTGACGGTTAGTGTCACAACGCGGGAAGTGATTGCGGTATTTTCCCCATAGATAGCATCGAAAGTTCCATTTTCATTACCGGAAACGGGATCAACTGTACACCATGACATATTGCTTGAGACCGTCCAGCTTAAGTTGGATACTACCGTAAAGGTTACAAAGCCACCGGGTGATGTTACATTCTGGTTCAACGGATTCACTGATATCGTTGGCGTAGCTCCGGCTTGTGTTACGGTAACAATCACCGGAGAGAGACCGGCGACTGAAACGGTAACGTTAGCCACTCTTGAGGTTAAGAGCAGATTCTGGGTAAAAGTAGCCGTTATTGTACCGTTTCCGGTGCCCGATGGTGTAACCGTGCACCATGTCTGGTCGCTTGAGACATTCCAAGGGACGTTGGAGGTTACAGTAAACGGCGTCGTTCCTGCAAATTCCGTAACATTTTGGTTTGGAGGGGAAACAGAAAGTGCAGGCGCTGAAGTACCCACTTGCGTAACTGTCACCACTACTGGTGTGAGTCCGGCTACAGTAACAGTGATGTTGGCAATACGAACGCCGGGCAGCGGGTTCTGAGTATAGGTGGCTGTGATTGTGCCGTTTCCGGTGCCGGATGGAGTAACGGTACACCAGGTTTGATCACTTTCGGCAGTCCATTCTCTGTTCGAAGTAACTGTGAACGGGGTTGTACCAGCAACCACAGTTACATTTTGATTCGGCGGAGTCACAACAAGTGCAGGACCTGTAGAGGTACCTGTAATTAAAACATCATCAATCGCCCACCAATATCCGTAAGCGCCGGTGTAATTCCACTTGAATTTTACCTGATTTTTGCCGTTGACTGCGCTTACTGCCTGGTTAAAGGTAGCCGGATTGGCAGAAGTACTGACAAACGACTGGATTTGTGTCCAGTTTGTCCCTCCGTCGATGCTGTACGACAGGGCGCCCGATGATCCTGTATAACCTTTGAAATGATAAATAAACTGCAGATTAACTGCCGAATAACCCGACAAGTCTAACAGAGGCGTCACCAAATCCGCATTCTGTGAATGTCCCGAACCATATCCATCGCTGTTCAGGAATGCGTAATTGCCGGTAAGCAAAGGGGGAGATGTATTCGTTATTACGCCAAATTCCCATATCTGACCGTTACCCTGATGATCAACCTGCGACCAGCAGTTAGGAATTGAAGTTGTTGAAAAGCTTTCGCTAAACGGCAGTGTGTTGAATGTGCAGTTTGTAACATTGATGTAATTTGTCTTTGTCACCGTGCCTGAGCCATAGGTATTCATGGCGGTCAGGGTGACACTGTAAAACCCGAGGTTCGAAAATTGCACCTGCGGATTCTGGGAAGAGGCGCTCGTTCCACCGACAAAGGTCACGGTTGAAGGGTTGAATGACCATGACCATGATGTTGGAAAATTCTGCGACAGATCGGTAAATGCAACTGTTTGTCCAACCAAAGGATAGAGGATTGAGGCCGAAAAATCTGCAACCGGAGGTGAAGTGGTGCTATAACAACTGATCGTTGCCGCCCATCCAGCATAAGTAACGATTGCATCAGAATGGAAGCGAAAAGTAAGCGCTCCGGAGGCATTCGATGCAGTAACGGTTCCCGGACTATTGGTCCCGTGATATTTTCCGATAAGTGGGGAGGAAGAATTGGGTCCGTTATATATTGTCAGCGTATCATAGTCCAATTCTGTCGCGAACGATGTAAAGATAAACCGTATCATCGATCCGGGAGTTGTCGGATAAAATGTTTCAACGAAGGTTTCATTGTTCTGGTAATTGTTGGCAGGCCCCCCTGAATCATAGAAATCGCCGGTACATGTTGTAATTGAACCATTGGTCATGATGAAAACAGGAGGTGATACCGTGATATATCCTGTTTTTGTTTTTGTATCCGAGCCGCTTGCATTGGTGACGGTTAGAGAAACGTCATAGGTGCCGAGGGTACTGTATGTGATGGCCGGAGGTGTTTGACCGCTATATGAGGAAGGGGTTCCTCCAGGGAAGGACCATGTCCAGCTTGTAGGGCTGCAGGATGAATTATCGGAGAATGTGACGTTATTTCCCACCACAACGTTAGTTGGTGTACCCGTGAAATCGGCGATAACATTCTTCACGGTTATATAACCTGTCTTTGTTTCCGTATCGGTGGTTACCCCATCGGATACGGTAAGTGACACATCGTATGAGCCCGGAGTACTATACACAATGGCAGGAGGAAATTTACCTGAATAGGAAGAAGGTGTGCCGCCTGGGAAACTCCATGTCCATGATGTAGGCGGACCTGTGGATAAATCGGTGAATGTCACTCCTGACCCGATACAAATTAAAGTATTATTGGCTGTAAAACCAGCATTTAAACCCAATTCGAATGGTGATACATAAGTCATATATAAACCGCCCCTGTTATCGGTCCAGCAGGGATATACTTTTCCGCCTTTTGATGTAATCCCAAGGTAGTCGCCCATATATCCGCCTGCAAGACCAGGGATAGGTGAAGGGGTAAAAGCCACATCACTTACTTTAAAATCGGTCCAGGTATTCCCGGCATCGGTCGAATAAGCTGTAAAAACCTCGCACTGCGTGCTGCTTACATTCCGGTCATCATAGAAAACAACGCTTAACACTCCTGTTTCAGGATCACAACTGATCCAGGGAAAATAGGCTTCCTTCCCTGCCACATTGGGTCCCTGATTTACCCGGACAGGCGTTGACCAGGTTGAACCTCCATTGGTTGAACGTATCATGTAAACGCTTCTGTTGGTGCCTGTGTTGGTGCCTGGAACACCGATATTGGTCCAGACAATATAGATATTCCCATTATTGGGACCTCCGCTGATATCTACGGCCATGACCGGGAATGAGTTCACCCTGTGGTTTTTGGATACTACACTATACCTGATCCCTTTAATGTTGGAAATAATCCTGGTCGCTGCCGGATAACTAATGCCTCCGTTGGTAGATTTAGCAAAGCCTATTGCAGTTTCATCTGATGGCCAGCTGTCGTAAACCGCCCAGGCAACATATACCTCGCCTGCAGGTCCGGTCTGAATATTTACTCCCTGGTTATGACTTCCTGCATTAATAGCCGAACTGATATTTAAAGAGGTGCTCCAGGTTACGCCATCATTAATGGAACGTGAAATTTTTATTTGAGAATCATTGGCGCCGCCAAAGTCGGTCCATGCAGCGTAAAGATTACCTTCATAAGGACTGGTGCTTTTATTATCGATCCACATGTGATTCTTATCACATAGGTCGCCGGGATTTGGGGCAATGGTTGACGTTGACCAGGTTGTCCCATTGTCGGAATAAGCAATCCCCTGGCCTCCCGGATTATCAATGAAGTTAACATATTCACGGCCGTTTGAGCCAATGGCAGTAGTTGGGTCGCCACTGTTTGAACCTCCGGCTCCGGTGGGGCTTCCTACCCAACCAATACCGGCATTGGATGACTGGAAATAGTTTGCTCCATATAAGGTTCCAACCTCACCACCACTCCAGGAGGTCGAATTGTTTGAATTCAGAAGATAGGAAGAATTATTCGGATCAACAAAAACAGAGTTTTCGCTCTCTGTCACATTGGTCAGATTGGTAACCGGAACATCCGGTGAGTCAACAGTAATCACCCCCGGCATATTAATCTGGCTGCCTTTATAAATAGCGGGGGTTAATGGAATATCAGGATTGTATGGGATAACCCCTGACTCTGCCATTTTTTTCCAGTAGCCCATGTTGTCAATACGCGTATCTACCGGTGTATTAAATTTGCTTTTTGATTGATCCCCTTTTGTTTGCTGAGCAAACAAAGAGCCGGACAAGGCTACCATGATGATTGTCAGACTTAAAAGTAGAAATTTTTTCATGCTAAATACTATTTTAATACAAAAAGGTTATACAATAATGCCTATATATATTTATCTGCAAAGATACCACTTTAGTCTTTCCGGCAGGAAATTGATCCACCTTTGTTAAAACATTTTCAAAAAAAAGCTCAGGAATTTCGATAAAAAAAATCTGCCTGAATTTAACTCCAGGCAGATTTCATTTAAAAAAGCAGTTGTCTGATAAAAACTTTTCCTTTAGGGCATGGGAGCTGCAAAATCTAACTTAAAGGATCACGAGTTTTCGGACCAGAAGCTCGCTTTCCGACTTTATCTTTACAAAATAACAGCCCTTTGTCGAATTTGAGAGGTCAAAAGTATACGCTGTTTTCCCCGAATCAATTTTAGTAAGGATCACTTTGCCGGTATAATCTACCACTGTTATTTCCAGGGACTGTTGACTTAGTTTTCCTGTTGCGATCGTAAATACTCCTTTTGTCGGATTCGGGAAGATACGGATTTCATCATTGGTCAGATCTTCGGTCGATACCGTTGATGCGTCCTGGGTGACAGTGACAACCTGAGCTGTCAGCCCGGTAACCGTGACTGAAATGCTCGCGATTCTCTGAATATATTCAGGGTTTTCTGTATAACTCGCTACAATGGTTCCATTACCAGTACCCGTAGCGGGAACTGTACACCAGGCAGCATTACTTACAACACTCCAGTTGGCATTGGACGTAACGGAAAATGTGGCGCTTCCCGCATTGGCATTGACATCCTGATTAACCGGTTGAACAGATAACGTCGGGGCGGCTCCTGCCTGTGTCACGGTAACAGTTTGAGCGGGTAAGCCTGAAACGGTCACAGTGAGTGTTGCAACGCGTGATGTGAGGGAGGTGTTTTCTTCATAAACTGCATCAATAATACCATTCCCGGTTCCGGCAGGAGTAGGTACGCACCATGATGCATTGCTGACAATAGTCCAGTCGCTGTTGCATGTAACGGTAAAAGTGGTAAAACCTCCAGGCGATAAAACATTCTGGTTTGGGGGTGTAACAGAGAGTACCGGGGCCGCGCCAGCCTGTGTTACTGTAACAGTTTGAGCTGGCAAGCCTGAAACTGTGACCGTGAGTGTGGCAATCCGTGCATATGTCATGGGATTTTCAGTATATGCAGCATTAATAGTCCCATTACCTGAGCCAGACATAGTTGGCACACACCATGAAACATCACAACCAACATTCCAGTCGGAATTAGAAGTAACCGCAAAGGTTGTTGATCCGGGAGGGGTAGCGACATTCTGGTTTGACGGGGTGATGGAAAGGGTTGGAGTTATCCCGGCCTGGGTAACGGTCACGATTCGGGTGGGTGCGCCGGAGGCGGAAACAGTGATATTAGCGATTCGCTGGCTTGTCGTTGTATTTTCGGTATAGGCAGCAGTAATGGTCCCTGATCCTGATCCTGATGGGGTAGGCGAGCACCATGTCATATCACTCAGAGCCGTCCAGGCAACCGGACACGTCACAGAGAAACTCGTACTTCCGGCTGGTTGTGTGACGTTCTGGTTCGATGGAGAAACAATCAGGGTCACACCGCCGGTGCCTGTGATCAGGATATCATCAATTGCCCAGGAATAGGCATAGTTACCTGTATAGTTCCATTTGAATTTAACCTGCGGTTGCCCGGCAACTGCAACAATGCTTTGATTAAAAACTGCCGGGTTTGTTGAAGATGTCGTTGTAAATTGTTGGATGACTGTCCAGACAGCCCCCCCATCAATGCTGTAAGATAAAGTTCCTGCAGAGCTGGAAAAGGCTTTAAAATAATGGTTAAACTGCAGGTTAACGGTCGTATAACCCGAGAAATCCAAAATGGGAGTCTGCAGATCGGCATTTTGCGAATTTCCGGAACCATAGTTATCACTGTCCAGATAGGCATAATTACCTGTAAGGTTTGGTAAAGGCGATTGACCTGTAATTGTTCCAAACTCCCATATTTGTCCATTCCCCTGATGATCGACCTGCGACCAGCAATTTGGTATAGTAGTGGATGGGAATGATTCACTGAAGGGCAAAGAATAAACTCCGCAGAGGGTCGTGAAAGAGAGCTCGTTCCCGTAGAAAGTTCCGTTTGAATTTGTTGCGTAAGCCCGTATATAATAAGTTGTATTGGCTGCCAGTCCGATGATGGAGCTGGTATATGACCCGGGCCCTGAACCATCGGTTGTATGGTTTCCTGATACCACAGGATTGGCTGAAGTACTCCAGCAGACTCCACGCACTGTAACAGGAGATCCTCCATCATAAAGTACGTTTCCACCTGAAGTTGCCGTCGTCAATGTGATTGCCGAAACAGCCGTTGTCGTAACAGCGGCAGCGCCCGGGATAAATGTCATATCCTCTCCGGTGGATGTTCCGAAACTGTTCGATGCAACCAACCTGAAATGATAGGTAAGGCCGGGAGTAAGGCCGCTGATACCTGCATTTACAGCCACGTTGCCGGTGCCGGCACCGATTGATTGTGTTGATGTGTTATTGCCGTAGCTGACGGATGTTCCCCATTCAAAATAACAGGTTGTTGCATGTCCGTTCGGATTTGCGGTTCCATTCAATGTCGCAGTTGTTGAGGTAACAGGATTGGCCGCGAGGGTAACAACAATCGGTAACGGAAGTGCGGGATCGTACCCGTCGAGTATAATAACTGCAGTGTTTGTAGGATCGAGCCAATCTTTAAGGCGCGTATCAGGCGTTGTTCCCAGATCCCACGACATGGAGAATTTTCCATAAAAATCCCAAAGTTGTGAAGACCCGCAGGACGATGGACCGCCATGAAGCTGACCTACAATACGATGGTTCTGATCAAAAATGGGTGAACCGGAAGAACCACCTTCTGTAACCCCGTCGCTCCAATTGGTTTGCCAATGTGAGTTTGCCGGTGGATTTCCGTTCCAGTCAGATGATATGAACGGAGTGGCAACATAGGAGATTTTTTTAATATCCCCGGAAGGATGATGGATTCCGACCCCGGATGTTGCAGGAACATCTGCTCTATTCCATCCGGAATAATAAACATTGTAACTTAATGGAGGGGCGGAATTCATTTGGACCAGGCAAAAATCTGAATCCGTTTTTCTGGCTTTTAAAGTGGCGCCCGACATCGAATTATATGGAGGAGATGAACCGGGATTGGTACACGTGGGACTTTCCCAGTTGAACCAGAATACCCATGAACCCGGACTGCTGTAACAATGGTTTGCAGTCAAAACATAGGGGGTTCCATCCTGGCTGGTATTATTCACAAGGGATCCGGAGCAGAATCCGCTACCTCCGGTAACCAGCATGCAGGCAGATTTTATCTGGTTTTCCCATCCGGCGGCTTCCGGACATTTAACATTGTTATTGCATGCGCCTGATTCTCCAAATGACTTGGCATAGCCGTAGGCATCGCGGTATCCGTGTGTGACCCTGTTTAAATTAATTTCTCCCTGAAATTCGGGGGAGGCAGGTTCAAAATATTCAATGATAATCGCATCTCCAATTACCAGCGTAGTTGCAAAGATCATGTCTTCCTGGTTGTTATAATCGGTAAAAGCGCCAATGACATGCGTCTTGGTTTCGTTGTAAACAAAGAGCGTTGCGCCGGGAGGCAGATGATATTTATCAAACGTCAGGTTGATGGTAAAGGCGCCAAGGGATTTTATCCCGAGCCTCCACAGTTTATCCCCATTGGGTAAAATATCCCATGTGCCGGAGTTGCCGGGGTTAAAATTCACGGCAATATTTTCCCCGAATCTCCAGGGAATATCTTTGAATTGATCGTTATTTACATCTTCGGCCATTAATCTTTCAACATCGACTTTTGGCATTGTTTCAAAAACCAATTCGCTTTTTAAAAGTTGTGGATTCTGAAAACTCAGAGGAGATCCCCCCTGTTGAACCTGAGCATAAGTGCTTAGCGTGGCAAATAACAACCAGACCACAAAAAAAACAGAGTAATTTTTTTTCATAGAATTCGTTCTAAAGCGTTAAGAAATGATTGTATGATTTATAGAATAATACTTTCTTGATACAAAGTTAATAAATTTAATCAAATTTTAAAATCCTTCATTAAATTTGGTTTTAATTTTGAAATTTGCCCGACAATTATCAGCGATAATCTTTGCATCATGGAAAATATTAACCCTCGTCCCTCGTGGGATGCCTACTTTATGGAAATCGCCTCAACCGTTGCACAGCGTGCCACCTGCGACCGGGGAAGAAGCGGGTGTGTGATCGTTCGCGACAAGCAGATCCTTGTCACGGGTTACGTGGGTTCTCCACGCGGACTTCCCCACTGCGACGAGGTCGGTCACCTGATGAAAAAAATGCATCACGAAGACGGACGGATCACCCAGCACTGTGTCCGAACCGTCCATGCTGAACAGAATGCGATCTGCCAGGCGGCAAGGCTGGGGATCCCGTTACAGGGAGCCACCCTCTATTGCAGGATGACACCCTGCCGCACCTGTGCGATGCTCATCATAAATTGCGGAATTGTGAGGGTCATGTGTGAGAGAAAATACCACGACGGGGAGGAGTCGGAGAAGATGTTCCTTACGGCAGGTGTCGAACTATCCTACCTGCACGACGAGATCCAGCAGTACGAAAAACAGTAAATCAATTCCTGTCACGCCAACGCGTGATCTTCGCTACGCTCCGACATTCCATCATTTCTGCATTCTTTTTTTATACGGCCTTTTCTCCCTGCGGTCCGAGGGGTTCGGCTGAGATCCCAAATGCACCGGGACAGTCCCTTTGTGTACCGGCTTACCCAGCAGATCTTCGATTGCATGGAAACGCTGCTGATCCTTTCCGTTGATCATGGTGATGGCCACCCCGCTTGCCGCTGCACGGGCAGTCCTGCCGATCCGGTGTATGTAATCCTCGGCATCCTGAGGAACGTCAAAGTTGATAACCATGTCGATGTCTTCGATGTCGATCCCTCGCGACAGAACGTCGGTGGCGACGAGAATATTCCGCTGGCGGCTTTTAAAAGCCATCAGCACCTTCTCCCTTTCCGACTGCTCAAGGTCGGAAGAGATATCGGCTGCATCCATCCCTGCTTTTCTCAGCGCAGAGCTTACTTCGCGGGTCTTGCTCTTGGTTGAGCAGAATATCAGAATGGTACGGTTCGCCTGTGACTGTAAAAGATACCCGATCAGAGGGATCTTCTGCGTATCGTATACCAGGTATGCCAGCTGTAAAACGCGTTCAGCAGGTTTTGCCAGGGCAATGCTGATCTCTTCCGGCTCACGGAGTATTTTTCGCGCCAGCTCACGGATCTCTTTGGGCATGGTAGCCGAGAACATCAGCGTCTGCCTCTTTTCAGGGACGTAGGATATGATCTTGGTGATGTCGTCAAAGAATCCCATATCCAGCATCCGGTCGGCTTCATCCAGGATGAGGTATTTCAATCCCGAAAAATCAACATACCCCATGTTGAGGTGAGCTATCATTCGTCCGGGAGTGCAGATGACCACCCCGGCGCCCTGGGTCAGGGCATTCTTTTCACGTGAAAAGGAGGAGCCATCAGTGCCTCCGTAAACAGCAATCGAGCTTACCGGGCAATAGTAGGAAAGACCCTCCATGTGCTGGTCGATCTGCATGGCAAGCTCCCGGGTAGGAACAATGACCAGGGCCTTGATCTTTTCATCCTCTGATTCCGTCATGATCTTCTGGATCACGGGAAGAAGGAAAGCGGCGGTCTTGCCTGTGCCTGTCTGGGCAGAACCGATCAGGTCCTTTCCCTTGAGGATAAAAGGGATGGCAATTTCCTGGATTGGGGTTGCGGTTTGGTATCCAAGGGCAGCGATCCCCTCCATCAGGCGGGGATCAAATTCAAACTCTTCGAAAGTCAATTGTTTTAATCTTAGATGTAAACAGGTTATTCCTGTTTTGCAAAGGTAGTGATTTTGCGCAATATGAGATATTCGTAAGGCTGTAAGGACAAAGAGGTTCCCAGGATTATGCCGGATCCAGTCATGGCGTCTGTCCAGGTTGTGTTGGCCAGTGAAGCGGGAAGTTCCATGGTGTGTGGTTCGTTCCTGACATTGATCATAACCAGTAACTCTTCGCCGGTTGTAATCCGTTTGAAAACCAGGATGTCGCTGTTTGAATAATATTCGATTCCGCCTCTCTTTACAGAGGTGGATGTTTTTCGTACATCCATCAGCTTCACATATTCAGCCATCATGCCGGGATTGGTTGTCCAGTCGATGGGGCTCCGGTCGAAGAGCGGAAGTTTCACGGTACACCCAACCTCCTGTCCGTTGTAGATCAGGGGAACCCCTCCCATAAAGGCAGCGGCAACAAAGGCGGCCATGGAGCCTTCAATACCACCGAACAGGGCGACAGGGGTATCTGCCCATGCGGTTTCATCGTGATTCGTGGTAAACCGGAGCTTTCTGACCGAATCGGGAAGGGAGGCTGTTTCATACCAGTTGGAGTAGGAAAGTACATTGGTGGTTTGGCCATCCCGGAAAACACTTTTCATCTTTGAGAGAAAGTCCCAGCTGAAATTCATCCGGAAACCGGCATCAAAATGGTCGGACCGGGCGCCCTCCGCGAGCAGGATCAGCTTCCTTCCCGGAAGCTTGTTCAGCGAATCGATCGCCTGTTTCCAGAAATCAAAGGGTACGAAATCGGCGGCATCACAGCGGAAACCATCCACGTTCGCATTCAGGATCCAGTACTTCATGGCGGATATCATGGCTGTGCGCATTTCGTCATTTTCGTAGTTCAGGTCTGCCACATCAAGCCAGTTGGTTCCGGGCGGGGAGATGATAATCCCGTTCCCGTCCTGGGTATACCATGATTTGTTTTCGATCCATGGATTATCCCAGGCTGTGTGGTTTGCCACCCAGTCGAGGATAACGGCCATGCCGCGCTTATGGGACTCCCTTACAAGGTTTTTCAGATCATCTAGGGTGCCGAGTTCGGGATTCACTTCAAGATAATTCTTCACAGAGTACGGAGATCCCATCGGGGGGATCATTTTTTTCTGGCCGATGGGATAGATGGGCATGAGCCAGATGACGTTTATCCCGAGTTTTTTTATGGAATCGAGGCGGGGAAGAATCCCCTGAAAAGTGCCCCCGGCACTGAAGGCCCGCAGGTTGATCTCGTACATCGCAATATCGGAAGTGGCCGGCACCCCGGCGAACGGGGCATCGGGATCAGTATAGGGAAGAGGATTGTTATCTTCAGCCTTGCTGCATGCGGTAAGAATAATGAGTAAATAAATTACCCGGAAAAAATGTTTCAAGTGCTGTAAATTAAGATTTTGAAATCTGATAATCATGAATGAGCAGATCGGCTGAAAGGTTCAACCGGCCTGTTAGTCTGCGGATCATTTCAACGGTCAGCTTGCGCTTTTTGTTTAAAATTTCAGAGACCCTGTTTTTCCCGCCGATTTCATTGATCAGATCGATCTGTTTAAGTTCCAGCTCCTCCATCCTGATCTTGATGGCTTCAATAGGGTCGGGCGCTTCAACCGGATAATGCTTTTTTTCGAACTCGTCAACCAGAACGGCAAGAACATCGGCTTCGTCGCTCTCAGCTGTCCCGGCCGGTGAATCAAAGATCGCCTCAAGGCGTTTTAATGACCTGCGATAATCTGATTCGGTTTTTATGGGTTTAATTGTCATACGTTTCTGTTTAGATTTCATTGGCATCTATCCTGTTGTACTCATTATGGGTACCGGTGAATCTGATGAAAACCCATTGCTTCTCATAGTTGAATTTCGCAACAAGCCGATATGAATTTCCCTTGATGTTGAAGACAATTCTGTTGCCCTTCAATACACTTGCATGGATAAACGTTTTTTTTACCTCCGCAGGGGTTTTCCAATCTGAACTCATAACGGTATCGTACCATGTCTTAAGATATTGTTTACTGTCGGGATGCTTCTCCCAGAAAGCCCTCAGGGTGCTTTTTGCAAAAATCCTTTCCATCCGTCCGCATGCAAAGATAACAAAATATTCCCGTATTGGGAACTTTTTATTCTCTTTTTTGTAAATTGTTTATTGGTTAATCCGTTTCAACCCGGAAAGGTGATACAACCAATCAATAAATCTCCACGCCATTTTTTCCTTCCGAATTCACGTAACCGCGGAACATGGCGTTCGTATTGAAAGGCATGGCGATATTGCCCTCTTTGTCAACGGCAATAAGACCACCATCGGCTTTCAGGTTTTTCAGTTTTTCATTGATGAGATAATTGGCGGCATCTTCCAGTTTCATGCCCTTATACTCCATAAGGGCAGAGAGATCGTAGGCGACGACATTGCGGATAAAAAATTCACCGTGGCCGGTGCAGGAGACGGCGCAGGTGGCGTTGTTTGCATAGGTCCCTGCCCCGATGATGGGGGAGTCCCCTACCCTGCCTTTCATCTTAAACATCCTTCCACCAGTGGATGTGGCAGCGGCAAGGTTTCCTTGCACGTCCATTGCCACAGCTCCGACTGTACCATGTTTTTCCTCTGACATTTTCATTTTTTCCCAGGCTGCCTTTCGTTCCGGTGTTATGAAGTAGGAGGGATCAACGATCTCCAGGCCCTGTTCCTTTGCGAATTTTTCAGCTCCGTCATCGATCAGAAGAAGAGATTTTGATTTTTCCATCACTGCCCTGGCGGCGGAGACGGGATTTTTTATGGTTGTTACACCGGCAACAGCCCCGGCCATAAGGTTTCTACCATCCATAATCGAAGCATCGAGCTCTGCAACACCCTCCTCGGTAAGTACTGCTCCCTTACCGGCATTGAACAAGGGGCAATCCTCCATGAACCTGACCACTGCTTCGACGGCATCAAGGCTGTTGCCGCCTTTTTCAAGAATGGAGGAACCCGTCTTCAGCGCTTCCGAAAGCTTTTCAAGGAATTGTTTTTCCAAATCCGCAGGCATGCTTCCTTTGGCCTGTCCGCCGGCGCCGCCGTGGATTACCAGGGTCCATTTCCAGATGCTGGATGCTGGATGCTGGATGCCGGATGCCGGATTGTTTTGTGAATAAATTGTGGTTGCTGCGAACCATTGGAAACCGGAAACAATCAGAAGAAAAAGGAGGAGGGATATTTTATGAATTTTCATGTAAAGGGTTTTTAAAGATTGAGCTGCTATCGTTTTCCTATAAAGTAGCTCATCAGTTTTTAAGAATTTAGCGATAATAAACCGTAGCAAATTGAGTATTACTTTTTTACGAATCTTCTCATCGAAACTCCTTTATTATCGGTTGCTTTAATAATATAAACCCCGCTTGGCAGATCTTTTAAATCAATTGTCGTTTCTTTGTCGGAAGTATAGATGGTTTTGATAATTTGACCCTCAATATTTAAAATTTTTATTTCCGATTTTGGATGGGTTACAACTGTGAGGTTGTCGGCGACAGGGTTTGGGAAAACAGAAATTATTTGATCATTTAATGAGATTTCATTGACTGAAACTGAAGAAGGAGAATATTCCCAGAAATCTTTGCTGCAAATCTCTTCATCCCCGGTTCCTATATATCCTTTTGTTCCGATTGAAAACCCTACGGCAGCATCTCTTCCTGTTCCTCCGCAATATGCTTTTTCTGACCATGAGTTAATGCCGGGGTCATATTCCCAAAAATCATTATTGTATCTCCCTGTACCTATGTATCCTTTTGTTTCAATAGCAAAACCTACTGCACCCGTTCTCGCTGTTCCTCCGAAATCGGCTTTTTGTGACCATGAGTTAATGCCTGGGTCAAACTCCCAGAAATCCTTCATAAAAATAGTAACATTATCCCCTCCGGTTCCAATATAACCCTTTGTGCCGATTGAAAAACCGGTAGCACTCCCTCTTGCAGTTCCTCCGAAGTCTGCTAATTTTGACCATGAGTCAATACCAGGGTCGTATTCCCAGAAATCTTTTGTATAAAACTCTGTTGTGCCATCATTACAATAGCCAGTACCAATATATCCTTTTGTACCTATTGAAAAACCAACAGACCCAGCCCTTGCTGCTCCGCCAAAATTGGCTTTTTGTGTCCATATATTGGTGCTGGGGTCATATTCCCAAAAGTCATTCAAAAAGATTGCATTAACAGAAAAATCCATCCCCGTTCCGATATAACCTTTTAATCCGATGGAGAAACCAACGGCTTGTTCCCGAACCGTTCCTCCGACGTCTGCTTTTTGTGTCCATGTATCTGTGCCTGGGTCATATTCCCAGAAATCTTTTGCATCAAACATGGTTGTGCCATCATTACAAAAGCCTGTTCCGATATAACCTTTTGTGCCAATAGAAAATCCTAAGGAACCCCATCTTGCAGTTCCTGGTACATCTGTTTTTTGTGTCCAGGTGTCTTGAGCGAAATTCATTGCAGGAATAAGCATCCCGGCAATCAGCAGAGTAATGATCAGCTTTTTCATACTATGAGTTTTAAAGGTTAATACTATTTCGAAACGCCCAGGCTGTCTAATTCATTGATGGTTACAGTGGGTGGTATAATGTGTTTTATCATTTTTTCAATAACCACTTTTGCTGTTTTTTTAGCATATTTTTTTTTCGAAAAGCTTTTATTTCCACTTATTGCAGGAATTATAGGCTGATGGATATAAAGTTTTTTCCGGATGTAAATATTATAACCCCAACCCGAATCAGTTTTAAAAGTTTTGAATTTAATTGTATCGCAGTTTGTTTGTTGCTTCCCTTTTAATAAAAAATAAGAAGAACCGGAAGTATTTAAAACACCCAAAACAATAAAACCTATAATAACTAATAGTAAGGATAGTATTTTCAGATTATGTCTCCTAATGTTTTATTGGTTAATAAATTTACCAAAATTTTACTTGCCGTAAAATTAAACCAATTCTGACACAATCAAAGAAGGTAGATATAAAATGCTGTGTAAAGGGCAGACGGTCAGAGAATGCCTTTCAGCAGCGCCGTAAAATTGACCAGCCCGGTGACCTGGAGTATAGTAAGGATCACTGAAAGAAGGATGACTGCACGGATAAAGCCAGCACCTTTTTTAACAGCCAGGTAACTTGCAATGAGCGCTCCGATTATACTTCCCACTGAGAGGATAAGTCCATAAAGGTAGTTCACCTTCCCGTCGATGATGAAAACGAGCAAGGCGAAGATCGCGTAGAAGAAGACGATCAGGTTCTTGACTGCATTGGCTTTTACCAGGTCATAACCTACGCCCAGCACCAGCGACATCAGCAGGAAATAACCCACCCCGACCTGGATGAAACCGCCATAGAAACCTACTGCAAAAAAGATGACAAATTGCCACCAATGCAATGGCTTTGAAAGCATGGCAGGTTTCTCCTTCAGCCATTTATCGGGCTTGTAAAAGAGAAAGAAGATCATGATCACCATCGCAAGCGCCATCGCGATCTCGATCACCTGTTCGCTCATATCCACTGCCAGATAGGCCCCGAGGACAGAGCCTATGGTAGCCGGAATGGCCAGCCAGACTGGCCGAAGGTTGTCGAACATCTTCTGGCGGGTAAAGCTTCCCACCGACGACAGGGTCTGGAAAAAGATGCTGATGCGGTTCGTGCCGTTGGCTATGTTTGCAGGCAAACCAAGCAGGATAAGCAGGGATAGGCTGATCACCGACCCGCCCCCCGAAAGGGTGTTGATGAACCCCACCAGTATCCCGGCCAGAATGATAACAATGATTTCCGTTAAAGTCATGATGTCATT
>JBAXRT010000019.1:0-30883 GCA_037131065.1 bacterium | reverse complement strand
GAAGAAGCCCTTGTCAGTGCGAGAGAACTGGAATTTCCTCTTGTCATGAAAGTTGTCGGCCCGATCCATAAATCGGATGTGGGAGGGGTCGTACTTGGAGTTAAGGATGAAGGTGCCCTGAAAAAGGAGTTTCAGCGGATGATCAAAATAAAGGATACGACCGCTATCCTTTTACAACCCATGCTGTCCGGAACGGAGCTTTTTGTCGGGGCCAAATTTGAGCCGAAGTTCGGCCACCTTATCCTTTGCGGGATGGGAGGGATATTCATTGAAGTCTTGAAGGATGTTGCATCGGGCCTGTCACCGGTTTATGATGATGAGGCGCTTTCCATGATACGGTCGCTGAAAAGTTATAAGATAATCCAGGGTGTCCGCGGCCAAAAGGGAATTGATGAAAAATCCTTTGCCGGTGTAATTGTCAGAATCTCTGCCTTGCTGACCCATGCCCCTGAGATCGTGGAACTTGATCTGAATCCGCTCCTGGGGAACCAGGAAGGGGTCACCGCGGTTGATGCCAGGATAAGGCTACAACATTAAGCCGAGCTGTTGAAAGAACAAGGATACCAGGCCTGGCTTAAGGGCGATGGTAAAAACAAGTCCGAAGATTGCACCCCACAGGTGGGCATCATGTCCGATGTTATCCCTTCCCCTTTTACTCAATACCGCTTCATAAACAATGTACAGGATCCCGAAAATAGGGGCGGGAATAGCAACAGGAATAAAAAAGAAGAATATCTTCCCGGTTGGGTACAGTAGGATACTGGAGAAGATCACGGCTGATACTGCACCCGAGGCACCGACGGCATTGTAGAATACATCATTCTTGTGCTTTCCGAACGCAGGCACGATCGATAGCAATAATCCCCCCGAATACAGCAGGAGATAATAAAAGGATGCTTTACCCGGAAAGTAGAGTTGAAAATATTGTTCAACGATCCTGCCAAAGGAGTAGAGGACAAACATGTTGATGATCAGGTGAACATAACCGGCATGAATGAAGCCGTAGGTTAAGAACCGGTACCACTGGTTGCTGTGCTTAACGTCATAGGCATTGAAACGGAACCTTGCGAACAAAGCTTCGTTGTTCATAGCCATAACGGAGATAATCGCAGTAATGAAAATTATGATTAATGTGACATTCATTTAGCCGGCATCATTGTCATCGGGTGATCTCAGTTTTCTGCTCCTTCGTGAAATCTATTTCAGAGCCGAGAACACTGTGAGGGATCAGGAAGACGACCAGCAGAACCAGCGATGCCAGAATCGGCCAGAATTTGTTTTCGCGTTTTCTGCTCATGACGATAAGCGCTATTCCCCAGAAAATAAATGCTATAAGGGATTTATTGTCAGTAAGGTCATATCCGAAGGGCCATCCGGTCCAGTAGGCATCAAAGGAGAATTTCTGGACGAAGGGACCCAGTATCATTCCTCCAAGGGTAAGTGTAATGAATGTAAGCCATGCATAAATGTATGTGTTTCTTGATTTGACAAGAACCATCAGCCCGGTAAGTGTGGAAAGCATCATTGCCAGGAAAATGAAAAAGATATGGGGAAACAGAACATAACGGGGGACGTACCCCTTGTATCTCAATACAGCGGGATGATCATTTAAGAGAAATCGTTTGTTGCCTTGCAGAAGCGTGACTTCGTACATTACTTTCCCTGCAGGAGCCTGGTGGGGAATCGCTCCGATCAGGGCATCTCCGCTGCGCGAAAGCGGGGCCAATGTCCACGCATCATAACTGTGGAATCTTCTGAATTTTATCTCACCTTTGATAGAGGTGTCTGGAACCAGGATCTTAATCTTTGCATCATCGTTGTCTTCATAGGTGCGGATCAACCTGAATTTAATATCCTGGTTGCCTATCTGGACATGACCGCGCACAGGGTAGGTTGGTCCGGTCATCCGCTGATAAATGGCCAGAGAAGCCGTAAAGAGGAAAGCAAATACCCAGATCAGGAATGATTTCAGTTTTGAATTCATAAGCTTGCAAAGTTGATGTGAATAACGGTTTTTAAGCGACTGCAAAGGTAACTATTTGATCCGATATTTTTTCAACAGATCATATGCAATTTTATGAATATTGGTCCTGATGTTCATCCCGGCCAGTTTCGTGTTTTTTGAATCCGGGAATGTCCGGTTGGAAAGGAAGATATAGACGAGATCGTTTGAGGGATCCGCCCACACCATGGTTCCGGTGAAACCGGTATGCCCGAAGCTGGAAGGGGATGCCCCCTCATAACAGGGCCCTTCAGGGGAAGGGTTGAGCAAAGGTTTGTCGAACCCAAGCCCCCTTCGGTTCCCTTTCTGAGGAAACTGAGCCCGAGTAAACTCTCTGACCGTTTTTGGCTGGATATATTGTTTTCCTCCATATTGACCGTCCTGGATAAGCATCTGCATAATCACTGCAAGGTCGAAGGAATTGGAGAAAAGCCCGGCATGGCCTGAAATTCCTCCCAGCATGGCTGCCCCCGGATCGTTGACATCCCCCCATATCACCTGCTGCCGGAAGACCGAATCTTTTTCTGAAGGCATCAGTTTTTTTCTATCAAATCTTCCCATGGGATGAAAACCAATCGACTGGAGTCCCATCGGTTTGTAGAAGATCTCTCCGAGATACAGGTCAAACGGCTTGCCTGTCAGCCTCTCCACCACCTGCTTCAAAAGGTAAAAACCAAGATCACTGTATTTATAATCCATTGAAGGGCGAAGCGGCGAGGAGCGTATGAATTGATAGATCGAGTCGGGATATGATTTCAGAATATACAGATTTTCGGCAACCCTGTGAGGAAAAGCCTTGGAGTATTCCGGCTGATAGATCCAGGGATCAGGTCCTTTTGCAGAGATGGTCTTCTCGTAAAAGGGGACCCAGGCTGTCAGACCTGCCTGATGCGTAAGAACATCCCTCAGGATAAGTCCCGATTTGTTACTTCCCCGGAGTTCGGGAAGATAACTTCCAAGGCTGTCATTCAGTTTAATTTTTCCATCATCATAAAGTTTCATAAGCGCCAGGGTCGTGGCAGCTATCTTCGTAACCGATGCAATATCATAGATGTCATCATTGGTTACCATGACGGAATCCTTGTAGGTCGGGTGGCCGAACGATTTTTCGTAGAAGATCTTCCCACCCTTTAAAAATAAAATCTGGCAACCGGGGTATGCACCCGCGTCAATACCGGCATTTGCTACAGAGTCGATCGACCTGAGAGCAGAGGTTGGAATTCCAATCTCTTCCGGCAGAACGAACTCAAGACGGTTTTTCTCCGTTTTCTCACCTGTTCCTGCCTTGAATGCTGCGACGGAGACCGGCAAGCGGCCTTTTGCCGGGATACCGCCAAAGATCAGCTCCGCGGTCAGCTTTTCAGCAACCGGATTATCCTGGTAAGATTCAATGATCGCCTCTGCATTCCTTAATCCCGGTATGATTGCCAGGGCATAGGGATTCCCGAATACCGAGAGGATACAACGGTTTTCCCGGAAAAGGGTGTCAAGGAGATGCAGTACGTTACGCGACAATCCAAAACTGTCGGCGGGAAAACTTGAAAAACGGTGAAGCGCTGCAAGGATGATGTGATACTCCGATAGCCGGTCGATGAGGCTGTCAGTCAATTTTTTATCCGGATTCATGGAAACATTGAAATGATCCATCCCGGTATAGATATTTGCTGCTGCCTGGAAGGGTGTAAGTGTGGTATCCCCGATTGACAGCGATGCAAATCTCCTCCGGTCAAGTGATTTCAGGGGGATCAGTTGTACATCGTCTTTAAGCAGGGTTATGGCCGACTGATAAAGCGTGTTTCTGAGGGCAGCGGCTCCGGGAGGATTAAGATCGTCAAACAGTCTGTCGGTTTTTATAACAGTTCGTTGAGAAAGCCCCATCTGGTATTTCAGCATCAGGATTCTCCTGCATTTCGAATTTATCAGTTCCTCGGTGACCTGGCTGCTGTCGACTGCCTGCCTGATCCCCTGGATCGCGCTCCTTACGTTCTGGGGAAGAAGAAGGATATCATTGCCAGCCTTCAGCGCCTTCACCTCAATCTCACCAGGCTTGAAGTATTTAGTCACTCCCTTCATGTCAAGTGCATCGGTGATCACAAATCCTTTGAACCCCAACTTATTCTTTAGCACGCCGGTTATCGTGTTTATTGAAAGGGTCGTTGCCACCCGGACAGAAGAATCAAACGCAGGGACATAAAGATGAGCGACCATGATCCCATTGACACCATCGGCAATCAGTCGTTTAAAGGGATACAACTCAATGGAGTCCAGGCGCTTCATCGGATGATTTATCAGTGGTAAGGTGACATGTGAATCGGTATCGGTATCCCCGTGACCAGGAAAATGCTTGGCTGTGGTCATAATCCCACCATCCTGCATCCCGAGCATATAAAGAGATCCCTTGACCGCAACCTTCTCCCGGTCTTCGCCGAACGACCGAAAATTGATTACCGGGTTGGCGGGGTTGTTGTTGATATCGACAACAGGAGCGAAGTTTATATGGATCCCCATTCGTTTGCAACCTTCTGCGACCCAATAACCCATTTTATATATGAGAGAGTCATCTGATATTGCCCCCAATGTCATTTGGCGGGGAAACGAAAAGGCGCTGTCGAGGCGCATGCCAAGCCCCCATTCTGCATCAATTGAGATGAGTAGAGGTGTCCTTGCTTCACTTTGGATCCGGTTGGTCAGGACGGACTGGCGCCAGGGCGTTCCTTTAAAAAAGCATACACCCCCGACGTTGTATGTCTTAATGACATCGACCAGGCTATCCTCATAAACCGAGTCCCTGGTGGAATAGGCCCTGATAAAAAGAAGCTGGGCGATTTTCTGATCCAGGCTGAAGCTTTTCAGGATCGAATCCGCCCAGGTTGTGTCCTTCGACATTTCTGAGGCATTGGAATGTAAAATAATGCAGAGAATGAAGATGATAAGGGCAATGATTCTTTTCATGGGTTTTAATGAGGATCTCAGAGCAAAAGAAGCAAAAATGAGAATATCCCGGTCAAATATTATCCATATTTATTAACATAATTCCTTCCCCGGTTGTAATTATAATACATTTGAAGCGTTATAACAGTATCAGTTTTATTGATAAGAACGCTTAAAATCCAACCGGAATCGTGAAGAAGTTTTTTTTGTTAATCCTGCTGCTTGCCGTTTCCTCTTTTGCCCTCTTTGCACAAATACCCAGGGAACAGGAAAAGCCAAAACCTCTTACACGGATCCTCTTTGTTTTTGATGCCTCCCAGAGTATGCTCGGAAGGTTCCAGAGCGACACGAAATTCAACATTGCTGTCAGGCTCTTTGGCAATATCCTCGACAGCCTTAAGACCCTTCCAAACCTCGAGCTTGCGCTCAGGGTTTATGGACACCAGAAACAGTTCCCCCCTCAGGAATGCAATGATACCAGGCTTGAGGTGCCCTTCAGTAAAGACAATATTTATAAGATCAAGCACGTCCTGAAGATCATCACTCCAAAGGGAACTACACCGATCGCCTACTCCCTTGACCAGGCAACAAAGGACTTCCCCCCTTGTGATAACTGCCGTAATATCGTTGTTCTGATTACTGACGGCCTGGAAGAGTGCGGTGGAGATCCATGCGCTGTCTCGGTCAAACTTCAGAAGGCTGGCATCCTCCTTAAACCCTTTATCATTGGTATCGGGAAAAGTTTTAAGGAGCAATTCGATTGCGTGGGCACCTATTTCGATGCCAGGGATGAAAAGGAGTTCCGCGAAGCGCTGAAGGTCGTAATCTCCAGAGCCCTCAACCCTACAACCGTCCAGGTTAACCTGCTTGATGCTTATGGAAAACCCACAGAGACCAATGTAAACATGACCCTTTATGACTCATTTTCAGGCCTGCCGAAATACAACCTGATCCACACGATGAACGCCAAAGGATTACCTGATACGCTCGATATTGATCCGCTGATCACCTATAACCTCGTTGTCCATACCTTGCCAACGGTGAAGAAGGACTCGCTGAAACTCACCGCCGGTAAGCACACGATTGTAGGGGTTGATGTTCCCCAGGGGTACCTCTCTTTTAAAACAGGCGGCAACAGCACAATCAAGTATCTCCCCTGCGTCATCAGACAGAAGGGCAAGAACGAAACCATCAATGTGCAGCAATTCGATCAGGTTGAGAAATACCTGACAGGTCTCTATGATGTTGAGATCCTTTGCCTGCCGAGGATCCTGGTCAGGGATGTTGAGATCCAGCAAAGCCAGACGACTAACGTGGAGATTCCCTTGCCAGGGATCGCGGTAATCCAGAAATCGACCAATGGATACGGAAGCCTGTACCTGGAAAACAGAAAAGAGCTTGTTTGGCTTTATAACCTCAGGGATACTCCGCAGCAGCAGGAGACCCTTTACCTGGAACCTGGAACCTACAGGGTGGTGTTCCGGTCGAAATATTCAAACAAATCAGATTATACTCTCGAAAAATCCTTCACTGTTGAACCAGGGCAGACGGTGAATGTTAAATTGTACCCGAACTGACCAAAAACTTAACCCTGGTGTCGGGTCTGATCATTCCGGCTAAGCAGGATCGGGATTTCCTTGTCGATATATAACGGAACAGTCTCAACCGTAACATTCGAGGTATCAAGTCCAAGTGCCCTGACCTCTGTGATCCCGAATCGTTTGAAAATGGCGTACATGTCCATGATGAACTGCTCCCTTGGCGGGAAGTCAAAATCATAGTTCTGAATCCTGTCTATCACGACAAATTTAAAGTCACTGAAGATATGATACTTGCGTAATGAATCATAATGGCTTTCGAGGTCAACCTCCCCGTTGCGGTTCATCTCTTCCAGTACTTGCCTGAAAAAGAGGTTAACCCTTGGCTGTACCTTGAACCCTATCTTGAAATCAATCTTATTCAATATGCCCGGGATCAGTTTGGTGACCTTGTATTCAAGGACATGCGGTTCATCCAGGATATCAACGTGAAGAAGCCAGTAGGTGTCGGCCCGTTTGGGCTGTTTGTTCAAAATAGAGTAAATGATCTTCGATTCAACATCGGTCACCTTATTGGCCTTGGTAAGAAAGACCAGGTTTGTGGCATATTTCGGGATGGAGTTGTCCTTACTGAGTTCCTGGAGGATCTCATAGTAGTTTTCGATTTTGACAAACTCGATAAAACTGTTCTTGATCTTCCTGCCGTTGAACCATACATACATGATGATAAAAAGTCCACCGCCCAGCAGGAGGGTAAACCACCCGCCGTGCATGAATTTATTCAGGTTGGCAACCAGGAATGAACCTTCAATGGTGAGGTATACCATCAAAAAGAGCAGGATAAAATAAATCGGAAATTTTTTGGTGGTGAGGTAGATGCTAAGAAGGATGGTTGTCATCAGCATGGTTATTGTGATGGAAAGTCCGTAAGCAGCTTCCATGTTCGAAGAGCGCTGAAAGAAAAGGACAACAAAGAGACAGGAAAAATAGAGAATCCAGTTTATACTGGAAATATACATCTGTCCTTTGATATTTGTAGGATAATTGATCTTGATTTTGGGCCAGAAATTAAGGGAGATGGCTTCACTGATCAGGGTGTAGGATCCGCTGATCAGGGCCTGGCTGGCAATGATGGCTGCAGCAGTTGATATGATGATGCCGGTGATAAGGAACCAGTGCGGCATAATCGCAAAGAATGGGTTTAGCCACTCATTCACTGCATCTGAGTTGTTCAGCACCCATGCACCCTGGCCGAGGTAATTCAGAATCAGACATATCTTTACAAAGATCCAGGAAACCCTGATGTTTTTCAGTCCGCAATGTCCTAAGTCAGAGTAAAGGGCTTCTGCACCGGTTGTACAGAGAAATACAGCGCCGAGCAAAATGAACCCATGAGGAGCTTTTGTCAGAAAAAGATAAGCATACTTCGGATCAAGGGCCTTGATGATGGATGGATGATCGAGGATCTGGAAAAATCCCAGCAGCCCCAGCATCAGGAACCAGAGGAACATTATCGGCCCAAAGGATTTCCCGACCAGTTTGGTCCCGAACTTCTGAATGAAGAACAGGGCGGAAATTATGACAACGACTATTGGAACAACCGGGATCCTGGCATTGATAGCGAGCAGCCCTTCTACAGCGGAAACAATTGTAATGGAGGGAGTGATAACTCCATCGGCAAGCAGTGTGCATCCGCCGATAATGGCAAAGATATATGCCCACTTGGTACGTTTCCTGATCAGTGCAAAGAGAGAAAAGATACCCCCTTCCCCGTTGTTGTCGGCCCGAAGGGTAATGATGATATATTTTAATGTGGTCTGAAGCGTGAGGGTCCAGAATATGCACGAAAGTCCTCCGAGAATGTACTGGTCGGAAATAATGTCAGCTCCACCTACGATGGCCTTCATTACATATAACGGGGATGTTCCGATGTCGCCGTAAACAATTCCGAGCGTAACGATCAGCCCTCCGAGGCTCAGTGTGCTGATATGACTTTTGGCGATACTCCGGCTCATGCCCTATCTCTTTTTTGCCAAACGATTTTTTAAAATACCATATACTACTGGAAGCACGGAAATGATGATGATGGCTATAATAACAAAGGAAAAATTTTGTCTCACTACAGGTAAGTTTCCGAAAAAATATCCAGCCAGGGAAAAAGAAACTACCCATAATATCCCGCCAATAATGTTAAATGAAAGGAAACGTGAATACTGCATTGTCCCAACTCCGGCAACGAAAGGGGCAAAAGTCCGAATAATCGGAACGAACCGGGCTATAATGATCGTCTTCCCACCATGTTTTTCATAAAAAGCATGCGTCTGGTCGAGGTACTTTCTTTTAATCAAACGGTAATTTTTTTCATATACAGCTTTCCCAAAAAATTTGCCAATGAAATAATTGGCAGTATCTCCTAGGAAAGCAGCGCTGATTAAGATCAAAATTAACGGAAGAAGGCCGATCGGTTCTTGAGGGTTGGCAGCAATGGCTCCGGCAGCAAACAGTAACGAATCCCCCGGTAGAAATGGTGTGACCACAAAACCGGTTTCCATGAAAATGATGATGAACAGGAGAATATATGTCCACATTTTGTATTCATGTACCCAATTTATAAGTGCGACATCGATGTTAAGTACAATATCAATAAAATCTTTCAGAAAGTCGATCATAGCTATTTATGGTTAAAGCGATCAAAGGTAACGTTTTTGTTAAATGTTCTTTTCAAGCCTTGCAAAGGCCTCACGCAACATGATAGGCGTGATGATGGTGGTTAGCAAGGCCATCAGGACGAGGATCGAGAAGATCGAAATATCGATGAATCCTTTCTGGAGCGCAATGTTTGCAATGACCAGTTCCATCATCCCGCGGGCATTGAGGCCCAAGCCAATGGTAATCGATTTAGGATTGTCGAAACCCGCAAGCCGGCTGCCGAAGTACCCTCCAAAGATCTTACTCAGGAATGAGGCGATCAATACGACCGTAAGCAAAAGAAGGTTGTTGAGGGAGGTGATGTCAAAGGCAATGCCCATCGTTGCAAAGAATATGGGGGCAAGGAATCCCATGGTTATTCCCGAAGTAGTCTTGTGAACCCTGTCAAGATCCCCGGGGGCGAACATGCTGCGTGGGATCAGGATCGCACCGAAGAATGCCCCGACGATAAAATGAAGTCCAAGGATCTCTGATATACTTGCAAATGCAAGAACAAAAAGAACAACAAGGGCAAAAAGGGACTCTTTCCCCCTCAGAAAATGGAGGAAGGAATTCATTTTTGGGTTGACAATACTGACTTTCGACTTGGCGAGCTTGAAAAGCTTATAAGCGAGGAACAAAACCACAATGAATACAATTACTTTAACAATTGTAAAGATAATGGAGAAGGTAAGATCGGCAAGGTTTTTGGATGTATCATTGAAATCGAGGATAATACCTAAAATCAGCAGGGAAAGAATGTCGTTGAAAATGGCTGCCGAAATGATCCGCTGCCCTACATCACTCTGAAGTTTTCCAAGGTCCATCAGGATTCGGATGCTGACCGGAAGCGCTGTGATCGCGATACACAATCCGAGAAAGATCGTAAAGGTATAGCTGAAATGGAATCCAAGCCCGATTAGGATCCCGCTGAACATAGGGACGATGAATCCCAGCAGGGCAATCCAGATATTCCTCCCGGTAATTGACCTCCGGATCTCCTCTACTTCAATTTCCATGCCGGCAAGAAGGATCAGCATGAAGATTCCAAGTTCAGCAATCGCCTTGACATCCACAGAGCCAGGGATTATGTTGAAAAGCGACGGACCAAGAATGACGCCGGCAAGGACCTCTCCGATCATGGAAGGCTGCCGGAACCATTCGGCCAGCTCACCCAGGATTTTGGCCGCAAGTAATAAGATAAGCAGATTGACGATGAAGGGGAGTTGGTGATGAACCAGGTGGAACATATCAGGAGGATTCGGGAAGTAATTAGCAAAATTAATCCTTTTTACGACAGGTAATTGTTACTTTTTTAACCATCTGCCTTTCTTCATTGTTTGAAAAATGAATTGTCGGGAAACATTACCTTTGCCCCATGGATTTTAGTACAGCCATAAATATGGGTCCCATCCGGACAACCCTGGTAGAACTGATTGCAGTTTTTTTTGGGTTGCTGAGTGTATGGAACATGAAAAAGGAGAATATCCTGGTTTACCCTTTTGGCATCATCAATGTGGCCATTTACGTTTATATCTGTTACGCCTCTAAACTATATGCGTATGCAGGGATCAATATTTTCTACGCCTTCATGAGCATCTATGGATGGTACTCATGGTCAGCCAGGGATAAGGATGATAAACCGATACGGATCACGAGCCTCTCATGGAAAATGTATTTGCTCTACACCCTGATCATCTTTGTTCTTTTTGTTATCCTCAGAATAATTCTTGTGAGTTATACAGACAGCACATTACCCACCCTTGATGCCGTTACAACGGCGATCTACATCATTGCCATGCTCCTGCTTGCATTCAAGAAGATTGAACACTGGATCCTTTGGATTGCCGGCGATGTCATATCTATCGGAATATTTGCCAGCGAAAAACTCTATTTCAGCAGCTTTCAGTTCTTTATTTTTACTATCATCGCCGCACTTGGTTTCCTTGAATGGAGAATAAAACTCATAAAATAATCAGGATAGCGGTCACCGGTCCCGAGTCGACTGGCAAATCCGTTTTGGCCGAACAACTGGCCGGCCATTACAACGCTTCCTGGGTCCCGGAATTTTCAAGGGATTATCTGAATAAACTTGGTCATCCCTATAATGAATCAGACATCGTAAAGATTGCCCGGGGGCAAGTCAGGGAAGAGGAGGAATACCTGAAAAAAGCTGGTCCCATTCTTTTCTGCGATACGGAACTCATTGTAACCAAGATATGGAGTGAAGTGAAATTCAATCGCTGTGACCCATGGATCCTTAGTACAATCATTACGCACACTTACGACCTCTACCTCCTTTGCGACATCGATCTTCCTTGGGTACCGGATCCATTAAGAGAGCATCCGGAAAAGAGAAAATTTCTTTTTGAATTATACCATAAGGAGTTAATATCCAGGAGTTTCCCTTTTTCCATCATCAGGGGTGAAGGCCCGGTACGTCTCGCCAATGCCATTTCAGCCATTGAGACATTTTTCCGGTTTTATTATTAACTTTGGATGCTCATCAGGTTCTTTACAGATTAATGCCGTCAAGACTCAAAATTCTTTTCCTGCCAAGGTGGTATCCTAACAGGAATGATCCGATGCCAGGCCTTTTCATCAGGAAACAGGCCGAGGGTCTTGCCCGCCTCTGCGATGTTGCTGTCATCTATGTCCATCCTGAACCCCATTGCCCCAATAAATATGAGGTTGAGTTTTCCGAAGAGAATGAAGTCCGGGTGCTCACAGTCTATTACCGCGTGCCCGGTGGCAAATCAGGCTGGTTTGGCGGATTGGTGAAGCTTTACCGATTTTACCGGGCAAATTTCAGGGCATTGAAGAGCATCCGGGCCTTCGATCCCGATGTTGTACATGCTCATATCCTTACCCGCACTGCGGTCGTTGCATACTGGGTAAGCCGGCAGTGGAAGAAACCTTTCATGGTCTCCGAACACTGGTCACGCTACTTTCCGGAGAATAATACCTACCAGGGCTTCCTCAGGAAGCTGGTTACACGTTTTGTCGTTAAAAAAGCCTGTGCCATCATTACGGTTTCAGAATTATTGCAGAGGTCAATGCTAAAGGAAAAACTCAGGAACTCGAGATATATCAATATCCCCAATGTAGTGGAAACCGGGATCTTTACTCCATCCGGTCAAAAACGATCTCACCGGAAGAAGAGGATGATCCATGTCTCCTGTTTTGAGGATAAATCCAAGAATATTTCGGGTTTTCTTCGATCGGTCAGGACCCTCTCTTTAAAAAGGAACGATTTTGAATGCCACATGATCGGAGTGGGACCTGACTTCGAAAAGATGATGAGATATGCCGGTGAACTGGGACTGGATGAACAGACCGTCATTTTTCATGGGTTGAAACAGGGTAACGATCTTTTGGATTCTTACCGGTCTGCAGATTTTCTCGTGTTGTCGAGCCGGTATGAGACCTTTGGTACGGTTGTGGTGGAAGCCATGTCGTGTGGTCTGCCCGTAGTAGCGACCAGTGTTGGCATCATCCCGGAGATACTCAATGCTGGCAACGGAATATGTGTGGATCCCGGCAACGAAGAAGAACTTGCCGCTGCGATAAATGGCATGCTGGATCTGTTTGCCACATATGATCCGCAGGAGATCCGCAAGTTCGTTGTCGACAAGTTCAGCAAGGAAAAAGTAGCGGATTCGATGTTTGAACTTTATCAGGAATTTGTTTCGTAGTTTTACACTCCTATTATGATGGACATGAAACCAGAGACCCCTTCAGAAAAAACCTCTTTCCTGCGCTTTGGAATCCTCTGCAGCAGTACGAAATTTCAGCACTGGCAGATTGAAGCGATCCGGAAATTACTGGGAAGTGGCCACCAGCTCGTCATGCTCATCATGGATGATCGTTCCCCTGATGATGCCGAAAGAAGGAACCGTTTCCGGAAGTACTTCGGCAGCCATTTGCTTTTCCATATTTTCGATCGGTTTTTCTTTAAACCATCCGAGAAACGGCTGGTAGATCTTCATCCTGAAATGTCGGCCGCGCACATTCTGAAATGCAGAGTCGAAAAAAAAGGCTATTCGGAATTCTTCAAACACTCCGATATTGAAATCATCCGGTCAAATAACCTGGATTTTATTTTACGGTTCGGGTTCAATATAATCCGAGGAGAGATCCTTGATTCTGCCAAATATGGCGTCTGGTCTTTTCATCACGACGATGAGCGGAAATACAGGGGCGGCCCTCCCTGTTTCTGGGAGATCTATTTCAGGGATACTATAACAGGGGCCATTCTTCAGCGCCTTACTGATAGACTCGATAACGGAATCATCCTAAAAAAAGCCTACCTGAGGACCCTTAAACAGTCCTATACCCACAACCTGAATCAAATGCTGTCGGTATCATCCTCCTGGCCGGCACTGGTTGCTGATGAGATCATCCGCAAGGGAACCATACCGGAAACAACCGAGGAATCCTATGCCCCTGTCTACAGGATTCCGGGGAACGCGAAGATGCTTGTTTTTTTATGGCGGCTTCTGTGGAATAAACTGATCTATCACTACTGGGACCTTTTCCGCCCGGAAGCCTGGAATGTCGGGCTTGTTAAATACCCGATCCATGAGATTGCCCTGAATCATGTCACACTCAAGCCGGAAGATATCATCTGGCTAAGGATTTACGAAAAAAGCAATTACCTGGCTGATCCGTCAGGTTTTATAGAGGAGAATAAGGTCCATATCCTGGTCGAAGACTACAACTATTCTAAATGCCGGGCTACTATTTCCGAGATCATATGGGATCCGCCCAGGAACAGCTTCTCAGCCCCCATCAGGATCATTGAAGGGAAGAAGCACCTCTCATATCCATATATCATTGAACACCAGAAGGTGATCTATTGCCTTCCGGAATCTTACCAGGATGGGAACATTGGCCTCTACAAGAGAAATTACTCTGAAGAGGCCTTCATCGAGGATCAGGTACTTCTTGAAAACGTGGATGCCATAGATCCGACGCTGATTTTCTACAACAACATGTGGTGGCTTTTCTTTACTTCCAAGGAGTTTTCAAGGTCACATCTCTATATCTATCATTCCGATATTCTGCTTGGCAGGTACGAGCCTCATAAAAATAACCCTGTCAAAATGGATGTCAGATCCGCTCGTCCTGCCGGTACTCCATTCGTTTATGACGGTCATCTTTACCGCCCTTCACAGGACTGCTCGCACACATACGGTGGAAGGGTTGCAGTTAACAAGGTAGTGAAACTTACTCCGGATGAGTTTGAAGAAATCCCTGTTCACTTCGTTGATCCGGTAAAGGGGACCAAACACTCAAGGGGATTACACACCCTGTCATCTGTCGGAGAATATACCCTCATAGATGGGAAACGGTTTCACTTTAACTGGTTCTTTTTTATTCACCGTTTGCGAAATAAAGTCCGCATACCCATCTGACGCATGTTTAAGAAGATCATCGGAACCATCGGGACCCGGCTGGTCAGTGCAGTTCTGACATTGATCATCTGGATTTTGGTGGCACGCTATATGGGAGCCGCCAACCTTGGAACAATCAGCCTGATCATTCTTGCCGTTACAATTGTGCAGCTGTTCACCAATTTTTTTGGCGGCAGTGCCATCGTCTACATGACACCGCGCACCGGAATATATAAATTGCTGATCCCGGCTTATATCTGGAGCTTTATTCTGACCCTGGGGGCTACTTACCTGCTCCATATCATGAGACTGATCTCCCACCGGCTGGAAGTTATTCCATCGGGATATTTCAGCGAGGTACTTTTTCTGGGATTGATCATGTCGCTCTTTTCTGCTAATTCAATGTTTTTGCTGGGGAAGGAAAAAATACGGCTCTTCAACATTCTCTCTCTGCTCCAGGTCTGCTTGCTGTTTATTCTTCTGGCCTATTTTCTCTTTTTCAGGGAAGAAGCAGGGGTTATGAGCTATTACTGGTCAATTATGATCTCGTTCCTGGTCGTTCTCGTAGTCAGTTTCATTGCCCTGCTGCCACTGGTAAAAAAAGTTCCCCTCTCGGGAATGAAGGAAATTTGCCGCGAAGTGCTACGTTTCGGGACCTATGTGCAGTTTGCAAACATTTTTCAGCAACTTAACTACAGGCTTAGTTATTATATTGTCGATTTCTTTCTCGGACGTGTAACACTGGGTGTCTTCACTGTTGGGGTTCAGTTATCAGAAGGATTATGGCTGATCCCAAGAAGCATTGGGATGGTCCAGCTTACAAGGCTATCCAACGAGATGGATCAGGGCTATGCTGTCCGGCTCAGCCTTACGCTTCTGAAGATATCGTGGATCATTACCCTTCTGATCCTTATCTTCCTCCTCATGATACCAGCCTATTTTTTTCAGCTGGTCTTCGGATCTGAATTTTCAGAGATCAAGGTCGTTATAGCCACACTCGGTATTGGTATTGTAACCCTCAGCATTTCAATCATCTTGAGCCAGTTCTTTTCAGGGGTTAACAAGCCCTATCACAATACCATCTCTTCAGCCATTGGGCTTATCGTTACGATCGGTGCCGGGTTTCTCCTCATCCCTCGCTATGGAATTATCGGAGCCGGGATTACCTCTACGATATCATACACGGTCGCAACCATCTACCAGTTCATAGTTTTTTCGGGGATTGCAAAACTTTCCTTTTCGGACCTCTTCATTAAACGATCCGAGATCAGCCTGCTGGTCTTTGAACTGAAGAAAATCCTGCACGGAAAGGAGGAGGGGGCCTCTACTCTCCCCTGAACAAGGGTTTTCTTTTCTCATAAAATGCCTTGATCCCCTCCATGTAATCATTGCTGTTGCCGGCGATCCTGCGAAGCATATCGATATGCTCAAAAGTTTGCGGCGAGAGAGGGACTGCATTTCCGAGTATATTCAGCTGCTCCTTGATCACCTGGATGCTTAGGGGCGAGTTGGCTATGATCTTGTTTGCGAGCCTGATCGTGAAGTCAACAAGCTCTTCTGCAGGAACAATATGGTTGATGATTCCCATCTGCAAGGCCCTCTCTGCAGAAATGGGCTCCGCAGTGAAAAACATCTCTTTTGCCGTGTGGGATCCGATGATATCAAGAAACTGGAGTATGCCGGATGTGTTGTAAGGCACCCCGATCTTGGCCGGAGTGATGGCAAGGCAGGTATCGGGTGTCCCGATCACAATGTCGCACACAAAAGCCACGTTGCAGGCGCCACCCCAGATGCTGCCTTCTGCCATCGCAATCACGGGTGCAGGCATTTTCATGATCGCCCTGATTACCTTCTGGAGGGGGTTGTCGTAGGCAAGAGGATCTGACCCATCCCTGGGCAACTCATCCACATTGAAACCGGCTGACCATACTTTGGCCCCTTTGTTTGCCCGGATGATGACAACGCGGGCCTTCGCCCGTTCCATGAAATGGAGTGCCTCGAGGATCTGGTTAAGGAGATCGATACTTAATGCATTGCGCTTGGTATCATGATTCAGGGTGATCCACCCGATCATGTCCTTGAATTCCATTACAACAAGTTCCATGTATAGCTGAATGTTAGATGTGATTGGTCAAGACAAAGTAACGGATTTCTTTTATACTGTGAATAATTTGATTAAAACTTTATTTGTTTAGTGAAGGCTGGCTGCCGGTTTCGGTTATCTTTGCGCGGGTAAAATTCAAAATGATCAAGGAAGAGGCTTATAACGAGGAGAGCATACGTTCGCTCGAATGGAGGGAACATATCCGGCTGCGGCCCGGGATGTACATTGGAAAACTGGGCGACGGATCATCACCCGACGACGGGATCTATGTCCTGATCAAGGAGATCATGGATAACTCGATCGATGAGTTCGTTATGGGGTATGGAAAAACCATTGAGATCACGATCAAGGAACAGCAGGTTTGCGTCAGGGACTATGGTCGCGGCATCCCCCTGGGAAAAATGGAGGAATGCGTTTCCAAAATAAACACCGGAGCGAAATACGACTCTAAGGTCTTTAAAAAGGCCGTGGGACTTAACGGGGTAGGAGCAAAAGCCGTGAACGGACTATCTTCCTTCTTCAAGGTACAGGCGATCCGCGAAGGAATTACAAAGACCGTTACTTTTCAGAAAGGAGAGAAGTCAAACTCGGAAAAAGAAAAACCAAGTGAACTTAGGCCTGGCACCATTGTTACGTTTACTCCCGATGAGGAGGTCTTTGGAAAATACCACTATATCCCCGAATATGTGGAAAAAATGCTTTGGAACTATGCCTTCCTCAATACCGGGCTCACCATCATCTTCAATGGGGTAAGGTTCCATTCCCAGAACGGATTGCTTGATCTTTTGAACAGCTATATCGACACCCCGGTGCTCTATCCGATCATCCACATACGCGACGGGGAATTGGAATTTGCTTTTACCCACTGTGAAATGTATGGGGAGGAATACTATTCCTTCGTCAATGGCCAGCATACCACACAGGGGGGGACTCACCAGGCTGCTTTCAGGGAAGCGCTCGTTAAAACCATCCGGGAGTTTTACAAGAAGGATTTTGATACAAATGATATCAAGGCATCACTCATTGCCACCCTGAGTATCAAGGTACAGGATCCTGTTTTCGAATCCCAGACAAAGACAAAACTGGGCTCCCTTCATGTTGAACCGGATGGTCCAACAATCAGGAATTTCATTATGGACAGTATCAAGAAGCATCTTGACAACTACCTTCATATGAATCCCGATACCGCAGAAGCGCTGCTGAGAAAGATACTCCAGTCGGAAAAGGAGAGAAAAGAGTGGGCCAACATCAAGAAGATTGCCAAGGAGAGTGTCAAAAAGGTGAGCCTTCATAATAAAAAGCTGAGGGACTGCCGCATCCATTATAACAACCATGACGACCGTAAGTTCGAATCCACGATCTTTATTACCGAGGGAGATTCAGCCAGCGGCTCTATTACAAAAGCCAGGGATGTTAACACCCAGGCGGTGTTCAGCCTGAAAGGGAAACCACTCAACTGCTTTGGCCTCAGCAAGCGGGTTGTTTATGAGAACGAAGAGTTCAATCTGCTTCAGGCAGCCCTCAATATTGAAGAGGGACTCGAAAATTTGAGGTATAATTATGTGGTGGTAGCCACCGATGCCGACGTTGACGGCATGCACATACGCCTCTTGCTCCTTACCTTCTTCCTCCAGTTCTATCCTGACCTTGTAAGGAACGGACATCTGTATATTCTCCAGACCCCGTTGTTCAGGGTGCGCAACAAGCAGAAAACCATCTATTGCTACTCTCCCGAAGAGAAAAAAGCAGCAATGGAAAAACTTGGTGCAAATCCTGAAATTACCAGGTTTAAGGGATTAGGCGAAATTTCACCGGACGAATTCAAACATTTCATCGGAAACAATACGCGCCTGGATCCCGTAATCCTTTCCAAGGATTCCTCGATTCTAGAGGTCCTGACCTTCTATATGGGGAAGAACACCCCCGAGCGGCAGAATTTTATCATCGATAACCTGAAGGTGGAAGCTGATATTGTAAAGGAAGAGGTGGTCGCTTAATCCCCGTTCTTTCTTTTCATGGGCCAGATGGATGCCGAGAACTTGAGATTTGATTCCCTCCTGTGGATCAGGTCCTGTAATTCAAAGAGCATGTCTTTGTTTACCTCTTCAGCCATCGGAATAACCCATTTTTTTGTCTCTGAAATATAGGTTTTGATAAACTCCTTATCGAAGATATCGGGGTGTAGATCGGTAAGATTACTGATCCTGTCAGCACATTTGAGGATTTTTGCATTGATGGATCCTTGATCGAGGATCCGCTTCAGGAAATCATCCTTGGTCTCTGTTTTTTTCCTCGTCACCTCGAGTACGAGTTCCAGGACCTTGCTACCGTCGCTGTCAATCGAGCGGACTTCGTCATAGGAGATGCATTTTACATCTTCAAAAATATCATGAATCACCGATGCTTTAAGCAACACCGGGTCAACAATATGATAATCGATCAGGATTGCATAGGTGCTCAGGGCATGACGGAACTGGTTCCCGCCCACATAACGCTTTATGCCCCGGAGAGCAGTTGCTTTCTGCACGTATAGTGCAATGACCATGTTTACAAGGAGGTCCTTTTCAAAGTTTTCCATAGAGTGACTGAAATGCTGTTCCTAAATGAGTGATGATATCGCCTGCGATTAAAGATTCAGAACCCTCCCTGGCCAGTGCGATGTCGCCGGCAAGTCCGTGAATGTAAACCGCCAGCAGGCTGGCCTCCAGTGAATCATAGCCCCGGGCTTTGAGCCCGGTAATGATTCCGGTAAGTACATCGCCGCTGCCACCTGTAGCCATGCCCGGGTTGCCGGTAGTATTGAAATAGCATTGGCCGGATGGGGTGGTGATGCTGGAAAAAGCCCCCTTCAGGATCAAATAACATTGGTGCCTGACGGAGAATTCACGCTGAATCCTGTTCCTGTCAAACTGGTCGGTGCTTTTACCCGCCAGCCGCTCAAACTCCTTCGGATGAGGAGTAAAAATGGAACCCGGGGTTAAAAAACCAAGCCATGTTTTGTTTTCTGACAGGATATTGATGGCATCAGCATAAAAGACAAGAGGGATTCCTGAATCCTGGATGAGAAGTTTCAGGACTGCTGCTGTTTTCGGGTTTGTTCCGATCCCGGGACCGATACCAATGGAAGTATAAGGAGAAAGATCAGGAATTGTAGAAAGCATATCGTCAGCGGGATCACATGAGGTCATTGCCTCCGGCACAGAGGTCGGGAGAATGTTGACTCCGCAGGACGGGATCCTCGCCGTAACAAGCCCGGCTCCCGCCCTGAGAGCGGCGCGGCTGGCAAGCACCGCTGCCCCTATTTTTCCTGATGAACCGCACATAAGAAGTGAATGGCCGAAGGTCCCTTTATGTGCAAACTTGTTCCTCTTTTTGAGGATCATCAGGATATCCCGTTCCTCAAGATAAAAGTTCTTTACATCAACACTTTGAATGAACTCCTCCATGATGCCGATATCCAGGAGTTTCCATTCACCCAGATAAATGTCATTCTCCTGGAAAAACAGGGCCATCTTGGCCGGGGCGAAAGTAAGTGTATTATCAGCCTCTACAATGGCAGGCGTTGAATCTTGAATACTAGTCCTGTCACAGAAAAGGCCCGAAGGGAGGTCTATCGATATGATGGTGGCATTGCTTCGGTTTATCCACCTGATGATGTCTGCTGAATGGCCCCCGGCTGGTTTTGTGAGCCCGCTTCCGAAAATGGCATCAATGATGATATCCTGGTCGGAAATCTCCGGGAATGGCTCTCTTCCCTCACTGAGAATCCGGAGGTCAGCACCTGAAAGATCGCTGAAACGCCGGTAATTTGTTTGGCAGCCGGGAGATAATTTATCAGGAGAACCGGCCAGGATTGCTGTAACGGAATATCCCTTCAGCAGTAAAAGCCTTGCGATCACGAAGCCGTCGCCGCCGTTGTTCCCGGTTCCGCATACTACATAGATCTTTTTTTCATGCGGAATTTGAGCGATACACCAGTAGAAACATTCAGTGGCTGCCCTTTCCATCAAATCGATATCCGGGATCGGCTCGTGTCTGATGGTGTAGGCATCAGCCTCACGGATTTTTTCTGCTGGTAATATCTTCATGATTAACTGATCATTCCCCAGAAAGGCAGGGTTACTAAAATGCCTAAAAAAATAAGAATAACCAAGATGAATACAAGGAGCGAAATAACAAGGCCAATAGTAGCACAGATACGCCCTGCTTTAACGTTGTTGAACGATATGACAGTGAACCTGCCAGGTGATTCCCTGTAGAGGGCCATCTCTTTACGTGCAAGGATAAGTGTGACGATACCCAGGGCAATTCCAACGACAGAGATGAAGTGCCACCAGCAAAATGCAATGGATAAAATACCAAGCACAAGTATGAGATTTGCATTTGGCAGATTCTCCGGAAAAGGATTCATTTTGGTCTTCTCTTCCATAGGTTCCGACATGTTAAAGAAAGAACAGTAAAGTTAATGAAAATTTAAAAATAGAATGGGTGAAATTTAAATTGACCAAGGGTATTATATTCAATGGCAGGGGCAGGAATTTTCAAAAAACTGATGATTGTGAAAAGGCCTTTGAGAAATTTTGACCGTGTCGGGATTCTTGTAAGGTCAACATCAATGGAAAGAAGAAATTTCCTGTACCTGACGAAAGGCGGGATGGATTTTCCATGAAACTCAGTTGAATTTTCGCTGGCGCCCGTCATACCTTCAGCACCGTATCCAAACGCAATATTCAGCCATTTCGGGAATTTCGATTTTTTAGGCAGGAATGAGGAAATGTTGCCCGACAGCCAGAAACTCATCCCGTTATAGTCTTTAACCATCTTCTGAATGAGATTATTTCCTAGAAGATCAGGTCTGTACTGCGGATACTGCGTTGGATGATAGGAGTATTTGATGAAAAAACGTTGCTCTTTCCAGGTAAGCTGTTGGACAACGAATATGGCGCATCCTATTGTGTTCGCCGTTAAATCGCCCGGAGAGAACCCCCATCCTGCAGAAAATGCATCGAGCAATTCTATATTAAGCATATAGGCAAACGAAATCGCGCCTCCCAGCCAGGCAGAGGTGCTATTTGAAAATCCGGACCACTTGTACGATTCATAACATATTCGGCTGAAGTAATAGGAGCTGGTTGCATGACCAAACTTATCCATCTGCATCCATTCTTTGTTGTCATTGAAAAAATGGAAGGAGGATTGCGGATAATCCTTGTACCAAGCATAATACAAACCCGCAAGGGATGCTATGTATAAAGCACCCTGGGCCGTAAGAACCCCTGTCAGCCGACCTTTGTGAATTGTTGCTGAATCTTTTTTTAACGAATCGATGTTTTGCCCATAACTTAGAAAAGGGAGAAACAGCGAACAGGATAGAGCAAAGGTGAGAAACAAAACCTGTCCTTTAAGTCGTTTCATCACCTTAAGTTGATTTTGGTTAATGCCTCCTGGTAACGTTTCGCATTCCTGTTGTGTTCAGCTAGTGTGACGGCAAAATTATGAGTTCCGGAGAGATCTTCTTTCGCACAAAAATAGAAATAGGAATGCCTGGAATAATTAAGAACCGCATCGATGGAGGAGATTGATGGAATGCAGATCGGACCTGGCGGAAGTCCGCAGTTTTTATACGTGTTAAATGGAGATTTTATTTCCAGATGTTTGTTAAGTACCCTTTTAATTGTATAGTCATTCCATGCAAAAATAACCGTCGGGTCTGCCTGTAACGGGATCCCTTTCCCCAGCCTGTTTATGTATACTCCTGCGATTATAGGCTTTTCGATGTTTGCATTGGTCTCTTTCTCAACGATTGATGCAAGTGTGATGACCTCAATTGGAGATAAGCCCAGGGAATCCGCCCTTTTTTGCCTGATGCCATGCCAGAAACGCTTGTTCTCTTTGTACATCCGGTAAAAGAATCCCGCAGCCGAAGTGTTCCAGTATATGTCGTAAGTATTGGGAATAAACAAGGCAAAGACTGTTTCAGGTGTCAATCCGAAACGTTTTAAAAATGAATTGTCCTTCATGAGCTGCAGAAACTTCATGGAGTCGGATTCCAGTTGCCTGCCGATCTTTCCGGCCAGATCTTCCCTGGTTCTTGCGCCACTGATGATAAGATGAACCGGCTCTTGCCGACCGGCGCGAAGCATGTTAACCAACTGCCGGTTCGTCATCCCCTCTATAAGAAGGTACCTGCCGGGCTTGATTGTTTTACCGAAGTGCATTCGATGGGCTGTCCATTCAAACATCCTTATGTCCCTTATGTAACCAGGTGTATAAAGGACTTTTCTCAATGAATCAAAATTTGAACCGGTGTGGATGTAAAGGTAGGTGGAGGTTTTGCCGTGAAGGTTAACGTTGTGGTGGCTTAGGAACAAATAGGATCTGACAAGTGCAGCTGAAACAATCATCAGGATCAGCACAATCAGAATGACCGGCATGTGGTCACTGAAAGTACGGCAACTGGAATGCCTGGTTTTGTGAGTAAGTATTCTACTCATTTATGGAATGCATTGAAACATCCATTCATCAGTCCATTTGTTCTCAACCCTCAGCCATTCAAGCTTAACACCACAACGGACAAACCCGTGTTTTTCAAAAAGGTGAAGGCTGTTCATATTGTCCGAGGCTATATTACAGAACAGCTGGTGCAGCCGCAATTTCTCAAATGAGAACGTTTTGATCAACTCGATGGCCTCTCCTGCATATCCCTGGTTCCTGAAACCATCCCTGATAAGTATACCAAGTCCTGCCCTCAGGTGAAAAGGATCAAAATCAAAAAGATCAATCGTCCCGATGGTATTGTCTCCCGTCTCGGAGGTCAAAAGGTCGATCATCAGCCTTAACTGCCTGGCAGCATAGATATCGTTCTGGGTATTCATCACATACTCCTCGATCTGAAAGCGGGAAAACGGTGTGAGCGTATTGCTCACTTTCCACACTGTAGTGTCATTCTCAAGGAGGTAAAGCAGGTCAATATCTGCCGGTTCAACCGCGCGTAAGCCAATCCGGGGCCCCTTCAGGAATTCCGTCATCATCCTTTCCTTGATTTTAAGTAAAAGTCTAAATTATTTCCTCGCTGCAGGAATCTCCAGTTCACCTGTATAAACATAAGTTGCAGAACCCTCAAGCCATACTTCGGTAAACAGGTGGCCCTCTTGTCTGAAGTAAACCCGGAGATCTCCGCCCATGGTCCTTACGATGGTCTTACCCGGATTTTCTCCCGAGATATAAGCAGCCGCAATGGCAGCAGCGGTCACACCCGTTCCGCATGAAAGGGTTTCATCTTCAACTCCTCGTTCATATGTCCTGACAAATAGTCCCTGACCGGAAATCTCGGCAAAATCAACATTGGTCCCTTCCGGGGCAAAGGATTCATCATACCTGATGGCCCTTCCCCTGGCGACTACATCAATCAAATTCATATTCTCGATAAATGTAACAAAATGGGGAGAACCCGTGTTAATGAAGATCCCCTCTTCCGAATCTGTGATGATCTTCGTGTCCTTCATCTTTACCCGGATCATCATATCGCCGGTAACGGAAATGATCTCGGAAAAATGTTCGCCATCCATGGCAAGGAACCTGGCTCTGTCCTGAATGATATCCAGTCGCCTGGCGAAGGCAGTCAGACACCTGGCACCATTACCGCACATGGAACTTTCCCTGCCGTCGGAATTAAAATAGGTCATTGAAAAATCATACCCTTCCTTATCATTTAGAAAGATAAGGCCATCTGCCCCTATTCCAAAATGACGGTTGCACAGGAATTTAATCTGGTTTCCTGTCAGATTTATTCCGGATCTCCGGTTATCAACAAGGATGAAATCGTTTCCCGTTCCGTGATATTTTGTGAATCTTACTTTCATGATACACTCTGCGTTGCAAATCTAATGAAAACAGATTAATTTATTACTTTTGCGCCCCATGATACCTTCAAAACTCCGCCGGATAGTTATTTGCTTACTTATAGGTATTTCAGGCATCCTGCAAGCCCAGGAGGGGGCGGACACTTTATCAAAAAAAAAGGAATGTCAGCAGGAAGATGTGTTTGACCTGCTATGGAAAAACAGAAACTTTCTTGACATTCCTTCCGAAAAAAAACTTAGGTTTATTGCTATTCCTGTCATCAGTTATGCTCCCACAACCGGATTTCAGTTAGGCGCCGGCGCTTCTGTATCATGGCCTATGGGACGCGATTCCTTAACAAGACTCTCGGCAGGGATTGCCCAGGCCGTATGGACTACCGAAAAACAGGTGATCGTTCAACTCAAGAGTAATATCTATACTTATAAAAACAGATGGTTTATCCAGACCGACTGGCGGCTCTATATTTTTCGTCTTGCAACCTTCGGGCTCAGCACCGGATGCGGAACAATCTCATACCCGATGCTCTTTAACTGGGTCAAATTTCACAACGTTTTTTCCAGGCAGATCATTCCCAATTTGTATGCCGGGATAGGATATCATCTTGATTATCATTATTCAATAAATGATGAGACCCTCGACACGACTTTGGCAAGCCCCGTTATAACTCCCCATTATACTTACAGCATCGCCCATGGATTCAATCCCGGACAGTACACATCATCCGGGTTGAGCGCAAATTTTGTCTATGATACCAGAGACAATATCATCAATGCTTACAAGGGCTTTTATGTCAATGTTAATTACCGCTACGATTTTAAATGGCTCGGAAGTCAGCAAAACGGTTCCCGGCTTTGGACCGAATTCCGGACCTATGTGGGACTCTCCAAAACCACCACAAGGAACGTGCTTGCTTTCTGGTTCTTTGGAAATTTCAAGATTTCGGGAGAGATTCCTTACCTGGATCTTATGTCTTCAGGCTTTGACCAGATGAATTCATCAGGCAGGGGATATAAACAGGGCCGGTGGAGAGGGGAGGATTTTGTTTATGGAGAAGTTGAGTACCGGTTCCCGATCTCTCCCTGCACAAAAATGTTAGGTGGTGTGCTTTTTCTGAACATGACTACCTCTTCAAGCCGGGATGAAAAAGTTCCCCTCTTCGGTTACCTGAAGCCGGGAGGTGGTTTTGGTCTGAGGATCATGGTCGGGAAGTATGACCGGACAAATCTTTGCGTTGATGTTGCCCTTGGTGAGAATTTCCTCGGGTTCTATCTGCAGGCGACAGATATTTTCTGACCTTTTCATCCAGGTCATGTGCTTTTGTTTTAGTCCTTTTTCTTGCCTCGGGCATCAATGAATTTATCAAATTTAGCAAGGATTGATAGTACAAGGTTAAGGTCATCGTCACCAAGTAAGGCGAGCCTTTCGAAGATCCTGTTATAGATATTGCTTCCTTTCATGATGCTGATCTTTTCTATCATATTGTCTGCCTTCAGGATCACCTGCCTGAATTTCTCCTTTCCGACAGACCTGGCCTGTTTCTTCCTGACAATGGTATGTTCCGATAACAGGTAGGCATAAAGCATCACGGCTTGTGAAAGGTTCAGCGAGGGATATTTCTTCTTCATGGGAATGAAAGAAACGATGTCGCAGAGGCGGATCTCCTCATTGTCAAGACCGCTCTCCTCCCTTCCGAAAATGATACCTGTTTTTGAAACCGATCTCGATTTTTTTTCCAATATTTGGGGAATGATTGCTGCATGATGGTAATCATTCCTGATCGACCGGTGCTTTGCTGAGGTGGCAATGGTGAAATCCAGATCGGCAATGGCATTTTCAAGGTCATCGAAAATTTTTATGCTGTTCAGGATGTCGTGGGAAGCATGAGCAACATGAAACATTTTCTCCTGGGGGTAACCAGGGGGATTTACCAAACGGAGGTTACTGAAACCCATCGTTTTGATGGCACTTGCGGCAGCCCCGATATTTTCCGGGACCGAGGGCTCGACAAGGATAAAATAATATTCCATGACATAAAAATAGGGAAATGGGTTGAACTGGCGCAGGGATTCAGGAATTTCGTCGGGATTTTTCCGGTCTCTGACGATTATTTCTTTTCTGTGCCTTGAGGAGGATATACTTTTGTTGTTGAATTTTTTCTAATTTTAAAAACTCGTAATATGGAACCGAACGAAGTTAAAACTCCTGGACACCGCTCATTCAGAAAATCTGCATTTGCCGTTGTTATTATCGTTGCCGGATGCATTTTGCTGCTGTTTAATATCGGATTAATTTCACCGGAAATCAAACATATATTCTTCTCATGGCAAATGTTATTGATCGTGATTGGAATCGTAAGTCTTCTATCCAGCGATAACCGCACACCTGGTTATGTTCTGATCAGTATAGGAGCGATCTTTTTACTCCCTGAGATATTCGATTTTACATTTAAAGTCTCCCATCTTATTGTCCCAGCAATCCTCATTGCCATCGGAATTATTCTTTTGCTGAAACGTGTTCCTTCGCGAACCGGTCACCAACCTTTTCTCCGCACTCCGGATTCACCGCATCCCCTGGAAAACGGTTATGTTCACGAAGAAAACTTTTTCAGCGGATCCAAACAGCGTTTTGACCAGGAAGTTTTTCGTGGCGGCAACATCAGTTGTGTCTTCGGAGGCTCGGAACTTGATCTCACAAGAACAACGCTGGCTGAAGGGAACAATGCGCTCGAGATCACTACAATTTTTGGAGGAGTGACTCTTATTGTACCTTCTGACTGGAAAATCATTTTAAGGACCACCTCTATTTTTGGCGGATTCTCCGACAAACGGGTCCATATCAAAGAGAGCGGAGATATATCGCGTGTGCTGGTCATCAAAGGCAGCACGATTTTCGGCGGCGGTGAGATCAAAAGTTATTAAACAGATGTCAGTTAGATGAACCATCCCGTTTTTCTGAATAAAAAATCCATTTCCGTTTATTTTGGTCTGTGGATCCTCCTTGCGGGGATCCACTTTTCCATATTTTATTTCCTGTATGGTTTTACTATTGAGATTGCGGCTGCCGATAGTCTTACCTATAACTTTCTTTTCTGCATCATCGGAATCCTGATGTGGTACATCGTCAGGTACTCTATACCGGACAAATCAAACCGTACAAATGTTTTTATCAATCACCTTACCTTTCTTGCCCTTATACTGGTTTTCTGGAACGGGATCCCTTATCTTCTTCTCAACTACTTCTTCGGCTCATTCAAACCTTATCGTGATCTGCTCAGTATTTCGATTCCTTACCGTCTCATCAGCGGAACCCTTTACTATGCAATCCTTGGCATGGCCTATTACCTGATCATTTATTATTCAAATCTCCAGGAAAAACTTAAGACGGAATCAAGACTCAGGGAGATACTGAAGGAGACAGAGCTGAATATGCTCAAATCGCAGATCAACCCGCATTTCCTTTTCAACAGTCTGAACTCGATCAGTTCCCTGACGATTACAAATCCGGAGAAAGCCAGGGAGATGGTCATCAAGCTTTCTGATTTCCTTCGCTATTCGGTTTCCATGAATACAACCCGTTTTACTAACCTTGAAAATGAGCTCCTCAACATACAGCGTTACCTGGAGATTGAGAAGGTCAGGTTTGGTGAAAAGCTCCAGTTCGAATTTAAGATAGAAGGAACCTGCACCGAGCATAAGATCCCGCTGATGCTGCTGCAGCCGCTTTTCGAGAATGCGATAAAGCACGGAGTTTACGAAAGCACTGAACAGGTCAAGATCGAGATGGATTGTTATTACAAATCAGGATACCTTGAGATTGTCATCATGAACGACTTTGATCCGAATGCCCACCCCAGAAAAGGAACCGGTCTCGGATTAAAGAATATCAGGGAGCGCCTGAGGCTGTTATATAAAACTGATACCCTGCTCAAGACCTCCGTCGAGGGAACAAAATTCTTTGTATTTTTAAGTCTTCCGAATATTGAGATCAAGGAACCGAAAGAAAAGCCATGACAATACGTACAATTCTTATCGATGACGAGCAGCCCGCAAGGGATGTCGTAAAACACTACCTGAAAGATTTTACGGAGATTGAGATCATAGGGGAGGTCGCCGATGGTTTCAGCGGGCTCAAGGCCATACAGGAACTGAAACCCGATCTGGTTTTCCTGGATGTCCAGATGCCGAAGCTGACAGGACTCGAACTACTTGAGCTACTGGATCAGCCGCCGCTCATTATTTTCAGCACCGCTTATGATCAGTATGCCATCAAGGCCTTTGAGATGAATGCCATTGATTACCTCCTGAAACCTTATTCGAAAGAGAGGTTCAGCCAGGCTGTACAGAAGGCTATCAGCCAGGCTGGCAATGTGAACAGGTCGCCCCAGCCGGTCCAGGACCTCGTGAAGACACTCGAAGAGGCTCCCGAATTTCTTCAGAGGATTGCAGTGAAATCGAGGCATAAGGTCTCTGTCATCCCGGTTGATGAGATCATATTTCTTGAAGCGGAAGGGGATTATGTGATGATCCACACTAAAGACGCCAAGCACCTGAAAGAGAAAACGATGAAATATTTTGAAGGTCATCTCGACCCAGGCCAGTATATCAGGATCCATCGCTCATACATTGTGAATGCCAAATTCATCGACCGCATTGAGTATTACGATAAAGAAAATTATGCAGTTCTATTAAAGAACGGAGCCAAACTTCGGGCCAGTACAACCGGCTACAAGATCCTGAAGCAGGTTCTGAATATGTAGAACCGTTCACTCCATAAATACCAAGTAGAAAGAGACGCTCTATTTTGCAAAACTCAATCTGGACGAGCAGATCCCGGATACCAGCCCCGATAAAAAACTTTTGAAATCCTACTCAATAAACAGCGTTGGAGGTGGCTTCGGAATAATTTTCAATTTTTAAACCGGTCGGTTTTTTCGGCCCTGAAGGAAGGGCATAAATTGGCATTAATCATTCTTATAAATGGTTTCATTCATTTCAAACATAACGAATCGTCAAGATTTTAGACAATAATGTAAATATTTTTAACACTACTATAGTTTTAAGTGAATATCTCATACAATCATAATATTGATATTCATATAATTAAAAAAATGGTATAAAAATTGAAAGAAAATATACTAAGGAAACATATCAACTTTCTTTTTAGACTATTCAAAAATTGATCCACATAGTCAGGGGTATATATGGTTATCTTTTGATCAAAGAATTTTTTATAAAACACCTAATCATCGTATTATGAGAACAAATATTTTTGTATTATTTATTTTTTTCACAGGACTGTTTGTAATTACATCCTGCAAAAAGAAAAAGTCCTAAATGTTGAGAAATCATCCTCCAACATCTCCGAATCCGATTTGAAACTTCAACGTCAAATTATTTCTTTTAAAACAAAATTAGGCTCTGTGTTGAAATTTGGTGAAATCATGTCAGTTGACAGCGCAATTTGGTATCTTGAATGCACATCAAATTATACATATGGTGATGCTACTGCAAGAATGGAAGATGTTTCAAAAGATTCTTCGTTTATTACAATCCCCGTGGGAAATGGGTATGTAAATTTCGAAGATATTGAAATTGCCTATAATAGAATGATTGATAGTATTCGAAATCATTATTATAGCTTAAATGTATCTGAAAAACAGCTTCTTCTTGTACGTGTTGACAAGATTTCCGACAATTCTTCAGGAGTAGATCTTAGAATTACCTCTACGATTGTCTACGGTGGAATTATATTATATGGTTTTGGACCTACAGATTTTTGGTGGGCATGGGATGGAGTTGGAAAATGCAACGGATATACAGGAGGTCAAGGTAAAGATGCTGCAACGGAGATACAACGAAGGATAATGCTTCGAAAAGGAGTTCAACCCGGAAATTGGTATTATACTGATCCGATTTGTGTTGATCTTTATGCTGATTTTTATCCAATTCCTGGCGTTCCTCCTTCAAATTCATGCAGTCATTATATGTGGTGGGAAAAGGAATCATTACCGGATTTTCATTTTTGTTTAAACCCGGATGAGCTCAATTTCTACTTACTGGGGACTGAATATGTTATTTATGATATCGAACGACCTGCTGGGTATAGTTTTGTGGAATTAACAGACATGTATGGTACTTTGATTCTTAATTCGGATATCTGGATTCATTATGGTTTAGCAACCTATGGTATTCTCCACCAATCCGGAGATCCTCCAGCTTCTCTTTGAACGATAAATTAGCTGACTACAAGGGATTCTTATTTATCCCTTCTACGGTCAGATATTTTGACTACTTTTATGTAATATTGTATTTGGAATAATGAAGAAATTAGCTAAGACAAATGCACTGATCATTATATTTTT
>JBAXRT010000018.1:0-30903 GCA_037131065.1 bacterium | reverse complement strand
CGCCCCGTCGCTTGCACACTGGAGAGTGACATGGATTGCTACGCCGAATGGCCACGGCGTTACCGAGGGTGGATCATCGGGTTCACCGGTGTTCGACAGCGGGGGACATATCGTCGGGACACTTACGGGAGGAGACAGCTCATGCGACAGCCTCAATTCTCCTGATTATTACGGAAGGTTTTCCTACCACTGGGATAAGAATGGCACCGACTCCACAAAGATCCTGAAATACTGGCTCGATCCGGATAACACCAATACGATGATCCTGAACGGGGCAACCCTCTCGGTGGGTGAAGAACCTTCCCCTGCGGCCATCCGGGTCGCCCCGAACCCCTTCACCGACGAGGTTTCCGTTCAGATGCCTGGGATCAAAGGAAGGATCACCCTTGTGGTCAGTGACCTTACAGGTCATGAACTCATCCGAAGGGATTTTATCTCGGATGGAGCCGCTCCTCTGAACCTCAGACTTGGGAATCTCACTCCCGGACTTTATTTTCTACGACTTGCCGGAGATAAGTTCAGCAGCGGCGTCAAACTGATCAGACAACGGTAATGTCCTTGCTGATGGAAAAATTCGGAAGTATCATCAAAAAGATCGCTGACGCACAGCGTTTCACTCCGTCCGAGGCCAATCTTTTATTCAATGAATCTTCACTGGGCCTCCTCGGGATGATGGCAAACCAGGTGAGGGAGCGTAAAAACGGCAACAAGGCATATTTTATCCGAAATTTTCACATTGAGCCAACCAACATCTGTGTCAACAAGTGCATGTTCTGCTCTTATTCGCACCATTTCAGCCCGAACAAGTGGGAGCTGACAACCGATGAAATCCTGGCCAAAGTGAGGGAGCAGGATGAATCAGTCAAAGAGCTGCACATCACCGGGGCGGTTCATCCCGCAAGGGATCTGCAATATTACGGAGAGATCCTGCAAAAGATCCGGGAGTTAAGGCCGGATCTTCACATCAAGGCATACTCCGCAGTTGAACTTGATTACATGTTCACAAAATCGGGCACGACTGTTGAAGAGGGGTTGCAATACCTGAAAAGTTGCGGGCTTGACTCCATCCCCGGAGGTGGGGCCGAGATCTTTGATGAGACAATCAGGGAGAAGATCTGCGGTATGAAATCGACTTCAAAGACCTGGCTTGAAATTCATGAAACAGCCCACCGGCTGGGTATACCATCCAATGCCACCATGCTTTACGGCCATCTTGAAACCTATGAGCACCGGATCGATCACCTCGAACGCCTTCGTCAGCTGCAGGACCGCACTGGAGGTTTCAATGCCTTTATTCCCCTGAAATTCCACAGGGGAAACAACGAAATGGCTGATATTCCTGAAGTTTCTGTGGTCGAGGATATGAAGATGTATGCCATGGCCAGGATCTACCTCGACAACTTTCCCCACATCAAAGCCTACTGGCCGGCCGTCGGCAAAAAGCTGGCACAGATCTCCTTATCTTTCGGCGTCGATGATATGGACGGAACGATCAATGACACCACGCAGATCTATTCACTCGCCGGCGCTTCCGAACAGAATCCACGGATGACGGTCAGCCAGATGATAGAGCTGATCAAAGGTGCCAAGCGGGAACCTGTTGAGAGGGATTCGTTGTACCAACCACTCGTCACTTGAAATACTCGTCATTTAACAAGCTTCGCTGCAATCATCCCATGAACCATCTCGGCTACCTCTTTGGGCTCAAGGTTTGCAAAGGTTTCATATGGAATAGGATCGAGGACTTCTGCCAGGATGTTGTAATTTTTAATAACAAGGAATCCTCCCTTTCTCACCGAATCAAAGGTGCCTGAAATGGCGATAGGGAGTACAGGAACCCTGGCGTTTTGAGCTATATGGAAGGCTCCCGTTTTAAAGGGTTGGATTTTTCCGGTCCGCGATCGCGTCCCTTCGGGGAACATCATTACGGAGTTTCCTGCTTTCAGTGTTTTTTCTGCATCTGCCATCATCTTACGCATACTGCTCGACTTACCCCGTTCAAGTGAGATGTATCGGTTGAGCCACATGTTCCATCCGATGAACGGGACATAAAAAAGTGATTTTTTGGAGATCCATCTGAAATGGGTCCAGAGCTTGAAAAGCACGATGATGTCCATCCCCGACTGGTGGTTGGAAACCATCACATAGGTGGCTTTTTTATCGATCTTCTCCTTCCCGGTTACCCTGATACGCCAGATCGGATTCAGGCTGAGCACTATGGTTGACCAAAGGCAGGCATACTTATGCATTATGAAAAGTCTGCGGTCAAAAGGAAACGTCAGAAACCAGATCAGGAAAGAGAGTGGAAACAGCACGGCAGAAAAGAGGAAGAGGCCGCACCAGAAATAAAGAGAGATAATGTATTGCCCGATCTTACCCATGACCTAAAAATTATCTTTGGATTGGTTCGAATGATAACTGCGCCACTTTTCCACTACTGCACTGAAATCTGCCGGAAGTTCCGAATCGAAGAAGACTGGTTTCCCGGTTGAAGGATGTACGAAGCCGAGTGATTTCGCATGGAGGGCCTGGCGAGGGATGAGATTGAAACAGTTTTCGACGAACTGTTTATATTTTGAGAATGTCGTTCCCTTCAGGATACGGTCGCCTCCATAGCTTTCATCATTGAAAAGGGGGTGACCGATGTGTTTGAAATGGATCCGGATCTGATGGGTTCTCCCGGTCTCCAGGTTGCAAGATACGAGGGTTACATAACCAAACCGTTCAAGCACCTTGTAATGCGTGACAGCATGACGCCCCTTCTCCTCATCCTCAAAAATGTCCATTACAAGCCTGTTCCTGACATTCCGTCCGATGTTTCCGGTGATGGTTCCCTCGTCATCCTTCAGATTTCCCCACACCAGGGCGGTATAGGTGCGTTCAATCGTATGTTCGAAGAATTGTTTCGCCAGTTTGCTTTGCGCCAGCTCGTTCTTTGCAATGAGCAGGATCCCGGAAGTATCCTTGTCAATACGGTGCACCAGGTATGGTTTGGTCTCCGGGTCGTTTTTTCCCGGCGTGTTCTGAAGGTGGAATAGCACGGCGTTCTGAAGCGTCCCTGTGAAGTTCCCGTGGCCCGGATGGACGACCATTCCCGCGTTCTTGTTCACCACCAGAATATCCGGATCTTCATAAACGATATCGACCGGGATATTCTCCGGGTAGATTTCGGTATCCCTGGGCGGGAAAGCAAGCACGATGGAAATCACATCGAGCGGTTTTATTTTGTAGTTGGATTTGATGGCGTAGTCGTTGACGAGGATGTTCCCGGCGCGGGCAGCATTCTGGATCCGGTTGCGTGAGGCATTCCCGATCTTGGCCATCAGGTATTTATCGATCCTCAGCGGGGCTTGTCCTTTGTCGACGGTGAACCGGAAGTGTTCATAAAGTTCATTCGATTCTTCAGCAGGCTCGGGTTTTCCGGTCATGGGAGGTAAAATGAACTGCCCTTAACGGGCAATGATGAACTTTCCTGTTGCACGGCTGGTTCCCGTCGCACTCTTCATCTCAAGGAAATAAATTCCCTCCGGAAGGCCTGATATATCGATGGAGCCATTGGTGTTCCCCTGCGAAAGGAGTTGTCCGACAAGGTTCAGGATCCGGAACGAAAATCCATGATCCTGCAATGCCTGCTCTGAAATGCCCGGCATCCTTACATGCAGCAAATTACCGGTGCAGGGGTTGGGATAGATGACAAGTTTTTGCTGCACTTTGGCCTGGTCGCCGATTCCAACCGGGATTGGTTTCCCCACCACAGGACGCATCAACAGCGAGCCCCGGTAGGAAGAGTTGAGCCACTTGCCGGCCACGTTGTACAGGATATCATTCTGGTGGTTGTTGTACTTGTCGTAACCGATGTTCAGGTTGTCGTTGGTTGACTGGATCATTCCGATATAGAATGTTCCTGTAATCCGCAGAGGATAGGTCATGTGGTAGGTGACAAATTTGTTCAGACTGTCGGTGAACCTGACAATGACAAGGTCGGAGTAGATGGTATCTCCTGGTTGTCCGGCATTGTCGTTCCAAATGCAAAGGTTGAAGAACTGCTGGTTGTTACCGCTGAGGGTCCGGTTGAAATAGATGTTCACGGCCCTGAGTGTATCGGGTGATTTATTGAGTTTAAAGCGGTATGCAAGCATTGCTCCTGCAGGCGTCAGTCCGTATCCGGCTTCGGGTGTCCCGTCGTCGTAGGCATAGTAGTTGTAAAACTTCTGGTATGCCGCTATGGTGTCTCCTAATGTTGATTCTGACGTGTTATCCTTTATGAAATGTTGCATCAGGAATGTGGCCGAGTCGGCCTGGCTGATGGGAAAAAGGAAGGGCAGGGGAGGATGGGCGAATGGAGGATAGGTCACATATCCATTGGTATAAAAGGGTTTGATCGTAAAATTGCCTCCTTCGTAGGTTTTGGAAAAGCTCCCTGATTCATTTTTCACGTTGTATGAATATCCGCAATTCCGGTCATTAACAGTCCGGTTGCTTATCAGGATGTTCAGTGTATCCTTGATCTCGTTGGTAGGGTCATCGCAGTACTGGGGATAGGGCATCGACTCGTAGTTGATAAGCATTGAGGGTGGCCGCTGGATGAAACGGATCTCCGGGTAGATGCTGTCCCTGCTGTTTCTGCCGCTGTTCAGGTAAATGTTATCGATGTTCCATTGGTCACAGTTGCTCTGCCAGCTTGGTTCGGCCGAGCTGGCAAGACTAACGCGGTTATAGAACCTGAAACGGAATTTTTTCTTGAAGTAGGTTGCCGTATCGGTGATCGGAATTATTACCTGTTCGAAATAGGTACCCCTTTCCAGGAGGAAAGAGTCGAGGGCTGTTCCCATCGAACCCCACACCGTTTCCCACTTGTCGGGGATGATCGTTGTATCCGTAGCCGAAATGCTGTCATATCCCGGTTTGACAAGGAACTGGAGAAGAAGTGAATCGGTTGATTCGGGTGGCATTCCTCGTCCCTGTGGCTGATAGTAAAAACTCATGTAGACCGAGTCGGCTATCGTGAGTTTTTTCGGTAGAGGAAGAAAAATGGAATCCAGCCGGATGTATCGGGAGGTAAGATGATCCGCGATGAAGGTCTGCGGGCCGGGTATGGCGATCGGGTACATCCTCCCGGAGTCGTTGATGGCATCAAGTGTCACGGCACCGATATTGATAGGATAGACAGGAATATCGCTGTTGACAAAGGCATACCGGTCGATCCATCTTTCGGGAGATGGGAATACCTCTCCGCCGGAGAAATCGTCAAAGAATGGGAGGCTCATGGGGATGGTGTCCTTTCCGGCATCTGCGGGTTTCATCCCACTCAGCTCACGGACTCTCTCCATCACCACGGGATTGGTCTGAAGGCCGGTGAGAACTTCCTGGGCCGTCACACAAAAAGAAAAGAGTACAAGCAGAAAACTTAAAACGAAGCGCATTCTAGTTGGTCATTAGGTCATTAAGTCATTAGGTCATTAGGTCATTAAGTCATTAGGTCATTAGGTCATTAAGTCAATCAGTCATTAGAAATTCGAAAATGGAAATTAGCTATTTGTAAATCTAAAATCTAAAATCGTAAATCCATTCGTCACTCGTCATTCGTCATTTGTCACTGGATACTATCTTCAGCTGTCGTATCAATCTTCATTTCCTGCGCTTTCGCTCCCATACCAACGGTAAGATCGATCTTTGATCCCTTATCGATCTTAGTACCCAGTGGGATCGGTTTACCGCGGAAGAACTGCTGCTGAACGGCATCTTCATCAAAACTCCTGATATACATCAGCTTTCCGAGCCTGAGTCCTGCCGTTTCGAGCATCGTCTGTGCCTGCCGCAGGGTCAGGTCCTTCAGGTCAGGCATGGCTGTCTTCTCCGGAACGAACGAAACGATGGCGAAGTAAACCATCCTGTTCCGCTTGACCCTTGATCCGGCATACGGATCCTGGAAAAGGATCGTTCCGGATTGTTTTTCCGGGTCGAAAACCGAGTCAGATACCATGAAGTTGTAGTCGCGGTAATCGGGATTGCCGATCACGTCGTTGATATACATCGTCCGGAAATCGGGAACGACAATGAATTCGTCATGTTTTGTGTACCAGGAAAGGGAGAGAAGCACGAACCAGATCAGCACGGCTGTGATCCCGATCATGATGAGGAAATGTTTCAGGAACTTCAACGAAAAAATGAAACGTAAAAAATCCATTCAACGATTTATAAATGAACCCGGAAAGGCTCGTTTTATTGTGTTTCGGGCAAAGATAGTAAAAAGATTGACGAGTGATGAGTGACGAATGACGAATGACGAATGACGAATTTTTTCTCTCACCACCTCCTGCCTTCCCATCTTCCTATCCTCCTATCCTCCTATCCACATTTTAACTACTTTTGTGAACCAAAAACGACGCTATGCTCAATGTTGCCATTGTAGCCGGGGGTGATTCCGGCGAATATGAGATCTCCGTGAAAAGCGGCCAGCAGGTCGAACTGAACATGGACCAGTCAATATTCCTTCCCTACCTGATCCTGATCAGGGGGAAGCGCTGGGTATACAGGATCGACAGGAAGGAGTTTCCCGTGGACAAGGACGATTTCTCACTTACTTTCGGCAGGAAAAAAGTGAGATTCGATGTGGTCTTTAATGCCATACATGGAACACCGGGTGAAAACGGGCGATTGCAGGGTTATTTCGACATGCTCGGGATCCCCTATACATCCTGTGATGTGGCAACTTCAGCCCTCTCCTTTCACAAGAATTTCTGTAAGCAGGTAGTGTCCTCATACGGCGTTACGACCGCAAAATCGGTTCACCTTTTTGCCGGGCAACCTGGCAAGAGCAAGATCATCTTGAAGGAGCTGAAGTTCCCGGTCTTTGTTAAGCCCAACAATGGCGGGTCGAGCGTGGGAATGTCGAAAGTGAACAAAAAAAGCGAGCTGGAGAAAGCCCTTGATATTGCCTTTCATGAGGATCCCGAGGTCCTCGTTGAGGAGTACATTAAAGGCCGTGAGATTACCTGCGGCGTGATCAGGACGAAAGGAGAGGTCATTGCCTTCCCGGTAACCGAGATTATACCAAAGAATGAATTTTTCGATTACGAGGCCAAATATAAAAAGGGAATGTCGGATGAGGTGGTGCCTGCAGCGGTTCCGCCCTCCGTTTCAAAAAAATGCCAGGAGATCTCGGTGGATCTTTTTGAGCGGTTGAATTGCAAAGGGGTCGTCCGCTTCGATTATATTTACGATGGAAAGCGTTTCTTCTTCCTCGAAGTCAATACCGTTCCCGGACTCACCGCTGCCAGCATCGTTCCCAAGATGGCCAAAGCCCATGGGTGGAGTTTTACGGAACTTATAACACGCATGATTGAAGAGGTCTTCAAGTGACGAGTGATTCGAATGACGAGTGTCAAGTGGATTGTTGATTTACGAATTTTACCGATTTCCTTTTTCCAATTACTATTTTCTTAATGACTTAATGACCCAATGACCGGTCTTCTATTCGCCACCAACAATGCCCACAAACTTCGTGAAGTCCGCGAGATCATGGGGAGTGGTTTCAGGATCCTGAGCCTGAAGGATGTAAACCTCGATATTGAGATACCGGAGGACGAGGAGACCATTGAAGGGAATGCAACTCAAAAGGCCAGGTTCATTTTTGAAAAGAGCGGGATGGATTGTTTTGCCGACGATACAGGGTTGTTCATTGATGCCCTCGATGGCAGACCTGGCGTATATTCGGCGCGTTATGCCGGCGAGGGATGCACCTTCGACGATAATGTGAGGAAGGTCCTTTCGGAAATGGAAGGGAGAGCAAACCGGAAGGCCGATTTCCGCTGTGCAGTGTGTCTGATTTTAAAAGGGGAGGAGCATTTATTCGTTGGAAAGATCCATGGCGCCATCACCTCCGGACGTGATGGAACGGCCGGTTTTGGTTACGACCCGATCTTCCTTCCCTCAGGTTACGACCAGACATTTGCAGCCATGCCTTCCTATCTTAAGAACGGGATCAGCCACCGGGGAAGGGCCATTTCAAAGATGCTCCGCTTTCTGAAAAAACAACACTGACCTGAAATCACAAAAAAAAAGCCGTCCATGTTTTATGAACGGCTTTTTTTTCGCTAGTTACTCACGATCACTTTTATTTTTACTGGTGTTCGTGATTGCTTTGCAATTCGCAACCTGTATTAAGGGAATACAAGTCCGGGGTAAGCGGTGATATCAACCTGCGGGATCACGCAGCCGTATTTGGCATTGATCGCCTGGATAAAATAGTTGGCGGCGACTGCATTGCCTCTCGGTGTAAGGTGAATTCCATCGGTGGAGAACAATCCGCCCGAGATGAAGGAGGTGCTCATCTTTATGCCATCGAAGACCATACCTGTTTTAAAACTCTTGAGGTAATCGTGCATATCAACAAGGGCAAGACCGGCCATACTCGCAGTCTGGGCAATAATCTGGTTGTAAGCGTCGACGTGCAGTTTGATGTTGTCGAGTTCGTCCTTTGTCAGGATGAACTTACCGGGGATCGGGTAGGGTTTCGGGATTGGGTGAATGGTTGTGTCAGCGATACCCATACCACGGCATTTCATTGAGTCCGTTGGCAGCGTCAACAGGAAGAGATCATCGGGTCCCATCTGTCCCCAGGTGCCGTCGCCCTTGTCATAAACGAAGGGGTTTGCTCCGGCTTTCCATTTAATCTCGGGATGCAGGTACATCATATAGAGTTGGTTCAGCCCGGCAGCTTGTGCCGAGTCGAGGACAACGCCGTTATATGGCAGGCTCTTCGAAATGGTGGTGAAGAAAGGAATAGTCGTAATATCCGGGATGTTGGCGACAACTCCTTTTGGTGCTCCGCCGATGGGACTGAGTGCACCGACTGCCATCGGATAGTACTTGGCGAAAGTGTCAACAGGTGTCAGAGCCATATCGGTGCCGGCAAGTGCAGACTGGAGGGCATCATTGTTACCGATCCAGAGGCTGAAGAATGTCGGGGCCTGGGCCATTGCATCCATGATAATGCTGGATGTGGGGCTGGAAGCGAAACGTACAAAATAGGGGTTGAACGGATGTCCGTCTTGTGTGCGATCGCCAAGTCTCGGGTAGAAGATGGACTGGAGTGTTACGCCCGGAACGCCCATGTTGTTGTATGGTCCCGTTATAGTAGGAGGTGCAAAGAGCTGCTGCTGCAGAGTGGCCTGGTCGGCAGCCGGATTAAGCAGGGCCGGCTTAAGTGAATAGGTGCCAACCGGGCTGCCGTAGCAATCCAGGTCGGGGACGATCTTGAGGACCCTTTTTGTGGTAAGGTAGAGTCCGACGGGGGTGACATTAACTCCAACACCATCTTCGGTTCCGATAAGGGGCTGTTTGAATTCACCGCCACCGACAAACTTTAGCTGGGTTGCGAGGATATTTGAGATCGAATTGACCTGTCCTGAAGTATAGAGTGCGCCATCGGAGAACCCGGCTTCCATAGAGTTCCCAACTGCAACAAACCTGGAGAAATCAACCCCGTTTGCGCTGGGAGCAAATTCATCGATCTTTCGTTCGCAGGCTGTTAAGATAGCCAGGGATAATATGATGAAAAAGACTTTTTTCATATCGCTCATGTTTTAAAAGTTAAAAATTGTAGGTTAGACCAATTCCCGGGCAGTAGACGCCATTTCTGTAAGTTCCGGCAAAGTTATCCGGTGAAAAGGTTCCGCTTCTCTCAGCACCCATTATATAGAGGAATGCAGCATCGATGCTTAGTCCCTTGGTCGGGTAGAGGGAAAGACCGCAGGTAAGACCGACCTGGTTGAGGCTGGGGGTTTGCGGGTTGAGGTAGTCGGATGGAACAGGGGATGGGTCATAATACCCGCCGACCCTGACAGTCAGGAGCTTGTTGATCCTGTACTGGGCGCCGATTCTCGGGATGATACGGTTCTGGTACATCGCCGGGGAGGCTGAAGTCATCTGGGCATTCGTCTTGGAGTCGGTGAAGTTGAAAACGAGCGAGTCGTTAGTACTCCAGAAAACATAGCAGAGATTCAACCCGATCATGAAGTTCCCTGCTTCGTAGGAAGCTCCGAAATCAAGGTTGGCAGGCAACGGAAGCATGACATCCACCTTGTCGTAAGGATAGGCAGGAGCTACCGACTGCGGAAGGGTAAAGGTGGGAGTACCGCCCTTGACCTTCATCTGGATCTTTGAACGGAAATCAAGGCCGAGGCTAAGTCCCTTGACCGGGTGAACCATCACGCCGGCATTGAACCCGAAATTCCCTGCAGTCCCTTTGATATTTAATGCCCCTTCACCGGTGGATCCGTTGATGGGAATTGCTTTGTTCAGTTCAACATTGCCGTAGGCGTAGACCAGACCAACCCCGATACCGATGATGTCGCCGAATTTGTAAGAAACGGTTGGCTGAAAAGTGAAGGCCTTAAAAGACAGGTTCTGGATAAGAAAGCGTCCCTTCCAGTTGTCGTCCCAACCCAGACTATTACCATATGGAGTGTTGACTGCAAGTCCAACACTAAGGTTTTTCGTTGGTTTGAAGGCAGCATAAAAATACAAAGGGGTATTCAGCTGATGTTTCATGTTTGCCTGGTAAGCAACATCCTTTGCCTGGAAAGTTGTTCGGGCCATCAGGAAACTGACACCTCCTGTGAAACTCCATTTTTCATTTACGAAAGCGGCTCCACCAGGGTTGTAGAACAGGGTACTTGCATCATAACTGAGCGAAGTTCCGATAAGGCCCATCCCTATGTTACGCATGCTGTGAAGGCCTACCTGGTAGCCACCGCCAAACGTAGTGGTCGCTGCTAAACAAAGGAATAGCAGCAGGACTGTAAATCTCCTCATAATGACTTTTTTTTGGTTAATAATGGGGCGCAAGTTAAATATTTTTTTTTAAATACAAATTGTTAAATATTTAGGGTGTTGCCATAACATCCTGTTTATGTGTTTGTTTATAAGTATAATAGATTGATAAAAAGGGAATAATCCTTGACGGTTTTTGGTGAGAAAACAATTTTATTGTATCTTTGTATCTGAAATATTCATCCTGAACCAACCCCCGACAGACCATGAAAAAACTTTTACTCATAACCTGGTTTTTATCCGTTGCCACATATTTAGGCTATTCCCAGAGTATCGTCCTGTTCGACAGTGTCACAGGCCAGCTCGCCAACAACGCCACCATCCTTAAATCCGGGGTAACCAACGCGGAAGAGATTGTCCAGCATCTCGGGGTTAAGAACAATACCGGTGCAGCCATCAATGTGATGTGTAAAAAAGCTTACATCAATATCCTGGAAGGGACCATGAATGTCTTTTGCTGGGGCATCTGTTTCGGACCCGATGTTTTTGTCTCCCCGGAAACTATTTCCATCGATCCGGAGGTGACCAATTTCCTTGATTTTTCAGGACATTATATTCCATCTACTTTCTCGGGTATTTCTACTATCCGTTACACTTTTTGGGTGGATGGAAATCCGAATGACAGCGCTTGTGTCAACATCAATTTTGCTGCCTATCCACTTGGCATTAATAACCCGGAGCAAAAAGCTGTTTTATCACAGGCATATCCCAACCCTGCAGTAACGAACGTTGGTTTTGATTACACGATTTCCAACGGCAATGTTCCCAGCAGTATCATCATAAGGAATGTTCTCGGAAGTGTTGTAAAAGAGGAGATGATCTCCGATGCTTCAGGTAAGATCTCTTTCGATGTCAGCAACCTGAGCAATGGTATCTATTTCTATTCGCTCGTGGTAAACGGTGAACGAATTATCACCAGGAAAATGGTGGTAAAGCACTGATAAAGTCCTGACAGGTTTTATTTTACGGGGTCGATCATGACCTCTTCCGCATCCACCCAGGCCCGGATAAAGGTCGGATATTTTTCTATGTCATAGAAGATCGACTTGGCCGGCTTTATGTCGGGGACGATCTCTACATAGAACCACTCATCTCCAACCCTGTTTTGTTTGACTGCCAGGACCGTGGCCCGGATTTTCTGTTTATAACCGCCGATGATGTTTCCCCGGGTCTCCATGTATGGATTGTAGGGTTCATCCTGGATAGCGGCCGATGCCCTGATGAGGATTACGTCGTAACGTGAAGTAATTTTAAAGGGCTTGTCGATCAGATCCAGCGGGCGTTCGGCGTGGGAAAAATCTACTGTCTGTCTCCCCTTCACAAAATCAGGAAATCCATCGGTGTATCTTACCTCATACTCACGCTGAAAATAGAGATAGGCATCGCAGCAGCCCGGATCCGCAGTCCTTATCCGGGCAAGTTTTCCACCTTTGAATGAGAGTGAAACGATGTACTGGTAGTCCTCGAAAACCAGTTTGAAAGAGGAGCCCTGGTTAAGGAAGATCCTCGTCAGGTCGGCCTCCCCTCCGCTGAAGCCGCAGAAAATCATATCTGAGCGCCCGTCGCCATTGATGTCGACGGGATAGAGCGATTTCCTCAGGTCTCTAACCGTGTAACGTTTCACCGAATCGTTGGTGAACTGGGGAAAATCAGCCAGGTTTCCGGCAATGAATGATTCTATGATCCCTGAAGGGTTGGCGACCACAAAGGGTTTCAGGCTCATTTTTTTGGGTTTCCTGACCTGTTCATACTTTTTCCAGTAGAAGGTATCGGTGGCCGATGTATAGGTTTTGATCTTGATCTGGCTGAAAAGCAGCGCAGGGAGCACCAGAAGGATGAAAAGAAGGCTGCCCCTTAAGGGACAGCCTGCCTTATTGATCGTCATATAAAAATTAAAGTCCAAACTCTTTTTTGATTTTGTTGACAAAGTCAAGTTTTTCCCATGCAAAGAATTCCACCCGTTTGAGGTATTTTTCCTTGCCGTTCCCGTTCAGTCCAACGGATTTCTTACCCGGGACCGGGTAGTAAACTTCCACCTCACCGGCGTAGTGATCGCGACCGAAATGGCCGTAGGATGCTGTCGGGAGGAAGATGGGGTTCTTCAATCCGAAGCGTTCAACGATGGCATAGGGGCGCATGTCGAAGATCTTGTTGATCTTGCGGGCGATTTCGCCATCGGTCATGATGTTTCCTTTCTTATCCTTCACCCTGGCTGTTCCAAAAGTATTTACATAGAGCCCCACCGGTTGTGCAACGCCGATGGCATAGGCAACCTGGATCAACACCTGGTCGGCAACGCCTGAGGCAACCATGTTCTTTGCGATGTGGCGTGCGGCATAGGCAGCCGAGCGGTCGACCTTCGAGGGATCCTTGCCTGAAAAAGCGCCTCCGCCGTGTGCTCCGTGACCACCATAGGTGTCGACGATAATTTTACGTCCGGTAAGGCCGGTATCTCCGTGCGGTCCGCCGATCACGAACTTGCCTGTGGGGTTCACAAAGAGTTTGTAATCTTCCTGGAAGAATTTCCGGATACGGGCCGGGAGTGTTTTCTTTACCCTGGGTATCAGAATGGTATGAATATCTTCCCTGATCTTCTCCTGCATAGCGGCTTCAGCAGCCTGGTATGCCTTCGGGGATTTATATTTCGGCAGGATGAATTCATCATGCTGGGTGCTTATCACGATGGTATCGATCCTGGAGGGTTGACCCTGGTCGTCGTACTCGACGGTGACCTGCGATTTGCTGTCGGGACGAAGGTACTTCATCTGGCGGCCTTCGCGGCGGATGACGGCGAGTTCCTGCAGCAGGATGTGTGCCAGTTCACTGGAGAGGGGCATGAAGTTGTCCATCTCACGGCAGGCATAACCGAACATCATCCCCTGGTCACCCGCGCCCTGGTCCTCTTTTCTTTCACGGACGACTCCCTGGTTGATGTCGGCCGACTGTTCATGGATGGTCGAGATCACACCGCAGGAATCGCAGTCGAAACGGTACTCGGCTTTTGTATAACCGATGTTACGGATGACCTTCCGGGCGGTCTCCTGCACGTCGACCCAACCTTCGGTTTTAACCTCGCCACCGCATACTACAAGGCCGGTGGTTACAAATGTCTCGCAGGCAACCTTCGATTCGGCGTCCCAGCGCATGAATTCATCAAGTAATGCGTCCGATATCTGATCGGCGACTTTGTCGGGATGTCCTTCTGAAACAGACTCCGATGTGAATAAATAACCCATTTTTACAATTTTAGATTTACGATTTTAGATTTTAGATCTTCTTTGTTACCCTGTCCCTAGTAAGCAACTAACCGGCAGTTGTATAAGTATTTTCAGAAAGGCTTTGATTTGAGATTGAGGAAGGAAAAAGTTTTTAGCATTTTTTCCAGTGGTTGCAATCAATCAAATCTGTCCACTCATCAACGGCAAAATTACTAAAATATTTAAATCCGGCAAGAGACTTAATTTTTTGTCAGCTCCTGGAAAACCTCCTCAAGTTTTTGTTCTTCGCGCTGCATCGAAAGGACTGTGAGTCCCTGCCCTACGGCAAAATTAAAGACCTCTTCACGGATATCCTCTCCTGCTTCCGACTCCAGCTGCCAATGGTTTGCAGTGGCTCCTTGTTTCACGACCCTGGCCACCCCAGCAATCTTTTTCAGTAATGCTTCACCGACTGGGGAGTTGAATTCGACACGGATGACATTACGGGAAGAGGAGAGATGCTGCAGGTTCCTTGTTGTGTCGTCGGCAATGATCTTTCCCTTATGAATGATGATCGCCCTGTTGCAAATGGCCTCTACCTCCTGCATGATGTGGGTCGACATGATCACCGTCTTCTCCTTGCCGATCGACTGGATGAGCGTGCGGATATCCAGCAGCTGGTTGGGGTCAAGTCCCGAGGTTGGCTCATCGAGGATGAGGACTTCGGGATCATGGATCAGCACCTGGGCCAGGCCAACGCGCTGGCGGTATCCGCGTGACAGCGCACCGATCTTCTTATGCTGTTCTGCCTCCAGCCCGGTCAGCGCAATAATTTCCGAGATACGATTTTCGATTTTCGATTTTCCGATCTCCAATTTCGAATTTGGCTCCACCGAGCTCCGCTTCGCTCCGGTTCTGATTTCTGATTTCTGATTTCTGATTTTAGTGTGGTTGATCCCTGCAATAAACCGTAAAAATTCCCTTACGTACAGATCCAGGTAAAGGGGATTGTTCTCGGGCAGGTAACCCACTTTTTTCCTTATCTCGATAGATTGTTCAAGAATGTCAAATCCGCAAACGGAGGCCTCTCCCGAGGTAGGGGGAATAAAGCAGGTCAGGATCTTCATCAGGGTGCTCTTTCCTGCTCCGTTGGGTCCGAGAAGCCCAACGACCTCACCTGGCTTGATTTCAACTGAAACGGAATCCAGCGCCTTCTGTGTTCCGTATAATTTGACAATATTCCTTACACTGATCGACATTACTATCCTATGAGGGCACGAAATTACATAAAATTGGTGAATGGAGGATAGGAAGATAGGAGGATAGGGGTTGAAGTTGGGTTGAGATTATCTATTGGTGTCAGGTCTATTGAACAAGAAACTTCCCGTAAACGGGTTTCGCCTCAGATGACTTAATTTTCACAAAATATATCCCGGGGGCAAAATCTTCCTTTAAAAGCTGGATTGCATCTCCCTGTTTCCCGGAAATGGTCCGGATTTTTCTCCCGGTTGCATCATAGATCGTGATATCCGGCTTCTGGAATTTTTCATCCGGAAATTTTAAAACCGACCTGTCAACAAGCGGGTTCGGGCTGATATTAATGGAATAATCAGGTTTTTCAAAGGTTGTCGTTGAAACATATATATCGCAGACACCGATGATGATATTGTCGATCAGCCACCCCTCATGGCCCGTTGCATTATTACTGCTTTTAAAAGTAAACCTGATCATGATGCTGTCTGCAGGAAATTCAGAATCATTTATTTTGCTGATTGCATAGTCGATATGGAATCTTGAGAAGATCCATCCGTCGGATCTGCCGCTGATTTTCTGAAGATGGGGATAACACTGATGGGAGGTGAGGGAGGAGTCGGATTCCCACCAGGAGGGACCGCCCAGATACCCTTCAAGGCACCAGGGTTCCGAAAGGTCGCACCAGGTAACGCCTCCGTCGATCGAGGCTTCGATTATCCCGTAATCGCTGATGGTGTCGGTATCGAATTTATGGATGAAGGAGAGATAGGTGGCAAGTCTGCCAGACCAGGGGTAGATCGAATTTGAATCGATCACAAAGGTGAAGGAGGATGTATTTCCAGCAGGATATGGGTTCATCGTGTCGGTAATGATAGCCATCGGAGGGGAGTAGGCCTGGTCGAGCCAGGTCTTGTGCGGTATTCCGGTCTGCCAAAGGTTGCCTGGTGAAGGATCCAGGGAAAGAGGCATCGTGTTGTACTCAAAAAAAATGCTGTCCTGAGGAGTGTAATTCAGGTCCTGTGCCCCGGCCCTGAGCACGAAAGAAGCAAGGACCAGGAAAATAATTGCTTTCATTGTATTTTGGATTTCAGTTGAATTTAGTTAAGGAATGGTTCAGTCTGCCTTGTAAAGGCGCCAAACGGCGATCAGCATGGAAAGGGTGGCGATTGCAAAGGAGATCCTGAGGATAAGTTCCGGGACACTCAGTGCCCAGAGGCGAGCGAGGTCATAGAAAACGTAGATAGCGAAGGTCAGGAAGAGAAATCCGCCATAGGCCTTCTTCTTCTGAAGCCAGATTGTGACTCCCAGGATGGCGATGGCAAGTTCAATCAGGATGGAAAAAGTCTGAAGTGCATTCATTCCCGTTTTTTTTATAAATATACAATAATAATTGAATTTTCCTACACGGCATTCACAAATTTGATGAAGCCGTCGAGGTGTTCGTTGATCCTTCCGGCAAGGAAGTATGGAAGGCTCATCAGGAAAAATTTTTTACCCCGGATCGTACTGGTCTGCTGGATGGAGACAGGCCCCGTGTAAAGACGCACGGCAAAAGGGTGGGGAGCTTCGTCCATGAACTGGTGAAGTGATCTCAGCCTGCCGGGCTCCCCCGATTTGACCTCCACTGGGATCACCATTTTATGATATTTTACAAGGAAATCCACCTCGGCGGTCGACTGGAGTTTCGGGCGGACCCAGAAATGAAGATCACCGGCCTGAGTACCGACTGCCCTGAGTTCCTGTCCAACCACCTGGCGGGCGATCTGTCCCCCGAAAAGCACATTCATATCCGCCGGATGATACAACTCTTTCTGGATTCCCGAGAAATGGCTGACCATCCCGGTGTCGGGAATGTGAAGACGGGGGAAGCGGCCGGTATCGGGAACAGCCGGAAGACTAGTCGCGGTGGAGGGATAAATAAGTTTCAGCAGCATGAGACTTTCAAGGCGCCGGAAGGTTTCTCCCATTTCACGGCTCCGGTAGGGAGCATTCCCGAAATCGCTGAATTTTATCCTGGTTGCCGCATAGGGGAATGCGTTCTGGAGAATGAATCCGGTCATCATTCCCCGTGTTTCCGGTTTGATATCCCGGAGCGCCCACGTGGTCTGATTTTCAAGAATCTTGTCAAACATGGTCTTCAGTCCTGAAAGATGGTGATCCTCTTGATATCTCTGAAGGATCTCGGGCATCCCTCCTGTCAGGGTGTAGAGGTGAAACTTTTTCATCAGCTTTTCCCTCATGAAGGCGGGGATCGGAACCTCGCGGTAACCTTTTTCCAGTTCAGGATCCTCCAGGGATCCAAGAAATTCGGAGAAGGTGCAGGGAAAGATGTTCAGTCGGCCCGGAGTACCCTCTCTTCCTTCTGGCCACGATTCCAGACCAGGGGTAAGGCGGGAAGAGGTTGCTGCAATGAAGAGTCCGGTCCCGGGGGAGTGAAGGTTCTTTACAAACCTTATGGCTAAAGGGGATTCCTGGATCTCTTCCAGGAAAAGAAGCGTACGTTTGACGGCCGGTGACTTGCCGTTAAGATAGAACAGTCCCGAAAGTACCTCTTCCGGCGGATCATTTGCAAGGAAAAAGTTCTGCCATTTTGGATCATCCAGTCTGATATGGATGACCTGGCTGAATTTCCGTGAGAGCTGCAGGATAGCGAAGGCTTTACCGGTCTGCCTGGCGCCTGTGAGGAGCAGCGGTACAGAAGTTGCCCGGAAGGCCAGTTCATCGAGGTAACCAAATATTGTCCTCTGTATCATGATACAAAATAAAGGATAAAAATACAAAATATTGTAATAAAATAAAGGATAATGTGAAATTTCTATATTTTCATCGCTGCTTTGCTTTGCAGATTCAAAAGAAGGGGGTATCTTTGCACCCCTTTTTGATAAGAAGAGGATTCAAAAATCAAGAAACTTTAAATCAATGGATACGTTAAGTTACAAGACCATCAGCGCAAATGCAGCCACCGCAAAAAAGGAGTGGGTGCTGATCGACGCTGAGAACCAGGTGCTGGGAAGACTGGCTACCAAAGCTGCCCGTCTGCTGAGGGGCAAACTGAAGACCAACTATACACCCCATGTCGATTGTGGTGACAATGTCATCATCATCAATGCTGAGAAGATCCTTCTCACGGGGAAGAAAATCACCGACAAGATCTACCTGAGCCATTCCGGCTACCCCGGAGGACAGAAGGAGATCACGCCGGTCGAACTTATGAGGAAAAAACCAGGTGCCGTGGTTGAGAAAGCCATCAGGGGAATGCTCCCAAAGAACCGGCTTGGCCGCGCACTGTTCCGTAATCTTTATGTTTATGCCGGTCCGGACCATCCGCACCAGGCTCAGCAACCCAAAATGATCACTTTAACATCAATCAAATAATATGGAAATAATTAACACCCTTGGCAGGAGAAAAACTGCCGTAGCAAGGATCTATCTTAAGGATGGTAATGGTGCCATCACGGTAAACAACCGCGATTACAAGGATTATTTCCCAACCCCGATCCTGCAGTTCAAAGTGACAGAGCCCTTTGAGACAACAAGCACAGCCGGAAAATACGATGTAAAGGTGAACCTCGACGGCGGAGGTATCCGCGGTCAGGCAGAAGCGCTTGCACTTGCCATTTCGCGCGCCCTGTGCCAGATCAACGAAGAACACCGTCCTGCCTTAAAGGCCAAGGGGCTGCTCATGCGCGACCCGAGGATGGTGGAACGTAAGAAATTCGGACAGAAAAAAGCCCGTAAAAGATTCCAGTTTAGCAAACGTTAATATTTTCAGAATAGACAAAACAAGGTTATGCCAAGAACTAATTTTGATACCTTATTAGAAGCCGGTGTTCATTTCGGGCACCTGAGAAGAAAATGGAACCCTGCAATGGCTCCTTACATCTTCATGGAAAGGAACGGGATCCATATCATTGATCTTTACAAGACCATGGCGAAGATCGACGAGGCAGCCGCTGCCCTGAAACAGATCGCCAAGTCGGGGAAGAAGATCCTCTTTGTTGCCACCAAGAAACAGGCCAAGGAGATCGTTTCCGAAAAGATCCGTCATATCAATATGCCCTACGTTACCGAACGTTGGCCCGGTGGTATGCTCACCAATTTTGCCACTATCCGCAAGGCGGTACGAAAAATGATTTCGATCGATAAGCTGATGAGCAGTCCCTCGTATACGAACCTTTCAAAGAAAGAGCGTCTTACCATTACCCGTGAACGAGCCAAGCTCGAGAAGAACCTCGGTTCCATTGCCGACTTGAACCGTCTGCCGGCCGCTATCTTCATCGTAGATATCCTGAAAGAGCACATCGCGCTTGCAGAGGCCAGGAAGCTTAACATCCCGACCTTTGCCATCGTCGATACCAATTCAGACCCGCGTACCGTTGATTTCCCGATCCCTGCCAATGATGACGCCTCCAAATCGATCGCCATCATCATGGAGACGATCGTTTCGGCCATCGAAGAGGGACTCGTTGAACGCAAACTCGACCGCGACAAGAAAGCCGCCGAAGATGAAAGGAGCGAAGAAGATCTCGAACAGGGCAGAGAAGGAAAAGGTTTTGACGACATCGAAGGCGAAGAGGAGATCGAAGGAGTAAAGATACCGGTAAAGGATTTTACCGATTCCAAACTTCCCAAGATCAAGAGCCTTGACAGTCCAGAAGAGGAAGATAAGAACAAACCTGCCCGCAAGAGGATCAATAAGCCGGTTGCGAAGAGCAATAAGAAGTAAAGGTAGAAGTCAGAAGTTAGAAGTTAGAACGAAAGTTCGAACTTAGAAGTAAGAATTGGGCAGGCTGATTTCTGATATGAAATAATGAAAGTGATAAATTATAAAGATAATACTATGATGAATATAACAGCAGCAGACGTCAACAAACTGCGCCAGATGACCGGCGCCGGGATGATGGACTGCAAGAAAGCACTGCAGGAGAGCGAAGGCGATTTTGAAAAGGCCATCGATTATCTCCGCAAAAAGGGGCAGAAGGTGGCAGGAAAAAGGGCCGACCGCGATGCCAATGAAGGATTCGTTGTTGCAGGAACATCTGATGACAAAAGGTATGCCGCCGTCGTTATGGTGAACTGCGAAACTGATTTTGTCGGAAAGACTGATGATTTCAAGAATTTTGCCAAAGGGCTGATAGATCTCGGCATTGCAAACCGGATCGAAACAGCCACCGAGCTCATGCCCCTCAAACTGGGTAACATTACTGTGGAAGAGAAACTGAATGAACTGCTTGGTAAGACCGGTGAGAAAATTCAGATTGCTCATTATGAGTATATTGAAGCTCCCCTGACCTTTGCCTACAACCACTTCGGTAACCGTCTGGCCACCATCCTCGGGCTGAACAAAAGCGAAGGTGAGAAGCTGACAGAACTCGGTAAGGAACTTGCCATGCAGGTTGCAGCCATGAATCCCGTTGCCGTTGACAAGGATCAGGTCACCCAGGAGGTTATCGACCGCGAGATCGAGATCGGCAAGGAACAAGCGCGTCAGGAGGGGAAACCGGAAGAGATGGTTGAAAAGATCGCCGTTGGCAAACTGAACAAGTTCTTCAAGGAGAGCACCCTGTTGAACCAGGAGTTTGTGAAGGATTCGAAGAAGACCGTAGGTCAGTATATCGCCGAACATGGCAAGGACCTTGCCGTGACCGGATTCAGACGTCTCCAGCTGGGAGCATAAACTACCTGATGAATGATTTCCGGGGATTGTCTGCACACCAGGCGATCCCCTTTTTTTTAACCCTGTCATGGCAGAAAAGAAGGTTACGATCCGGAAGATGTTCGATGATATCTCGGGTCGATACGATCTCCTGAACCACCTCCTTTCGTTGGGGATTGACCGTTCATGGAGAAAAAGAATGGTAAAGATCCTGGGGGAGAAGAATCCTAAAAAAATTCTTGATGTGGCTACCGGAACCGCAGATGTGGCAATTGCCATGGCCAGCCTTAAGCCATTAAGGATCAGTGGGATCGATTTTTCAGAAAAGATGCTGGCCCAGGGCCGGGAAAAGATCACCCGGCTTGGACTTGAAAACCTGATTACCCTCAAACAGGGAGATGCTGAAAAGATCCCCTTCTCCGATTCCTCATTTGACGCTGTGACAGTAGCATTCGGTGTAAGGAATTTTGAGAACCTTGAACAGGGACTCAGGGAGATGAGGCGCATTCTCAGGCCAGGCGGAACGATGATGATCCTGAAGTTTTCACACCCGGGATCCTTTCCTTAGTAGCAGTTATACAGGGTCTACTCTGCGTTGGCAATTCCCTACAGAGGCTGGTTTGTTTCGGGTCATCACGAGGCCTATAACTATCTTCGCGAATCGGTCAGCAAATTCCCCTCCGGAAAGCAATTTCTTGAGATAATCACCAGGATCGGGATGGGAAATTCCCGGCAGGTCGTTCTGACCTTTGGAATCGCCACCATCTACCTTGCCGAAAAATGACAGGGATAAGCCGATGATGGCCAAAATAAAAGAATCACTTTTGCGTTAATAATGACAAGATAAACACAATTAACTCATTGAAACTCGCCCGTCTCAGCCTGCCCATACTCCTGGTCTTCACGATTTTTCTCTCTTTGCAGACCAGCGGTCAGCGGAGTGTTGTCCTGAACATGCCCAGGTACGATGACGAATTGTTCCATTTTGGCTTTGTGCTTGGGCTGAACCAGAGCTTCGTATCCATTCGCCCGATCGACGATCTTGCCACCCGTGTTTTTGGTCCGTCCTATTTTCCTGAATCTGATTTCCTTCAAACTCCTGACTCCGGAAAAGTTCTTACAATTCAATCAAGGCCGATCCCGGGCTTTACAATTAGCATTGTTGGCGATATGAGGCTCGGTGAGCACTTTAATCTTCGATTTATCCCTTCACTGGCCTTCGGAGACAGAGATCTTCTTTATACTATCCAGACCTTTACTAAAGGAGATACGACACAGCTTGATTTTACAAAGAAGGTGCCTTCCACCTATATCAACCTGCCCCTCGAGATAAAGTTCAAATCAAAGCGTTATAACAACTTCAGGGTATACCTGATGGCTGGTGTCCAGTATACCCTCGACCTTGCCTCGCAGGCCAAGAAACGTGAGGAGAAGAATCGTGATCAGAAGATCGTGAAATTCAACCAGAACGATATTTATCTTGAGGCCGGGATCGGGTTCGATTTCTATAATGAATGGTTCAAGATGGGTGTTGAGCTGAAGATGATGTACGGGTTGATGGATAACCTTACAAGGGAGGGGAATATATACACCGAATCGATCGCCGGGCTTCACTCCAGGATCTTCCAGCTTTCTTTCACCTTCGAATAATCCCCCTTTTAATCCCTTTTATTATCTTTGTTGATTCTTATCGCATTGCCATGGAAAGAGTAGCCGTTTTTCCCGGATCCTTCGATCCAATCACCCGCGGTCACGAGTCGGTCATCAGAAGAGCGCTTCCCCTCTTCGACAGGATCATCATCGCCATCGGTGAAAATTCGGAGAAGAGCTGCTATTTTACTCTGGAACAGAGGCTGGGCTGGGTAAAAAAGATATTTGGAAGCGAACCCTCGGTCGGGATCGAAGTCTACCATGGCCTGACGGTCGATTTCTGCCGGAAGACCGGCGCTCAGTATATCCTGAGGGGGTTACGGACCTCGGCCGATTTTGAATTTGAAAGGGGTATAGGTCAGATGAACAAGATTATGGTTCCTGTTATAGAAACGGTATTTCTGCTGTGCTCACCTGAATATGCATCGCTCAGTTCATCGATCGTACGTGATATCATCAGGAACGGAGGAGCGGTTGAGCAGTTTGTTCCGGAAGGAGTTGTTATAAAATCTGAAATCTGAAATCTGAAATTAATGAATAACAAGTAAAGGTAAGGATGCGAAGATTCTTTTTTATCACTATTCTGTTGGTTTTCGCCACACAGGGATTGCAGGCGCAGAAGACGACTATTTCTGGGACGGCACCCGGGGCAGAAGGAAAGAAGATCATACTTGTCAAATTCAGTGATCTTATCACCTTCGAGGAGATCATACTCGACAGCGCCATTGTCGATTCAACTGGAAAATTCACGTTGGATCATGACCTGGCTGAACCAGTGTATGTATCGGTTTCCATCGATTTTCACAAGGTTGAGATGTTCCTTGAACCTGGGAGAGAGTATGGCCTGATTATCGCCCCGCAAGATTACAATAACTACAAAGAGATCAATCCGCTGCTTCAATCACAAAACCTGCAGGCAGAGATCAAAGCCGACCTGGATGATCTGAATATCCAGGTCAACGAGTTCAATGCCAAGTATGATCAGTTTATTCTATCGAATTTTGAGGCACTCTACAGGGAGAGGAATAAAGCGAAACTGGATTCATTCAGGGTGAAAGTGAGCAAACAGTTTGAGTCTTCCACATCGCCCTACTTTACACAGTATGTCCGTTACAAGCTCGCCTCCATAGAACAACTTACACAGGCCCTCACCCAGGCTCAGCTGGCAAAAAAATACTTTATTGGCCAGCCGGTCCTTTACGAGAATCTTGAATACATGGACTTTTTCAACAGCTTTTTTGCAAAATATATGACCGTCACCTCCAGGATACTGCATAAAGTTGATTACCTGCCATTGCTGAAAGGGCCGGAGGCTTATGACAAGATTATGAAGACAATGAACCAGGATACCCTGCTGAAGGACGTACAGGTTAGGGAGCTGGTCATGCTGAAAGGGATGATGGAACTGTTCAACACGACCGGTTATCCTCAGGAGGAGGTGATCCAGGTGATCAGGACAGCCCAGTCAAAATTGAAATTCGCAGAAAACAGGACCATTGCCATCGACATGGAGAAGCACCTGATGAACCTCAAACCAGGGACCATGGCACCTGTTTTTACCCTGACCGATCTCCAGAAGAAAAAAGTGAGTCTGAAAAGCCTGAGAGGTAAACCGGTCCTGCTCTCATTCTGGACAACCTATTGCCCGACCTGCCTGACGCAGTTGGATATTATGAAAACACTTTATGAAAAGTACAAGGACCGTTTTTATTTCGTCAGCATCTCTGCCGACCGGGACTTCATCAGGATGCGTTACTTCCTGGAGCAGAAAAAAGATTATTCCTGGATATTCCTCCACCTGGGCGATCAGTTCCACCTGCTGAAAGATTATGATGTGAGGTCGTTCCCGTTGTTTGTCCTTATCGATATGGAGGGTGTGATATACAAATACCCTGCGGATTTTCCTGAGAGCGGGCTGGAGGCATCCATGGAGAAAATGTTTGAGTGAGTTTGTTTAACATGACGGGGTCTGAGACCCTCTGAGTTTTGAATTATGTTGGATTTTATGAAAAAAATGCTGGGGAACAAATCCCAGCGTGATATCAAATCGATAAATCCTTTGGTTGATAAGGCCATCGAGGCATATGAAGTTATCAAGAATTTATCCAATGATGAGCTTCGGGCTAAGACGGTCGAATTCCGCAGCAGGATAAGCGAGTACCTTGCAGCCAAAGAGAAAGAGATCGAAGAGATCAAGGTCAGGATCAGCGATGATGAGATTGCCATCGATGAGAAAGAAAAATTATACGGTGAACTGGACAAACTGGAGAAGGAGAGTTACGATCTTTCCCAGGAGATTCTCCTCGAGATCCTTCCCGAAGCCTTCGCAATCGTAAAAGATACCGCCCGCAGGTTTTTTGAAAATGAGTGGGTGGAGGTGACAGCCACACAGTTCGACCGCGACCTTGCTGCAAAAAAGGTCAGTGTGGAGATCAATGGCGACTCAGCCCGCTTCAGCAATTCCTGGATGGCTGGCGGAAACAGGATCAAATGGGATATGATCCATTACGATTGCCAGCTGATTGGTGGTGTGGTCCTTCACGAAGGAAAGATCGCCGAGATGGCCACCGGTGAAGGGAAAACCCTGGTGGCAACGCTGCCGGTATACCTCAATGCCTTGCCTGGCAAGGGAGTCCACATTGTGACGGTGAATGACTACCTGGCCAAGCGTGACTCCGAATGGATGGGTCCCCTCTTCGAATTCCACGGAATGAAGGTCGATTGTATCGATAAGCACGAGCCCAACAGCGAAGCCCGCAGGAATGCGTACCTCGCCGATATTACCTATGGCACGAACAACGAATTCGGTTTCGATTACCTGCGTGACAACATGACTAGCAATCCCGAGGAGATGGTTCAGAGGCCCCATAACTACGCCATTGTCGACGAGGTTGACTCCGTGCTGATCGACGATGCCAGGACCCCGCTCATCATCTCCGGCCCGACGCCGAAAGGGGAGAACCAGCTCTTTGATGACCTCAAACCGAATGTTACCAAGCTTTACAATGCCCAGCGAAATCTTGTAACGAAGCTTCTCGCGGAGGCCAAATCCCTTTCCGAGGATCCGAACAATCAGGAAAACATTAAAAGGGCAGGAGAGCAATTGCTCCGTGCTCATCAAGGACTCCCGAAGAATAAAGCGCTGATCAAGTTCCTCAGCGAACCCGGAATGAGGGCCCTCATGCAGAAGACGGTGAATTTTTACCTGGCAGAGCAGGCGAAGAACATGCACATCATCAATGACGAGCTCTATTTTGTAATTGATGAGAAGAACAATACCATCGAACTCACCGACCAGGGGATCGATCTCTTAACCGAGTCCTATGAAGATCCTCACTTCTACATCCTTCCGGATATCGGGGCTGAGATTGCCGAGATGGAAAGGCAGAACCTGTCCGACGCCGATAAGCTCGAGAAGAAGGATGCCCTGATGCGTGATTATTCGGTCAAATCAGAGCGTGTCCATACCGTCAACCAGCTCGTCAAGGCTTATGCCCTGTTTGAAAAGGATGTGGAGTATGTGGTGATCGATAACAAGGTAAAGATCGTGGATGAACAGACTGGCCGTATCCTTGAAGGAAGAAGATATTCGGAAGGACTGCACCAGGCGATCGAGGCCAAGGAGAATGTCAAGATCGAGGCTGCGACGCAGACCTATGCAACCATAACACTCCAGAACTACTTCCGTATGTACAAGAAGCTGGCAGGTATGACCGGTACGGCCGAGACTGAGGCAGGCGAGTTCTGGGACATCTATAAACTCGATGTGGTGGTCATCCCGACAAACCGGAAGGTTGTTCGCGATGACCGGGAGGATCTGGTATACAAGACAAAGCGTGAGAAGTTTAATGCCGTTATCGAGGAGATTGAGAAACTGATCGAAAAAGGGCGGCCGGTGCTTGTGGGTACTACCTCAGTTGAGACCTCGGAACTTCTCAGCCGCATGCTGAAGAGGAAAAGCATCCCTCATAACGTTTTGAATGCAAAACTGCATGCCAAGGAGGCGGATATTGTTGCACAGGCAGGTCTGCCTGGTACGGTGACCATTGCCACCAACATGGCCGGCCGTGGTACCGACATCAAACTTGGTCCCGGTGTTAAGGATGCCGGCGGTCTGGCGATCATTGGTACGGAACGCCATGAGTCACGCCGTGTTGACCGACAGTTACGCGGCCGTTCGGGACGCCAGGGCGACCCGGGATCGTCTCAGTTCTTCGTATCTCTTGAGGATGACCTCATGCGTATGTTTGGTTCGGAACGTATCGCCAAGATTATGGACCGCATGGGGCTCGAGGAGGGTGAGGTAATTCAGCATTCGATGATCACCAGGTCGATCGAACGGGCGCAGAAAAAGGTTGAGGAGAACAACTTCGGGATCCGTAAGCGTTTGCTGGAATACGACGACGTGATGAACATCCAGAGAGAGGCAATCTACAAGAAAAGGCATCATGCCCTTTTCGGAGACCGCCTTGCCGTGGATATTTCAAACATGATCTTCGACGTTTGCGAAACCGTTGTGCTTGACCACCAGGAGAACCGGAATTATGCAGAGTACAAGCTCGACCTGCTGAAGAACTTTGCCGCAGATTCTCCGATCAGTGAGTCCGAATTTCGCGATCTGAACGGGAAAGAGGTGGTTGATCAGTTATATGCCTATATCTATAAAAAGTATAAAACAAAAGGGGAATCGATCGCCCAGCGCACCTTCCCGGTGATCAGGGATGTTTTTGAGAATGATACCCGTTATGAGAACATTGCCATCCCGGTAACCGACGGACTCAAAGTGATGCAGGTGGTTACGAACCTGCGGAAGGCATACGAGGATAAAGGCAAGGAGGTAACCAAGTCGATCGAGAAGGGCGTAGTGCTCTCGATGATCGATAACGCCTGGAAGGAGCATCTCCGCGAGATGGATGACCTGAAACAGTCGGTCCAGAATGCGGCCTACGAGCAGAAGGATCCGCTTCTGATCTATAAATTTGAATCGTTCGAATTGTTCAAAGCCATGGTCCAGCGCACCAGCAAGGAGATCTGTGCCTTCCTCATCAAGGCCGATGTGCCTATCCAGGCCGACAATGTGAAGGAGGCACAGACACCACGAAAGATGGACCGTGCCAGGATGAAGGAGGAGCGGTCGGACCTGCTCTCCCAGGCTAATTCGAATACCCAGGAGAAGTCGAGACCGCAGCCTGTAAAAGTGGAGAAGAAAGTTGGACGGAATGATATATGTCCCTGCGGAAGTGGGAAGAAATATAAAAGCTGTCATGGACTTGGGCAGTGACGGATGACGAGTGACGAGTGACGAGTGACGAGTGGAGGAGACAGATTAATACACGTATTGTTACTCTGTCACCAATGACTAATGACCTATTGACTTAATGACCTGATATGAAAATGAACCGCATCCTTTTAAAATTATCCGGTGAAGCCCTGGAGGGTAAGCTGGGATATGGAATCGATCCTGAACGCCTGGCCGATTATGCCGGGGAGATCAAACAGGTTGCAACCGGGAAGACCCAGGTAGCCATCGTGATGGGTGGCGGGAATATTTTCCGGGGACTTTCGGGGAGTGCTGATGGTGTTGACCGGGTTCAGGGTGATTACATGGGGATGCTGGCCACTGTCATCAACAGCATGGCTTTGCAGTCGGCCCTGGAAAAGTCCGGTATGAAGGTTAAACTGCTTTCGGGAATTGCCATCGATCCCCTCTGTGAGAAGATGAGCCGCAGCAGGGCAATCGGGTACCTTGAGGAGGGAAATATCGTCCTGATCGCCGGGGGAACCGGAAATCCCTACTTTACGACCGATACCGCTGCTGCCCTCAGGGCAGTGGAGATCAAAGCCGATGCCATCATCAAAGGAACCAGGGTGGATGGAATATATACGGCAGATCCGGAAAAAGACCCGAAGGCCGTGAAATATGACCGTCTGAATTTCAGCGAAGCATATGAGAAGAACCTCAAGATCATGGACCTGACGGCATTCACGCTTTGCAGGGAAAACAACCTTCCCATTATTGTGTTCAATATGAATGTAAAAGGAAACCTTGTTAAACTCATCAGGGGAGAGAAGATCGGAACGATCGTCAGTTAGAAAAAATCTCAAAACATCATACCATGCACGAAGAAATTGAATTTTGCCTGGAAGAGACCAAAGAGGGAATGCAGAATGCCATCGTTCACCTGGAAAAGGAGCTTCAGAAGATTCGGGCAGGCAAGGCCTCCCCTCAGATGCTCGATGGTGTCAGGATCGATTATTACGGGGTGATGACCCCGGTTGATCAGACCGCCAACATCAGCAGTCCGGATGCACGTCAGATCATCGTTCAGCCCTGGGATAAAAGTGTGATCGGGCTCCTTGAGAAAGCCATCATGGCTGCCAACCTTGGATTCAACCCGAAAAATGAGGGTGAGATCCTCAGGATCGTCGTACCGGCACTGACCGAAGAGCGCAGGAGGGACCTGGTGAAAAGGGCCAGGGCGGAGGCGGAAAATGCAAAGATCAGCATCCGGAATATCCGGAGGAATGCCAATGAAACGGCAAAGAAGCTGAAAAAGGATGGAGTGCCTGAGGATGAGGTCGATAAGCTCGAAGCCGATATCCAGAAGGTGACCGATGATTATACCTCAAAAATTGACAAGATCCTTGAGATCAAGGAGAAGGATATCATGACTGTCTAAAAGACCACGATCTCATCTGTGAATATCCAGCAAGGCTCACCGGCTCCGTCATGCCAGGGGGGACATTTGCCTGTGTTTTTTGCTTTTATTTTTACATATCTTGCGGTCGTTCCCTCTCTGAACATGAAATTGAAGGGATGGATCACCACCTGGTCACTCTTCCCCTTTACCGGCGTGAGAACCTCATTGATGGAGTGCCACTTTTTTCCGTCTGGTGAGAGAGAATACTCTACCAGCGAAGGAAGGAATATCCAGCTTTTCTGGTTCTGGAGGTAGTTCATCTGAACCGAGACAACAGGCATTTCCTTTCCAAGGTCGATGATAACCTCCAGGTCATTGCCAAGGTATCCCTGCCAGAACCCATCGCGGTGGTTGACGCTACCACGGAGTCCGTCATTCAGGGAACCCTTGCCCGATGCGGGATAACGGTAGCTGTAATCGGTCAGGTAGGTCAGCTTTTTTCCGATGGCGTGATGAAACATGACAGGCATCTCAAGGAGCTTCTCTTTCAGTTTGCCATCCACATAAAGACCTGCCTTGAGGTAGCAGTTGGTGTTGATCTCAAAGGGTTCGGTGTAGACGGGAGAGTCTGGTTTCGGATCATTTCCGCTGAGGGTGTAAAGGATCGGAACATCAGGCTGCTCTGATGAGAGGATCATCTTCATTTTCCCGGTAGCCTCATCATAAGAGGTGGAGACATTTGCCCTGAAAGAGCCTTTCGAATAATTGACACGAAGAATGTCGAGGCGTTTGAATTGTTCCTTGAGCCTGAGCCTGAAATCATCCCAGTTCCGCTCTTTCTTTGGTGTCCACACAACCTCCGAAAGTGCCAGCATTCTCGGGACGGCCATATACTCCGCCTGGGCGATCGTGGTAATGAACTCGGTCCACACATTGCCCTGGGCTCCGAGGATGTACTTCTGCTGTTCCGGTGTCAGTTCCTCGGGAGACGGTTCGAAAGAGTAAACTTTCTTCAGGGTGAGCAGTCCGCCGATGGCCTTGGGTTCCCACTGGGGATCGGCCTGGTAATAATCAAAGTAGCAGTAGGAAGTTGGTGTCATGATCACGTCGTGTCCCTGCCTGGCTGCTTCGATCCCGCCCTCGACACCTCTCCACGACATCACGGTGGCTTCAGGCGCAAGTCCGCCTTCCAGGATCTCATCCCAGCCGATCAGCTTCCGTCCCCTGGAAACGATGAATTTTTCCATCCTGCGGATGAAGTAGCTCTGGAGCTCTTTTTCATCCTTGAGCGCTTCGGCTTTGATCCTGGCCTGGCACTTTGCGCATTTCTTCCAGTTGGTCTTATCGGCCTCGTCACCCCCCACATGGATATATTTGGAGGGGAAGAGATCCATCACTTCGGTCAGCACATCCTGCAGAAATGTGAAGACTGAATCATTCCCGGCGCATAGGATATCGGTGTTTGGCCAGTAGCTTCCCGGAGGAACGGTGAACGGTCCTCCCGTACAGGAAAGGGCCGGGTAAGCCGCAAGGACTTCGACGGAGTGGGCTGGCATTTCAATTTCGGGGATCACATTGATAAACCGTTCGGATGCGTAATTGACGATCTCACGGATGTCGTCCTGGGTATAGAAGCCTCCGTAGGTTGCCTTTTCGCCGGGCTTCTGCG
>JBAXRT010000017.1:0-31324 GCA_037131065.1 bacterium | reverse complement strand
AGCCAAAAGATGATTACGAAAAACTTCCGCCGCCGCCACCACCCGCTGCAATCATTCCAGACCAGCTACCCCCGGTCGAGGAACAGCAACAGGTTCCGGATACCTCCTTTGTTAACCAACCCGTGACAGCCAAGGAAGGGACTTTTTACAGGGTACAGGTATTTGCCTCCCACAACGAACTCCTTACCGCCGAACATATCCAGTCGAACCTACGGCTCTCCATGCCGGTGACAAGGGAGGTTTCCGGAGAATGGATCCGCTTCACCGTCGGGGAATTCACTTCGATGGCCAAGGCAATTCAGCTCATCAAGCAGCTGAGGGGAAAGGGTGTGAGGGGAGCCTTTGTTGTCAAATTTGTAAACGGAGAGAGGATCCCTTAGAGCCCGATCTCCCCGGCTATGGGAAGCATCGCTTCGATGCTCAGTGCAGCGAATTCATCGATCGGGATCCCGATCTTCTCACATTCAAGAATATTCTCCCTCCTGACTGAAGCGGCGAAGATCTTCTCTTTCATCCGCTTCGTGACCGACTTCGGTTTCACGCTGGCCAGCTTCTTATCGGGATAGACGTAGGTCGTGGCAAATATGAGCCCCGTGATGGTCTCCCCTGCCGCCAGGGCATGCTGAAATTCCGTGTTTCTCTCCTTTCCTGCCGAACACTCATTGTGCATCCGGATAGCATCCAGGATCTCAGGATCCACTTCGAGATCCTTAAGCAGGCTCTCTGTCTGTGTTCCGTGAACCAGCGGATCGGCGTTGGTGATCTCCACGTCGAGGTCATGCAGAAGCCCTGCAAGTCCCCATTTCTCCTCATCCCTTCCCAGTCGCCGCGCAATGACTTTCATTACAGCCTCGGAGGCGAGACAATGGAAAATCATCTTTTCGTTTTTCACATGGTTGTGAAGCAGTTCCATTGCTATTTCCCTTGTCAGTCCCATGGTTTCTGATTTTCGATATTATAAACCGTATTGATCTATCAGGAAGACCAGTGAAGCGATGGCCGCCGATCCCAGCTGCATCTCCCGCGGATGGACCTTATCAAAGGTGTCGCTTGCCGCATGCTGGTAATCAAAATAGCGTTGCGAGTCGGTCACCAGGGCTATCAGCGGAACTCCAAAAGGCTTCAGGTCGCGGATGTCGACCCCGCTGCCCCCTTTTTCGATAAACCAGAGGTTGTATGGAAGCAGCAGTGGTTTCCAGTTTTGGATCTTTTTCACCGTCTCATCCGGCGCATCGATGGAAAATCCCTGTGGCGTGAAGCCTCCCCGGTCGCTTTCGATTGCGGCAATGTGGCGTCCATTGTCTTTCGCAAATGCAGCATATGCCGCAGCACCGCGCTGTGCATACTCCTCATCAATGAAAACGACTACACGTATGGTATGTTTCGGTTTTATGTCCAGTGTCTTGAAAAGACGGAGGACTTCGATGGTCTGCATCACTCCCACTCCGTCGTCGTGGGCTCCCTGTTCAATGTCCCAGGAGTCGATATGCCCGCCAAAGGCGATAATCTCTTTGGGTTTTTCCGTACCCCGCAACTCTGCAATGATATTGTAATTAAGTACCTCCGGCTGCTCTTTGCAGGTAGTCCGGAGAAAAAGCTTAAGTGCGGGATCCCTTTTCAGCCATGCGGAAAGTTTATCGGCATCATTGGTGCTGATACCCAGGGCAGGAATTGCCTTTACGCTGTCGGCATAGTGCTGGATTCCGGTGTGCGGGTCGTCGCTTTGGGCAAGGGTGGCCGAGCGGACCACAACAGCGATCGCGCCGTAGCGTGCTGCCTGCATGGCGCCGAATACACGCTGATCTACGGCGCTTCCGTAAGCTCCGAAGGTATAGATAAAAGAGGGATCGGCAGGCCGGTTGAAGAAGACGATCTTTCCTTCGATTTTCTGCCTGCCAAGCTTTTTCAGGTCATCGAAGCCCTGTACCTCAACCACCATCGCTGTAATACCATCCGGCCCTGTCCCGACAGAGCTTCCGAGTACACAAACATTAAGGGTGTGGTTCCCGGCCTTTGAGGAGGTAATCTTTCCTATCTCCTTATCTCCCCTCTCCCATCTCTTTACCATAACTGGCTGGAGGAAGACAGTATCCAGGTCCATCCTGTCGAGCAACTGCTTTATCCAGCTGGTCGCCTCCATCACCTTTTTTGAACCACAGAGCCGGCCGGGAAAATTTTTGCAAAGTGTGCCGAGGTTATGCCAGGCAACGGGGTTTGAAAGGGCTCCTGTATAAAATTTCCGGATGATGAGTGAGTCGGTGTTCTGGGAAATGAGGGTGGCTGAGAAGCAAAACAGGATTGAACAAACAGCCGTCATCAGAAGAGATCTTCGCATGGTTATTTTTTTGTGAGACAAAAGTATTAAGAAACATTTTATTAACAACCCTATCACCTTTTTGCTACGAAACGGATTAAGCAGAAAAAAGAGATGAAAAAAATTTGTTTGATGTTAATTATATTCCTAACGCAGAATTTCTGGTCCTTCGCTGCCGACCGTTATTCAGTTGCAACAGGGATCTGGAGTTCTGTTTCAACCTGGTCGACCACTTCCGGAGGCCTCCCCGGAGCCACTCCTCCTGGTGTCTCCGATAATGCAATTATCGAAGGCGGTGTCATTGTAACCCTGGACGGAAACAAGTCTGTTGCAAATGTCACGGTAAAAAATGGGTCAGTCCTGGATGCAGCCGTTTATACGCTCAGTGTTTCTTCTGTTTTTACTCTTGACGACGGCAGTACATTCAAACAGGGAGGAACGGTTAACTCCGTGCCGGGATCGATAAAGAGTCTTGCGTCCACAAGCACTTATATCTTTAATGGCGCTCAAAACGGGCTTTCCGGAACTTTTCCGGTTTATGGCAACCTGACCTTTCAGTCCACTCCTACTGCTGCAGGAACTTTTGCTGGAAATCTGAATGTGGCAGGCAATATGATCATAAATCTTGGCGCCTCCTATGAAATACGCTTTGCCACGGGAAGTACAGGAAGAAATCATACTATTTCGGGTAATCTGACCACCCAGGGAAGCAGCATTGTGGTTGGTAGTAATGGTAACAATAATGCCGGGTCGGCAACCATCACTATCGGCGGGAATTTAAGCGTTAATTCCGGTACTTTCCGGGGTACTAACGACGCAGGAAATGCGACTTTTAACATTGCCGGAAATTTGATAAATGATGGCATATGGCAGCAGGATGACGGTTCATCGACAGGCGTTTTTACGATTAATCTGAATGGACAGGGGGTGTCACAAGATGTGAATGGAAGCAATGCCGTTTCATTTGAAAATTTTAATATTTACAATTCAACTTGTGTATATTTTAAAAGGAATATAAATGTCGACGGAACTTTAACAATCGCTTCCGGAAATATTTTAAACATTTGTGCCGGTACCCAACTTTCCGTCACCGGCACTACAACGACCAATGGTGGTCTTACACTGAAATCTCTCGCGACCACAGGCCCTGCCGGATCATTCCTGCCGACAGGTACCGTTACGGGCAGCGTTACTGTAGAGCGCTATATTCCGGCCTGGACCGGGAATTCCGACGGTTGGTATTTCCTTTCATCTCCGGTTTCAGGCCAGGCAATTAGTCCGAATTTTATTGACATTTCAACCCCCGGAAATTATGATTTTTACAGTTGGGATGAAACACAGACCAGCCAGCCATGGATCAATTTTAAAGGAAGTTCTTTTACAACCTTTACCGCCGGGGAGAGTTACCTGGTTGCATATGCTGCTGCCAACACAAAATCCTTTTCCGGATCTTTGAATCAGTCTGATATCGCCCAAACCAACCAGTCATATTCTGCCGCCAGTGGATACGCCGGTTGGCACCTGCTCGGGAATCCCTATTCGTGCGCTTTGCATTGGAACGATGGTAACTGGGGTTTGTCAAACATTGAAGCCGTGGCACAGATTATGAATTCCGGGGGAACCTATACTGCCCGTATGGCCAACGACCCCATCCCGGCTATGAATGGTTTTATGGTGCACGCGACATCCGGGACAAACAGTTTGATAATTCCACTTGCTGCGCGCTTCCATAGCAGCAGTGATTGGCTTAAAAGCACGGCGGGTCAACAGGATAAGTTAATGCTGACGGCCTCTTCCAATGATAATACAACTTATGTTGAAACGATCATCCAGTTTGACCAGGAAGCTACTCCGGCATTTGATATGGCCTTCGACGGCCATTTCCTGAGAGGAGTTGAGGCGGCTCCCCGGATGTATTCCATCATCGGGGATAATGAACACCTTTGTATAAATACCCTGCCCCAGAATGAACAGACCCGGAGTGTGCCCGTTGCATTCGAAAAAGGCTGCTCAAGCAACTATAACATGACTTCTTCCGGAATCGAGTCATTCAATCCCGATGTTACTATATTCCTGGAAGACCTAAAGGCCGGGAAGTCCCAGGACCTCAGACAGAACCCGGCTTATGGCTTTACTTCCCTTGAGGGTGATGACATTAACCGGTTTATTCTTCATTTTGGTGGTCCATTTAGTGTTAACGACCTATCAATGGAAAACCCCTTCAACATCTATTCGGCCAACAAAACCATCTATATCTCGAATAAGACCGGGGTTAACCTTTCGGGGGATTTCTTCGTTTACAACATGGTCGGTCAGGTGGTTGCTAATCAGAAAATGACCGGCGAAAAGCTGGCAAAGGTGAGCATGAACGGGAACGCTACCGGATACTATGTAGTCAAGGTGGTTACGAATGAAAATACCGGTTCCGGTAAGGTATTCCTGTAGTAAATATTCATTAACAGAAAAACTTTCACACATGAAAAAGATCATAAAATCCCTTCTCCTCATCTCTCTCCTCACATTCGCCACATTAATTTCCTTGCCGGTGCTGGCCGATCCGCCAGGACCGCCTGCTGATCATGGTCAGACGGGCAACCAGGATCCCGTTGGTGCCCCCATCGACGGGGGGCTGGGCATCCTGGTGATCCTTGCCGGCAGCGCGGGGTATGGAAGTTACAAACTTTATAAGGCAAAGAAGGCGGAAAAGGAGAAGGAAGAGAATCCGGAAGAACTTATGAGCTAGGCCAAAAGCTGGTTTTTCAGCTTTTCCTTCACACCCTCCACCAGCGGTTCACGGGAAAGGGGTTTGCTGAAATATTCACAGAAGCCGGCCTCAAGGATCCTGAAGCGGTCCTCGGGCAGGGCATAGGCTGTCTCGGCAATAAAGGGAATGGAATTATAAACATCCCAGTGCTTTCTGATTTCATTCATCAGGGTGATCCCGTTCCATGGATAGGGAATGTTAATGTCGAAAAGCATGAGGTCAAATAATTTTCCGCTCAGGTAATGGCTTGATATCTTTTCAAGGGTTTCATTACCATCCTGGACAAGGGTGATGTTGCAGATTCCTTTCAGCCAGATCTGGATGATGGTGGCGGTAGCAGGGTCATCTTCAAGTAACAGGAGTTCCGGTAGTCGGGGGTCAATGGATGTCATCTTCTCTCAAGTCAAGAATACTGTTCAGTAATGAAAATAAATGGCGTGAATTGTCTTCGAGATACTCTGTATAGCGCATCAAACCGGGCTTGTCCTTTATCTCTTCTTTCATCATGGCTGATAATCCCATAATCCCGTAGATCGGATCCAGGATCTGACCGCTCACCTGGTTAAGAAACGCCTGCTTTGTCCTGATTGCCTCCTCGGCAGTCTTCCTGGTAATGGTGATCTCCCGGTTTCGCTCTTCAACCTTCTCCTCAAGCTCCTTCTGATATTTCAGAAGTTTTGACTCAAGATCTTTCTGATAAACGGCGAGTTTTATGCTAACGACCGCCTGGCTCACCTCAAAGGGTTTCAGCAGGAAGGCAAATGGTTTGGTCCGGAACGCCTCTTCGACATATTCGAACTGGCTCATGCCGGTAATGAAGACCAGGGCGCAGGGGTATTTTTCGGCAATTATAACGGCTGCATCGATCCCGGTCATCTTCCCGGCCAGGGTGATGTCCATCAGGGCGACTTCGGGAAATTGTGCCGGATCCTTATTGGAAGCGAGGAATTCTATCCCATCCTCGGCCTTACGGAACATAGCAGTAACCTCATATCCAAAACGACATAACTGCCGCTTTAAATCATTTGCAAGAAGATATTCATCCTCGAAAATAACGATCTTCGTTGTGGGGTCCATAAAACTCAGACCACGAATATAATACTTTTCGGCGTAAAATTAACCTATCATGTAAAAAATTTTTACGGCCTTTGCAAGAATATCTAAAAGATCAAAGGCTTCGTTCGGGGTGGACCCTGTGGCTACACAGCCATGCCGTTCCCAGATCACCACATCATGAGCTGCCAGGGCCTTTGTGGTTTTCTTTGCCATCAGCATTGACCCGGGTTCGGTAAAGGGAACATAGCCGGCGCCTTTTGGACAAAACATTGCCACTTCCGGATGCATACTCCGCAACATTCTGTTTATGGCTGAGGCTGAGCGGAATTTTTTATTGTGTGTCAGTGCGATAAATTCGGTGACATGGGAGTGAAGAACAGCTTTTTGTCCCTCTCCTTTTTTGCGGAGTATTTGCTGGATGGCAAGGTGAGTGCCGATTTCGGAGGTGGGCTTTAATCCCGGTTTTTCTCCGGACAGCGAACAGTAAAACGGGGATCTCCCCTTTTGTATTGCAACAAGACAGCTGTTCGAAGCAGGGTCTTTTGACAGGTCACGCATCCTGCTGCCAGTCGCCGTAACCAGGAGAACCTCACTGTTCAGGTACTCGTAATTTTCTGACAGCTTAATGATACCTTCGGGCCTCATATCCTTCAGCTCACGCCCGGAGAGCATCCCGGTGATATTAACCGACAGGTTTCCCGCATTGCGCTCTGCCCATCCCCGTTGCCACAGGTAGCCGGCCACCTCAGCCATCTCGGCCAGAACACCCTGAACTGCTTTGTTTGCTGTTATCATGTTTTGGGTTTTTTATCGTACCTCTTCATTCTAAAAAACTCCTTTACAATCCTGCCACACTCCTCAGCCAGGATTCCCGATTCTACAACGGTTTTCGGGTGTAACAGCGGATAGTTCACCAACCGGTAACCCCGTTTTTCATCTTCCGCCCCGTAAACAATCTTTCCGATTTGTGTCCAGGCGGCCGCTCCGGCACACATGACACAAGGCTCCAGGGTGACATATAGCGTACATTCCGGGAGATATTTCCCTCCAAGCCATGAGGAGGCGGCAGTGAAAGCCTGCATTTCAGCATGTGCAGTAACATCCCGGAGTGTCTCGGTGATGTTGTGGGCACGGGCAATGATCTTCCGATCGCAAACAATCACCGCACCAACCGGGACTTCATCTTTCTGTAAGGCTTGTCGGGCCTCTTTGAGCGCTTCGTGCATAAAGTACTCATCAGAAAAAACAAGGTATGATCTCTCCTTATTCATCGCTTCTACCTGTTGAATCCTCCATGGATTCCAATATCTTTTTTTTCAGATCTTCCAGTTCAAATGCATCCCTCAGATGGTAGGACCCGATACGGGTGCGGCAAAGAGCGCTCAGGTGGGCGCCGCTTCCTGACAGCTTTCCGAATTCACTTGCCAGAGAACGGATGTAGGTCCCCTTGCTGCATGCAATACGGAAATGGACCCGCGGCATCTCAATACCCGTGATCTCAAAAGCGGAAACATTGACCCTTCTTGGCCTCATGACCACCTCGATGTCCTTTCGTGCATATTTGTATGCCCGCTTACCGTCGATCTTTTTTGCAGAAAAAACAGGAGGCGACTGATCGAAATCCCCGGTGAGCCTGCATGCGCAGTCGAGGATCATCGCTTTACTGATATGGTCCGTAGGAAATCGCTGATCGATCTCTGTTTCAAGGTCAAAAGAGGGAGTGGTTGCTCCCAGGGTAAAGGTGCCGGTATACTCCTTTTCCAGGGCCTGATACGATTCGATCTGCTTTGTGAATTTACCGGTACAAAGGATCAAAAGGCCGGTTGCCAGGGGATCAAGCGTTCCGGCATGACCGATCTTGATCTTATGTATACCTGCCTTTGCTCTCAGAAATCCCCTGAGGCTTCCAACCACGTCAAAAGAGGTCCACTGGTAAGGCTTGTTGATCAGAAAAACCTCTCCCTGTTCAAACTGGTAAGGCATTATAAGATGGTTAAACTTTTTCCTGTAAGGAGCAATAGGATCAGCACCAGGCCGACCACAATCCGGTAATACCCGAATACCTTAAATCCATGCCTGGTAAGAAAAGTGATGAAGGTTTTGATGGCGATCATGGCCACGATAAAAGATACAACGTTCCCGACGAGCAGGATGGTAATATTATCGGACGTGATGGTCTTGTGGTTCTCAAAAAGCTTCAGGGCAGAGGCAGCGAACATGGTCGGAATGGCCAGGAAAAATGAGAACTCTGCTGCGCTCTTCCGCGTTAATTTCTGCGACATGCCCCCGATGATCGTCGCTGCCGACCGCGAAACTCCCGGGATCACGGCGATGATCTGGAAAAGTCCGACGACCAGGGCTTTCTTATAAGTCATCTTGGTTTGCTCATTTTCAGGTTTGTCGAACCACTTATCGACAAAGATCAGGAAGATCCCTCCGATAAGAAGGGCCCCGGCCACGATTGGGACACTTTCCAGCATCCTGTCGATCTGCTTTTCGAGCAGGAAGGCAATGATCAGAGGGAGGCAGGCAACGGCAAGCTTAAAGTAGAAATTCCATGACTGGAAAAACCTTTTCCAATACAGAACGATGACCGAAAGGATCGATCCGAACTGGATGTTTACGGTAAAGGCCTTGACAAAATCGGTACTCGGAATGCCAAGAAGATTTTGGGTTATGATCATGTGCCCCGTGGAAGAGATCGGCAGAAACTCGGTGATCCCCTGCACGATGGCTATAATAATGGCCTGGATAAGGGACATTAATTTTTCGGTTTTTTCATGATGGCGAAGATCTCAATCGCATAACCGGCAAGGATGAGGATTGGGGCCAGGGTAAGCCTGCGGAAGCTGAAGATCTCGGGATTGAATACCTTGGGATCATCCGATCCCCCGCCGATCATCAGGAGAAAGCCGATAACAATGAAGGCCAGGCCGATGAGCATGAGCCTGTAATTCTCTTTGCCAAAGGCAAATTCGCCTGTTTTGACATTGGGGTCGGCCGGGCCGCCTTGCTTTTTTAACGGCTGCTGCTGGGTTTTAGCTGAAGTCTTCATATTCTTTTCCATGAAAAACTGGTTTAACCGGACAAAAGTAAGGATATTTTCGCAATATCACGTGTATAACAGGTCTGTCCTGATGCGGAGGTACTTCCTGACTGCAAAGTAAGTAGAGAGCCATGAGAGGAAAACACCAAGCAGGAAGATGCAGGCTACAAGGATCAGAAGCATGGTAATATCTTGTAGCTCAATGAGTTCAGGCAACTGCTCAATGCTAAAATAGGTGATCAGCGTAAGGATCCCGATGGCAATAAAGGCACTGAGGCAGCCATTGAAGACGCTACGGTAAAGAAAGGGTTTCCGGATGAATCCTTCGGTGGCCCCCACGAGCTGCATGCTCCGGATGATGAACCGCTTGGAGTAGACCGACAGGCGTATCGTGTTATTGATCAGAACAATGGCAATGAACAAGAGGATCGCGCTGAATCCGAGCAGGATGAGACTGATCTTCTCCAGGTTCCGGTTGATCTGTTCGACCAGAGATTTCTGGTAAAAAACCTCCTTTACTTCACGGTTGTTAAGGAGGAGTTGTTCGATCTTGGTAATGCTGTCGTTGTTGGCATAACTTGCCTTCAGGCGGAGATCGATGGCGGGCAACAGGGGATTGTATCCAAGGAAACTGATGAAATCCTCCCCGAGTTCATCTTCGAGCCGTTCGGCAGCCCTTTCGCGGGGAATATATTCGGTGGATTTCACATAGTATGTTTTGTCGAGCTTCTTTTTGAATTCCATAATCCCTGATTCCTTTACCCCTTCCCTGATCATGATCGAAAACCCGATATTCTCCTTTACATAGTTAGAAAGCTTCTGCGCGTGGAGGAGGATCATCCCCAGCAAACCAAGTAAAAACAGGACAAGGGTAGTGCTGATGATTGTGGTGAAATAAGAGGTAGCGATGCGACGCTGGTAATAACGTTCTTCCTGTTGAAGCATGCGGTATGAACTGTGCGTTAAAAGTACGGATTTTTTATTTCTTCCGTTTTTTATCGGCCTTTTTTAATTCCTTTTGCTCCTTGGTGTTGAAGCCGAAGCTGGACTTCACCCCGCTCAGGGCGCTTTTCCAGACAAAATTAAAGAACCCCTTGTTCTTGTCCCGTTCAAAGTAAATGTACCCATGCCGGGTCTTTCCGTTTTCGGGGGGATTGCTGTCAGGAAGGATCCAGTTTATGATAATACTCTTCAGGGCGGTCTCCCATTTAGGCCAAGTTCCCGGTTTGGTACTCTGAAGTTCAATGTTGATATTCCGGTAGTGCATCATCATGTATCCTGTAGATAAGTCATCATTGGCGCGGATCTGCATTATTTCCGTCTTTGTAGCAATGCCGCTGCTGATCTTCACCGGAAGCAGTTTGCTGAGCATAGGGTTGATATCGCTGAGACTCATCTCCCCTACCTGGGCAACGATGGAAAAGGTATCGCTCGCAGAGCTTATCGGTATGCGGAATGTCGCCTCCACCGGGGCTTTATCCATCAGGTAGGTCGTCCCTGTAATGATCATCGGTTTGTGCCAGCGAGAGGTGTCGGTGCTGAGATTCACCAGCATGGCATTCATCCGGTTGAAGGTGATCTTCCCGGGCACCTCACCGGTTTGTTCTTCATAATCCACCGACCCGTTGGCAGCGGTAATGGTATCGATGGTTAATGGGATTCCGATCTTTCTGACCCTCTGCGCGGGAAGAAGCGGGTACAATGTTTTTGAGAGGGGAACTCGCCGGTCGCGGTAAGAGTTGAAACGCGCGTCATTGATCATAATTTTACCCAAGAAAATCTCCCGGTTATAAAACAATTTCTGAAAATCGACCCGCGTAAAACTGATCAACGGTATTTTTACTTCAAGCCTGTCGACCTGGTGCCCTATCTTCCTGCAGAAATCATACCTTGAATAATTGGGGACCATACTGAAGGAGTCGATATGAGCACTTTGTTCCCTGGTCGAAAAACCAAACTGCTTAAAAGACAAGCTATACATGCTGTCGGACGAAATCCATGAGTATCCGTCGGACGAGGCAGCAACATCTTCGCAGAAAAAGAGCGGGGCCTTGCGGGGAGTGGCTTGAGTAGCTGAGTCAATCCGGAGGTGATCAGCAATTATCTTAATGTTTGAAATGGTAAGTTTTTTCCCGGGATCTTCCGGGTCCGTTTTCAGTTCAAGCAATCCGTTTTTAACGGTGGTTTTCCCGACATCAAGGGATTTCATGAAAAGCGGGAGTTTAACCGGGATTGAACCGCCTCCGGGTTTCGTCCCGGCCTTTTCTTTTCTCCCGATACCAGCATCCGCGATGATCTTCGGACCCTCCAGCTCGATGGCATCAATTCGCCAATGCTTTTCAAATACGGCTTTATCAAAATAGAAGCCTTTGATATTCACAGTATTTACCGTTGCTGTGACGGGTGCTTTGTTATTGCTATCCCCTCCCCGGAGCTTCAGTGGGGTGATCCTGACATCCCTGGCAACAATATTGGTGGGGTAAGAGTGAGCGGTCAGACTGGAGCACCGGAATGTATAGGCACTGTCGGCCAGGACAATATCCACCGGAAAAACAGAAAGCTGGAGTGAATCAAACTTGATCTCCTTCTTTCCCTGGCCGGGCGGCGGAATTTGAACAACGGCATTCGTAATGCCAAAATCCACATCCTGTATCGAAAAATAGGCAACCTTCTCCTCTTCTCTTCCGTCAAAAAAGAAGGATCCGTATCTGACGAGCATCCGCCCGATTTCAAATCTCCTGGGAAAATTCAGTTGCCGCGAAACAGGGATCTCTTCAGGAATACTGTCGGTAATCTCCTCGCCGGCCTCCACACGAAGGGAGGGTTTTTCAAGAATGATGGTGTTGGCTTTCAGGATCTTTTCAAGGAATAGTTTCCGGTGGTTCAGCCCGAGAATACTGATATCATTCGCCGTAAAATCGTAATCATATCCCGGCCGGGCTCCCTTCCCCGGTTCGGTCGGGAGCGGACTGGACATTTTGTAGAAGGAGAAGCGGTGTGCCCTGATGAGGGAGTCGGTGGTGTTGATGTGCAGATTCTCGGCCTTCAGAAGAATTGAACTGTCGGGCAATCCGTAATAGAAGCTGTTGATATCGAGCGTGAAGTCCTGGCTGTAAAAATAGCCCTGTTGGTTCAACCCATGGAGTGAGTCGATCAGGAAATTATACATAGTCAGATCAAGTGTTCCGGAGGCGATCTTTACCTCCGCATCTTCAACCTGGTGAAGCAGTTGTATACGCCCGTGAGAAACCTGTATCATGTTCCCCTTGATCCTTTTCACATATTTTTTCAGGAAATCATAGACCACCTCTTTGTTCTCTTCCTGGAAAAAATCTTTCGGCAGGCGGAATCGGGGATCAGGGTTTTGAGACTCCCTGTATTTTGTGTAGGTCACATCCGGTTCCATGATTTCAAGACGGTCAAAATCGAGTATTTTTTCATTGAAAACCTTCCTCAGGTTGACCCCGTAAAATTCCAGCCCGGGCACGAGGCAGGAGATCAGGTTACGAGGGCCGGTTTTCAACTGCTGATTAATCTTTTTATCGGGATATATAATTCCGTAACGGATCCCGATCCTCGATTTCCGGGTGGAAAACCATATCTCCTCCGAATTCATGAAGTGTATCCTGTCATGGAGCCTCAGGCTGATGTTCCGGAGCGAAAGTTCGATGTTACTGGAATAGTAGATCTTCTTCCTGTTCCGGTGGGCAAGTGAATCAAGGTAAAAATCGGAAAGGTCAAGTGTCGCTTCTGCAATCCTAAGTTCGGGATTGTGGTCATTCAGGCTGTTATAATATTCAACTGAGGCTTTTTTTATTGAAAATGAGTCGATGGAGACCGATTTAAGCGCACCAGCAATAATGGTATAGGCATCCGCTCTCCGGAGCTTTTTCTTATGGCGGCCAACAAGGACCGGCCGCTGTTGATCAGAGTTCCTGAACATCTTGAACCTGACTTTCTGGAGTTGAACATTGCCAATCTCCACCTCTTTGCCGACCAGGGCTTTATAAAGATCGACCCCTTCGATGAAGAAATCGGGAATGTCCACCTGGAAAAAGTCTCCGGCCGGAGAGGATTTTATCCTTGCCGACCGGAAATTCGGAATGAGGGAAACCTTATTGCCCCAGAGTCTTGACCTGGCAAGGGAAAATCCGATTTGGTCTGCCTTAAGAAAATAGAGGCTGTCGCCCAGGGAGATCTGCAGGTTGTGAATGACCCAATCGATGTCTTTCGAATAGAACACCCTCTCTCGGTTATAATAACTGAACTTGTTGACGGAAACATTGCGCAGAATGGAGGAAAAATCATATTCCCCAAGGGAGAGTCTCCCTGTTTTCTGGCGGAAGGTTGTCAGGAGCAATCCCCTTGTGATGATCACAGAGTCAACGTGAAAGTCTTTGAAAACCTTCGAAATCATTGGATAAATGTCTTCATAAATAACACGCCACCGGTTTCTCCTGGCTGTTACAGTGTCGGGAAAGCCCACAATGCCGATCTTCGGCCTGGCAAACTCGATCCTGTTGAGATTAATCCGGTGGGCTGTCCATATCTGAAGATAATTGACACGCCCGAAGGAGAGTGACTGGACGGAAATTCTGTAGAGCGAATTTTTTACCTTTCCTTTTTCTTTAAGATCATTGTAAAGAGAAGTATCGGGAGACAGATCCAGGTCGTGAATGGTGATGTTTCCTGTGAGTATATTGATATTCAGGTGATCAAAATCGATGTTGTACAATCCTCCGCTGACCCGTGTAACCTCCTGCTTGATGGCTCTCCTCAGGAATTTTTCGCCAAAATAGTTAAGGCCGAAAAAGATGGCCATGTATGCGAGTACGAACAGGCACAAAAGAAAGATCATGATCCGGACGAAAATGGGAATCCGCCTTTTGCGTAAAGGAGTGTTTTCGGATTCGGTCATAATGGGCTGCGGGGTTTGTTAATCAAATGTATAAAAATTCCCCCATGTCGGCCGTTTTTCCTAATTTTGCGCGCCTAATCGCTCTGTTCACAGGCCCGGACAAAGATTCCGGGTGCTTACAGAATGGCTAAATCCGGGATCAACATGGAGTACAACGCACAGGAAATCGAGAAGAAATGGCAAAAATATTGGGTTGACCATAAAAGTTTCCGGATCGGAATCGATCATTCAAAACCAAAGTACTATGTTCTGGACATGTTCCCCTACCCTTCCGGGGCGGGTCTGCATGTCGGTCATCCCCTCGGCTACATTGCTTCAGATATCTTTGCCCGCTACAAACGCCTGAAAGGGTTCAATGTACTTCACCCGATGGGCTATGATGCTTACGGGCTGCCGGCCGAACAGTTTGCCATTCAAACCGGGACCCACCCCGCCGTTACGACCCGGAAGAACATTGCCGTTTACCGCCGCCAGCTTGATAAAATAGGCTTTTCCTACGACTGGGACCGGGAGGTTGTTACCTGTGATCCTGATTATTACAAATGGACTCAGTGGACCTTCATTCAATTGTTTAACCACTGGTATGACAATAAGAGCGGCAGGGCCGAGCCGGTTGAATCACTTATTCAGATTTTTGAGACCAGCGGAAATTCTGATGTTGATGCTGCGGTAATACAGAACTGGTCGCGCGATCTGGTCAAAAAGGATCCATCCTTTGGAAAGGGATGGAATGGCCTCTTCACGGAGAAGCAATGGGCTTCCTATACGGAACAGCAGCAGCGCGAGATCCTGATGCATTACCGCCTTGCCTACCTCTCTGATGCCATGGTCAACTGGTGCCCGGAACTGGGAACCGTCCTTGCGAATGATGAGGTCTCAAATGGATTTTCTGTCAGGGGCGGTCATCCTGTCGAACGCAAGCTGATGCGCCAGTGGTTCCTGAGGATCACGGCATATGCCAAGCGGCTGCTCGAGGGACTGGACCTGGTTGATTTTTCCGATTCCCTGAAAGAGATGCAGCGCAACTGGATCGGACGGTCGGAAGGAGCCGAGATCTTCTTCCGGGTGATCGATACTGAATTTTTGCTGAACATCTTTACAACAAGACCCGATACGATCTTTGGATCGACCTTTATGGTCCTGGCGCCGGAACATGAGCTGGTGGCAAAAATCACGACGGCTGATCTCCGTGATGCCGTTCAGACTTACATTCATGAGGCCATGAACCGCTCCGAGAGAGAGCGCATGGCGGAGGTGAAAAAAGTGAGCGGTGTATTCACCGGGGCTTACTGCCTCAATCCCCTGAGCGGTCAGCCGGTACCTGTCTGGGTTGCCGATTATGTCCTTTCAGGGTATGGTACCGGAGCCATTATGGCTGTCCCGGCCCACGATACCCGCGACTACGATTTTGCAAAATATTTCAACCTTCCTATCGTCGAGGTTGTTTCGGGGGGAAACATATCCGAAGCCTCCTACGATGCCAAGGATGGTATCCTGATCAATTCCGGTTTTATCAACGGTATGCAGGTGAAAGAGGCCATCGGCGAGGTAATCACCAGGATCGAATCGGAGGGGATCGGTCGCGGCACGGTGAATTTTCGGCTGAGGGATGCCATTTTCAGCCGGCAGCGCTACTGGGGTGAGCCATTTCCCGTTTATTTCAAAGATGGTATTGCCTATACACTGGATGAAAGCGAACTTCCCCTTCTCCTCCCTGAAGTGGATGCTTATCTTCCCACTGAAACCGGAGAACCGCCGCTGGCAAGAGCGAAAAACTGGAAGACCAATGAGGGTTGGCCTCTCGAAACCAGTACCATGCCTGGATTTGCAGGTTCAAGCGGTTATTATCTCCGTTATATGGACCCGGGAAACCATCAGGAATATTTTTCAAAAGAGGCTGTAGAGTACTGGCAAAGCGTGGACCTATATATCGGTGGAGATGAACATGCCACCGGTCACCTGATCTATTCCCGCTTCTGGAATAAGTTCCTCTTCGACATTGGTCTTTCTGTCGTTGAAGAACCATACAAAAAACTGATCAACCAGGGAAAGATCCAGGGAAGATCCAATATCGTTTACCGCGTGAAAGGCACAAACACCTTCGTGTCCAATGGCCTGAAGGATCAATATGAATACATACCCATGCACGTCGACGTCAGTATAGTGGATAACGATCTGCTTGATCTTTCTGCTTTCCGTTCATGGAGACCCGACCTTTCAGAAGCCGAATTCGTTCTTGAGGATGGAAAATATGTTTGCGGATATGCGATCGAGAAGATGTCGAAATCACTTTATAACGTGATCAACCCCGACCATCTTATCGAAAGGTACGGGGCCGACACATTCCGCCTCTATGAGATGTTCCTGGGGCCACTTGAACAATCCAAACCATGGGATACCAATGGTATCGAGGGTGTCTTCCGCTTTATCCGAAAGTTCTGGCGCCTGTTCCATGATGAAGAAAACAGGTTCAGGATATCAGATGAGCCGGCAACGCCTGAAGAATTAAGGGTTCTGCATAAGACCATCCGGAAAGTCCAGGATGATATTGAACGCCTCTCTTTCAACACGGCCGTCAGTACCTTTATGATCTGTGTGAATGACCTTACCGAACTCGGATGCAGTAAGCGGGAAATCCTCTTGGATCTTGTCATCCTGATCTCCTCCTATACCCCACACCTGGCCGAAGAGCTCTGGCAAAAACTTGGCAACAGCGAGAGTGTTTCCCGGGCAACATTTCCCTCCTTCAACCCTGATTACCTCATTGAGCATACTTTCGAATATCCTGTATCGTTTAATGGAAAGATGCGGTTTAAACTGGAATTGGCACTAAATTTGTCGGTTCCGGAGGTTGAAACCGCCGTTCTTAACGCAAAAGAATCTCAAAAATGGTTACAGGGAAATTCACCGAAAAAGATCATCGTTGTTCTTCAGAAGATCATCAACGTTGTGATCTGAGAACCGGCACCAATTGCCGTTTTCTTTTTACTATTTTCTTCTTTTTTTTACTAATACCCTTCCCGGGACTTTCACAAGCCCGGTTCTCATATGCTGACTCCTGGAAGAGGATCGACTCGCTTTCGAATCTTGGCCAGCCCAGGTCGGCGCTGGATCTTGTCAACAAGGTCTATTCGGCTGCATTAAAAGAGAAAAACGATCCGCAGATAATCAAATCGGTGATCTATACCATCAGGCTCAATGCCGATTTCCAGGAGAATTTTTTTCCCCGCACCATCGGATATCTGCAAAATGAAATTGCCGCTTCTGCAGTTCCCCGTAAACAGGTTTTACAATCCATACTTGCCGAAGTCTATTGGAAATATTATCAGAACAACCAGTACCGTTTTCAGAACCGCATTTCTTTAGGAAATGTTATTCCCGACAGTATTGAGACCTGGGACCTGTCGGCCATCATGCATGCAGTCATCACAACTTATTCCTCTTCGCTTGAGAAAGAAAACACACTGAAATCGATACCGCTGAAAGATTACACACCCATCCTTGAAACTTCCCCTTTTGACAAGAAAAATCCCGCCCCTGCCCTGGATCTTCGGCCAACCCTTTTTGATTTCCTTGCCCACAGGGCGCTTGACTTTTTCACAAACAGCGAAGGACAAAAGATTCAGCCTGTCACGGCATTTCAGATCGATGATCCGGCCTTTTTTGACCAGGCAGAAAAATTTTCAATGATGCAGGTCACTTCTGCAGACTCCCTCTCTGTCAGGCTGATTTCACTCCGCCTGTTTCAAGCCCTGGCAGCCTTCCATCTGCAGGATAAAAACCCTGCCGCCCTGATCGACCTTGAACTGGAGCGTTTTTATTACCTGAAAAATAACGCGATCGTGGCAGGCAGGGACAGCCTTTACCGTATCGCCCTTGAAAAACTTGAGGCCCGATACTCCTCTTCACCTTCTTCGACAGCGGTTTTGTGCGCGCTGGCCTCCTTCCTGAATGACCAGGGACAACGATATAACCCGCTGGTCTCGGCAAAGAACCGTTTTGAAATTAAGCAGGCCTACGAACTCTGCCGGAAGGCTGTAAAATCATTCCCTGCTTCAAAAGGAGCCCGGAATTGCAGGAACCTGATGGCGGTTATTGAACAGCCTTCTGTTGAATTAACTAAAGAATACGCCGCTCCTGTTGAAAAGCCCTCTCTCCTTCTTGTCCGGTTTAAAAACATTCAGACCCTTTTTTTCCGTTTGTTTAAGGCCGATCCTGAAGCGTTTAATGAATCGATGAACCAGCTGAAGCGGGATGGGTACCTGAAATATTTTAACTCCCTTTCACATGAAAATTCCTGGAGCATGACTCTTCCTGCCACGGATGATTTTCAGCCACACAGCACCGAGACCAGGGTCCCGGGGGTTCCTGCGGGCTTCTTTGTACTGGTCTGCTCGACAGATTCTCTCTTTAAAGACTCTTCTAAATTGTTCACCCATGTGGCCTTCTGGTCTACCGGTATCGGTTATGCCAGCCTGAGGACAGAGGACGGGGGATTTGATTACTACCTCCTTGACCGGGAAACCGGCTTGCCGATCAGCGGGGCTTCCGTTGAGGCCTGGACCAGGGATTATAATTACGCCCGACGGGACTATGAGTTGCGGCAGCTTGGAAATTATTCATCCGGTCAAAATGGATTTTTCTCACTTCCTCCTGCAGAGACAGGGTCCCGATATTCAAACATCTTTTTAAAAATCCGGACAAAAAATGATTTTTTCATCTCCGAAAACTTTTACCAGTACCCGGTAAGCAAGCCCAATATCCTGCCACAACCGGTTACCTGGTTTTTCACCGACAGGGCGATCTACCGCCCTGGACAAATGATCTGGTTCAAGGGGATCATGATGATCAAAAACGGGGATTCTTATAAAATTTTACCGAACAGCCCGGCGAAGGTTATTTTTACGGATGCCAACGGTCAAAAGATCACTGAACAAAACCTCACTACCAATGATTATGGTTCATTCAACGGCTCCTTTGTCATTCCCCTGGGTCTGCTTCCAGGCCAGATGACGGTCTCGAATGGCTCGGGTTCGGTGCAGGTTATGGTGGAGGAATACAAGCGCCCAACCTTTGAAGTGCTTTTCAATCCGCTTGAAGGAAATTACCGGCTCGGCGAGACCATCGGTGCCACGGGAAAAGCAACCGGTTATGCAGGCAACGGGCTCGAAGGGGCGACCGTCAGGTACCGTGTTGTTCGTACCGCCCGCTTTCCTTTCTGGGGCAGGCCATGGTATTGTCCCTTGCCGCAATCACCGGAGACGGAGATCGCCAGTGGCATTACAAAAACCAACACGGACGGGAAATTTATTATCTCTTTCCCGGCTGTTCCTGATTTTTCTGTCGATAAAACAGATGATCCTGTTTTTGATTACAGGATCTCTGTGGAGGTAACAGATATCAATGGAGAAACACAATCGGCCGGCCAGGATGTTTCGGTGGGTTATGTTTCTCTTTTTGTGAATCTCGACTTGCCTGAAAAACTGAACATTCTGCTGGATACAGTGGTAAAACTGACCACGACCAACCTGGGCGGCAGGCCTACCCCTGCCCTGGTTTCTGTGTCCTGGCAACGGCTGCGTCAGCCCGAACGGATATTCAAATCAAGGATGTGGAACAGGCCGGATATCAACCTTTCGGGTAAGGAGGAGTTCTATTCCTGGTTCCCTAACGATGTTTACAACAATGATGATGATCCTGCAGGCTGGGAAAGAGAGAGGCCCCTTTTCAATAAAATCTTTGACACTAAAAATGATTCTGTTCTTCACCTCCCGTCGCTGAGCAGCGGGCAACTCAGACCCGGGTATTACCTGGTCACGGCGAAGTCGGTTGATCCCTTCGGACAACCGGTTAAGCGGGAATTTTATTTTATCGTATTTGATCCTTCTTCTGGTTCGCTGCCGGTGAACACTTTAAACTGGTTTGTTCCCATGAAGATATCGGGAAATCCCGGAGAAACTGTCAAATTCCTTATCGGTTCTGAAGAACAGGACGTCAGGGTCCTGTTCGAGATCCGGGTGCATGATTCCGTCTTTTCAAGGGAATGGATTGATCTTAACCAGGGCCAGCGGATCGTAGAAGTACCGGTAAAAGATTCCTACAGGGGGAATTTCTTTGTCAATTTTCTCTTCGCACGCCATAACAGGATCTTTCAGAACAGCCAGCTGGTCTCTGTTCCATGGTCCGATAAAAAACTGGATGTCTCCTTTGAATCCTTCCGCGACATGTTGGAGCCTGGCAAAGAGGAGGAGTGGAAGATCCGGATCACAACGCCCGGAAAGAGAGGTGCGGAGGCGGAGATGCTTATCTCCATGTACGATGCTTCGCTGGATGCCTTCCGGCCAAATCCATGGTCCTTCACTCTCTATCGTCAATATTTCTCCTCCCTTCCCTGGGATATCAATGATGCCTTTAAAACTGGACACGGATCCTGGTCGGTGCCGGTGAAAACTGGTGATGTTGTTCCCGCAATTCAATATCCTTCATTAAATTGGTTTGGATTGAACTACTTTGGCGGTTATGGGATCCGTCAGGGACGGATGAACAAGAGCATGGCGCTTACCTCAGAGGCAATCATACCTTCTGCTGCCAGGGATGAACAAATCCCTCCTCCTGCGGATGAACAGCAGCAGGAGCCACCCCCTCCGGATGCCGGTCCTTCGGGGAGCGTGGCAGATCAGTTTTCCGGGATACAGGTGAGACGGGATTTCCGTGAAACTGCCTTCTTTTATCCTTCACTCCTGACCGATTCCCTGGGCAGGCTTGTCGTTAAGTTCACGATTCCAGAATCGCTTACCCGCTGGAAGCTCCAGGCTCTAGCCTATACGAAAAACCTTGATTATGGATTGATCACAAAGGATATGGTCACACGAAAAGAGCTGATGGTTTTCCCGAATGCTCCCCGTTTCCTCCGGCAGGGCGATACCCTGATCTTCGGCACCAAAATCGCGAACCTATCCGGCCGGCCTCTTTCCGGAATGATCCGGATTGAACTCTTTGATGGACTAACACAACTACCGCTCGACTCCCTTGTCTCGGGAAGCCGCTCCCTGCCATTTGATATCCCTTCCAACGGAAACAGTCAGGTCAGCTGGATCATCCGCATTCCGGTTAATCCGGGTCTATCTGTCCTGAAATACAGGGTTGTGGCAGTCGCCGGGAGCTGCAGCGATGGCGAGGAAAAAGCGATACCTGTTTTTCCAAACCGGATGATGGTCACCGAGTCGATGCCCCTGCCTGTGCGGGGCAAGGGTATCTTTGATTTTACCTTCGACAAGCTGCTTCAATCAGCTGTTCCGGGGAAGAGCAGCAGCACGGCAAAAAATTACCGGCTGACCCTCGAATTTGCCTCGAACCCCGCCTGGTATGCTGTTCAGGCCCTGCCAGCCCTGGGCGACAGGAAGTATGATAACTCCGATGCTGTCTTTGCCAGCTACTATGCAAATGAAATGGCCTCTTTCCTGATGAGGTCAAACCCATCCATACAGGCTGTCTTTGAAAGCTGGAGAAACCTCACTCCAGAGGCCCTCCAATCAAATCTGGAAAAAAACCAGCAATTGAAATCTGCTCTTTTACAGGAAACACCCTGGGTTGCCGAGGCAAAGAGTGAGAGCGAAAACAAACAACGGCTGGGACAATATTTTGACCCATCTGCCCTTCAAAACGCCCTGGTCCGTGACCTGGGAAAGTTGCGGGAGATCCAGTCGCCCCAGGGTGGCTGGCCCTGGTTTGAAGGGATGACATCAAGCCGCTATCTTTCACAGAACATCCTGACCGGGTTTGGCCGGCTTTATCATTTTGGTGTCCGTGATTTCAGAAAGGATAAGGATCTGTGGAACATGATCATAAAAACGATCGACTACCTGGACACGGAGTTTGCCGGGGATTATGATAAAATGAAAAAGATCCCCGGGTTTAAATTGGATGACAACCACTTGGGAAGTCTGCAGATTCAATACCTCTATGCGAGGAGTTTCTTCATCACCGAAAAGCCTATGCCCGAACGTACACGAGAGGCTTATGATTACTATACCTCACAGGGAAAGAGGTATTGGCTTCAATCCGACGGGTATCTCCAAGGCATGATCGCCATCACTCTGAAACGGCTTGGCGCGACTGATGTGGCGCAGTTGATCATCAAATCCCTCGCCGAAAAAGCCGTTCAGTCGAAGGAGATGGGCATGTACTGGACCCGGCCGGCCGGGTGGTACTGGTACCAGGCTCCCGTTGAATCACAGGCCATGATGATCGAGGCCTTCGATGAGGTTGCCGGCGATCAGAAGTCGGTTGACGAGATGAAAGTCTGGCTGCTGAAACAAAAGCAGACACAACTGTGGGAGACCTCCCGGGCCACCCTGGATGCCGTTTATGCGCTGCTGGTGCACGGAGCCGATCTGCTTGCTGAAAACACGGGCCTTACGATTAATATCGGCAAGGAAAAAATCGATCCTTCAAAATTGATTGATACGAAAAAAGAGGCCGGGAGCGGTTATTTCCAACTCTCCTGGTATGGTAAAGAGATCGAACCGGAGATGGGTAAAATAACTGTGAACAACCCCTCGGGGGGCGTTGCCTGGGGCGCCGTTTACTGGCAGTACTTTGAGGGCCTCGACAAGATCACCCCGGCGCGCACCCCGATGACGGTGGAAAAAAAGTTATTCATCGTCCTGAACACGCCCTCCGGTCCTGTTCAGACTCCGGTTGCCGAAAGCCATCCGCTTACTATCGGGGATCGCCTTAATGTCCGCATTGTTCTTAAGGTTGACCGCGACATGGAGTTTGTTCACCTGAAAGACCTGCGCGCCGCCGCCTTTGAACCGGTTAACCAGCAGGAAACTACGGGCTATGGTGAATCCGGGGGACTTTCGGGTTACCGCTATCAGGAAGGACTTGGATATTATCAGAGTACTACCGACCAGGCTGTTAATTTCTTTTTTGATATTCTGCCAAAGGGAACTTACGTATTTGAATATCCGCTGGTGGTAAACGCTTCAGGTGAGTTTTCCAATGGGCTTGCAACGGTGCAGTGTATGTATGCTCCCGAATTTTCTGCCCACTCGGAAGGGATCAGGGTACAGGTGAAATAGCGATTTCCTACCTTTGTCCCCTTAATGAATTAAAATACCATGATGCGAACTCATAATTGCGGAGAGCTGAACCTCTCCCATGCCGGTCTGAGGGTAACCCTTTGTGGCTGGGTGCAGCGATCCCGGGAAATGGGCGGTCTTACCTTCATCGATCTCCGCGACCGGTACGGTATCACCCAGCTTGTTTTTAACATGGAGACCAATGCGACCCTTTGTGATGCTGCCCGCGGGCTTGGAAGAGAGTTTGTGGTTTCGGCGGAAGGGATCGTGGCCGAGCGCAGCAATAAGAACAAAAAGATCCCGACCGGTGAAATTGAAATTCTTGTTGATTCTTTCCGGGTACTGAATCCCTCAAATATTCCTCCCTTTACCATCGAGGACAATACCGACGGAGGTGAAGAGCTGCGAATGAAATACCGATACCTTGACCTGCGACGGACCGTGAACCGGAAAAATCTCGAGTTGCGTCACAAAATGGCTGTAGAGACAAGGAGGTATCTCGACAGTCTTAAGTTTATTGAAATTGAAACTCCCTATCTTATAAAATCGACCCCTGAAGGGGCCCGTGATTTCGTGGTGCCCTCCCGGATGAACCCTGGTAATTTCTATGCCCTGCCTCAATCCCCGGAGACTTTCAAGCAGCTGCTCATGGTGGCTGGATTCGACCGGTATTTCCAGATCGTTCGTTGTTTCAGGGACGAAGATCTGCGGGCAGACCGCCAGCCTGAGTTTACGCAGATCGACTGTGAAATGGCTTTTGTGACACAGGAAGATATTCTGAACACCTTTGAAGGTCTCGTTCATCATCTGTTTGATTCTGTTTTGGGGAGAAAGATTGAAACATTGCCGCGTATTTCCTATGAGGATGCCATGAGCCTTTACGGATCAGATAAACCCGATATCCGTTTCGGGATGACGTTTGTTGAGATCAATGATCTTGTCGGGGGAAAGGGATTTAAAGTATTTGATGACGCGGAATTGGTGGCCGGAATAAAGGTCCCTGGTTGCTCCGGTTATTCCCGTAAGCAACTCGATGAGCTGACCGATTTTGTCAAACGGCCCCAGGTTGGCGCATCAGGGCTGGTCTATATTAAATTCGAAGAGGACGGATCAGTCAAATCGTCCGTTGATAAATTTTATTCCCGCGATGACTTTATGCGGGTTCTGACCGAATTCAGTGCCTTACCCGGCGACCTCGTTCTAATTATTGCCGGCAGGAAGGACAAAACCCGTTCTGCATTGTGTGAACTGAGGCTTGAGATGGGCGGTCGTCTGGGCCTCAGAAAGACAGGAGATTTCAGACCCCTCTGGGTTCTTGATTTTCCGCTCCTGGAGTGGCATGAGGAGACCGGAAGGTTTTATGCCAAACACCATCCCTTCACCTCACCGGTTCCGGAGGATATACCCATGCTGGAAACCGATCCCGGGGCCGTCAGGGCAAATGCCTACGACCTGGTAATCAACGGCGTAGAGATCGGCGGCGGATCGATCAGGATCCACAACAAGGATCTACAGAAAAAAATGTTCAGTGTGCTGGGATTCAGCGAAGAACAGGCCCAGGAACAGTTTGGTTTTTTAATGAATGCCTTCGAATACGGGGCGCCTCCACATGGCGGGATTGCTTTTGGTTTCGACCGGTGGACAACTATTTTCGGAAACGGTGATTCGATACGCGACTATATCGCATTCCCGAAAAACAATTCCGGCAGGGATGTCATGATCGACTCCCCGTCAAAAATCAGTGAAGAACAACTGGAAGAGTTGAATATCCGGCTGAAGAAATAAAGCCGCGGTTTATTGCATCTCTTTTTCAAACTGCTCTCTCTCTTTTTCCGAAAGAGCCTTGCAGTCGAGCATGGCCTTACGCAATTCCTTGGCAAATTCCTTATTGAACTTTTCCTCTTTAGCCTGCTCCTTGTATTTGGCTTTGAACTCCTGGTAGAGAATGGTCATCTCTATCTGAACCTGTTTGGCTTTCATCTGAAGCTCATCAACCAGAACGGAATCTGCAGGGTTGGCAACTTTTAATTTGTTCATCGCCTCAATATTTTTGCACATGGCGTCGGCAATATTCCTGGCGTCTTGTTTGATCTCCTTGTTAACTCCCCCGCAACCTGCAAAAATGAATATAACAGCGGTCATCAGGATCAACAGTGCATTTCTCATTGTCATCTCTTTTTTTTGGCAAAAGTAGACTTTTTTTGTATTTCTTCCACCGGGATCATCTCCGACTCTTCCGGATATCGCAGGGCATTGATCAGCTTGACCCCAAGAAAACCGATCACCTCTTCCAAACGGATTTTTTTCTCTTTGATGACTCCTTCGGCCAGCAACCTTGCGCGGCAGGTTCCCGGAAACAGGGGATCTTTGGGGGTTACCCAATCCTTCCCGTCGAAAAAAATCAGGTTTGCCATGGAGGCGTCTGTAATAAATCCTCTTTTCATAATGATGATGTCATCACAATCTCCTCTCGTGGCCATGAGAGCCTCCAGGCAGGCCCTGTTAAGGAATTTATACCCATAGTCAATGTCATCGCAGGTCACAACCATCAGGGATCTTATAGTTTTTCTGTGGTAGGCTGTATACTCAATGGACTCTATGTCTTTCCCATAGATTACTTTGCACCGGGCAAGGCCTTCTGAAAGATCAGCCGGCGGGTTTATACGTTCACTCAGGGATAAAAAGGATAATTCTCTCCCGAATACTTTCCGTGTCTGGTTCATTCTGGATTCGTGTCGGGATAGAAATTCCGGGCGGCCATCCGTGATCCGGATTGTTTCAAAGAACCGGCACATAGATTTTTTGTATGAGTTCGTTATACTCAAAACCTGCATCGCTCTTGGCCGTGATCCCCCCTCCGCTTTTAAAGAACAATTTCCCGTTTTCATTTTCAATAAACCGTATCATCACCCCCGACTGAAGCGAATACCCGTCCCAATAACCGAAGATGCCGGTATAAAATCCACGGCGATAGTTCTCCGACTCCCGGATAATTCTGACCGTCTTCTCCTTCGGAGCGCCGGTCACCGATCCCGCCGGTAGGAGTTTAAAAATGACCTCCCCCAGGTTTTTCCGGAAACCGCTTTCAAGCGTGCCGCAGATCTCCGAACTGACCTGGAGCAAGTTATTCCGGTTGGTTCTGATCAGATCGATATACCTGAACCTTTTTACTTCCACTCCCGATGAGACCATCGAAAGGTCATTTCTGATCAAGTCGACAATGGTCGTATGTTCGTAAAGCTCTTTTTTATCGTCGAGGATCTTGTGTCGGGCCTTGGGTATTGAGGCGTCAATTGTACCCTTCATTGGAAAAGAGTATATCTTGTTCCCTTTTATTTCAACGAAGGATTCCGGGGAAAAGACAACAAACTGGTCATCAAACAGAAGCCTGAAAGGCGCTTCGCTTCTATGGAATAAGTTCTTAAGATTCAGGTTCGTCTTTATCTCTGTCTGAAAAGTAAGGTTTATCAGGTAGGTGTCTCCCCTATTCAGGTGGTCCAACACCCTGTTGAAAGCCTTTTTATACACGGAAGGCGAAACAGGCAGGGGATCAAAAGTAAATGGCAAAGGCTTTAAAACTCTTTTTTTGTAGTTACTCTTTCCCCTGATGTTGAAAAGGATGTTTGCTTCTGCGGCCTCTTCCGGCGACAGAACGACGCCCGAAGTCGCATCAAAATCAATGACGAATAAAAATGGATCCCTTTTAGATGTGAATTCATTAATTTTGTCTATTGTCTGCTGCCGGTTCAGGATCATTTTTTTCTTTTCACTTTTACCATCGCGATGAACATTCTGCTTCTTGATAATCACGACTCCTTCACGTTCAACCTTGCAGAATTGTTCCGGAGTTTCAACAAAGTTAAATTTAAAATCCTTACCCCGGAAAAGCTTGTGATGGAGGATATTCAGGGTTATGACAAGATCCTCCTCTCCCCCGGCCCGGGCCTTCCGCAGGAACAGCCGGTGATGTTTGAGATTTTAACTCATTTCGGCCGCGAAAAGCCTGTTCTGGGAATCTGCCTCGGTTTCCAGGCCATTGCCATTCACTTTGGATGCAAACTCTATAATCTCAGGGAGGTGGTCCACGGACAACCCAGGGAGTTGTCGATCCTTTCTCCCGGCCACTATCTTTTCCGCGGCGTGCCAGATAAAACCCCTGTCGGACTTTATCACTCCTGGGCTGTTGACCGGGATAGTGTTACCGGGACTGTTATTCCGCTGGCCGAATCGGGCGACGGAATTCTGATGGCCTTATCTGATAAAAAACATGACGTCTGCGGCGTGCAGTTTCATCCCGAATCGATCATGACACCGATGGGGCATAAAATACTGGAAAACTGGATCAGGAACTGATGCTCTCTCTTTATCCACTCTAAACAATCCGGTCACCAGGCTGGTTCCATGCTCCTGTGGAATTCCGTACCTTTGCGCAAAATTTTCCATTCTGAAGAAGATCGAAATCACCGCTCCTGTAGGATCATTTGAATCTCTCAGAGCCGCAATCAGTGCCGGGGCCGATTCAATCTATTTTGGCGTCGGGGTTCTGAATATGCGCGCCCGGTCATCCATCAATTTCAGCCTTCGCGACCTGGCCGTTATCAGCAGGATCTGCAGGAAAAACAACATCAAAACCTACCTCACACTCAATACCGTGATCTATGATGAAGAGATGAGGGAGATGAAAAAGATCTTGGATTCGGCAAAAAGAAACGGGATAACAGCCATCATTGCTTCCGACCAGGCTGTGATCCAGTACGCAGGGAGTGTTTCCATGACCGTTCATATGAGTACCCAGACCAATATAACCAACATGGGTGCGGTAAGATACTGGTCGCAGTTTGCCGACGTGATGGTGACTGCACGCGAGCTGAACCTCGACCAGGTTTCAGGAATCACGCGGACCATACAACGGGAGAAACTCAAAGGACCTTCGGGAGATCTTATCCGGATCGAGGTTTTTGCCCACGGAGCCCTTTGCATGGCTACTTCGGGAAAATGTTACCTGAGCCTCGATCACTATAATGCCTCCGCCAACAGGGGCGCCTGTTACCAGTTATGCCGCAGGCCATACAGGGTCACCGATACCGATGGCGAAGTTGAGCTGCTGGTCGACAATGAGTACATCATGTCGCCAAAAGATCTGTGTACCATCGGGTTTCTGGATAAGATCGTCAATGCCGGCGTCTCGGTCCTGAAGATCGAGGGGCGTGGGCGGAGCCCCGAATATGTCTTGAAAACCGTATCGTGTTACCGTCAGGCAGCTGATTCGATTCTCAATGGCACCTACACCCGTGAGAAGACCGATGGCTGGATGGAACAGCTCCGGTCGATTTATAACCGTGGCTTCTGGAACGGGTACTATCTTGGGCAAACCATGGGCGAATGGGCAGAAAAACATGGTTCGGAAGCAGAGGAATACAAGGAGTATGTCGGGAAGATCACCAACTACTTTGCCCGGCTTAAGGTGGCCGAGATCAAAATGGAGTCGGGAACTCTTGCGGCAGGCGACAGGGTCTATATTACAGGACGCACAACCGGAGTTCTCGAGCAGGAGGTCCTGGAACTCCGGGATGATCTCGGGCAGGTTCCTGAGGCCAGAAAGGGCGTTAATTATGCTTTTACCGTAAACGATATTGTGCGTCGTTCCGACCGGGTTTACAAGATCATTAAAACCAAAAGGGATAATTCCTGATGAAGTACTTTAATCTCCATACCCACACCCGGTTTAGCGATGGATCCGACAGCCCGGAAGAGTACATTAAAGAGGCCGTCCGGCAAGGTTTTTCAACACTGGGTTTTACCGACCACTCGCCTGTGCCCTTTCCCAACACCTTTGCACTGCGCACTGAAAAACTGGGTGAATACTGTAGTGAGATAAGTGATCTGAAAAAACAATATTCGTCGCAGTCAGGATCCGGCATCGAGGTCCTGCTGGGCATTGAAATTGATTACATCCCCGGAATTACAACACCGATATCCGATTACAGGCGTAATTATCCTTTTGATTATGTGATCGGTTCGGTGCATCTTATCAAAAATCCTTCTGTTGAAGGTTTGTGGTTCATCGACGGACCGGAGCGATCCCTTTACCAGGCCGGGTTGAGTGAGGTGTTCGGTGGCAATGCCCGCGCAGCAGTAACAACATACTACCGCCAGCTTCAGGAGATGATCTCCGTCCACACACCCGATATTGTGGGCCATATCGACAAGGTAAAGATGTACAACCGGGGAGATTATTTTTCGGAAGAGGACTCCTGGTATCGGTCGCTTATCGATGAAACGCTCGATCTGGTCAAATCAACCGGTTGTGTGGTTGAAATTAATACCCGCGGGTTATACAAGAAAAGATCCGAAAGCCTGTTCCCCGGAATTGAAATTCTGAAGAAAATTCTCCGGCTGGATATTCCAGTCACCCTCTGTTCTGATGCCCATAAACCACACGAGCTTTCATTGCTTTTTCCCGAAACCATCCTGCTTCTTGAAAAGCTCGGATATAAAAGCCTGGCTCGCAGAACCGGTAAGGGATGGATTGAGGTGGCCTTTTGATGCCGCCGGATAAAATTCCGGAGCACACTCGTCCTAATTTCGTACTTTAGCTTACCGATATAATATCTTTTGATCTCACGCGACACCATCGATACTATCATCTCCACCGCTAAAATCGAGGAGGTGATCGGCGATTTTGTGACCCTCCGCCGAAGGGGTGTCAACATGATCGGTCTCTGTCCTTTCCACAATGAAAAGACCCCTTCGTTCACCGTCTCCCCCGCAAAGGGGATTTACAAATGCTTCGGTTGCGGAAAAGCCGGCAATTCCGTTAATTTCCTGATAGAGCATGAGCACTATAACTACCCGGAGGCTCTGCGTGCCCTTGCACGGAAATATAATATTGAAATTGAGGAGGAGGCGCTCACGCCGGAGCAGATCCAGGAGACCAGTGAAAAAGAGAGTCTTTTCAACCTGAATCTATTTGCGCTGCAGTATTTCTCCGGAGTCCTTTTCGATTCGGAAGAGGGTCGGGCCATTGGACTCTCCTACCTGAAGGAGCGCGGGATACGGGAGGATATTTCAAGAAAATTTCAACTGGGATACAGCCTGGACAAGTGGGATTCTTTCTCGGAATCTGCCCTCCAGAATGGATATAAAAGGGAATTTCTTCTGAAAACCGGATTATCCCAGGAAAAGGATTCCCGCCTCTACGACAGGTTCCACTCCCGCCTGATCTTCCCGATCCATTCGGCTTCGGGAAGGATCATTGGCTTCGGCGGACGTATCCTCGGTCCCGACAAAAACCGTGCAAAATATATCAACTCCCCCGAATCGGAGATCTACAGTAAAAGCAAAAGCCTTTACGGTATATTTTTCGCCAAGAATGCGATCATTTCAAAGGACAGCTGCCTGCTTGTGGAGGGTTATACCGATGTGATCTCCCTATTCCAGTCCGGGGTCGAGAATGTGGTTGCCTCATCCGGCACTTCTCTTACGACCGATCAGATCCGGATGATCCAGCGTTATACCTCCAACATCACGATCCTTTATGATGGGGATCCTGCCGGCATCAAGGCATCATTCCGCGGGATTGATATGATACTGGAACAGGGGATGAACGTTAAGATCGTCCTCTTCCCTGATGGAGAGGATCCGGATTCTTACGCCCGGAAACACCATCCCGCCGAAGTGCAGGACTTTATCCGTAAAAGCGCTGTTAATTTTATCCTTTTTAAGACACGGCTTCTTCTGGACGAGGCCCAGGCGGATCCCATAAAAAAAGCTACGCTCATAAAAGAGATCGTGGCCTCGGTCGCTCTCATGCCCGACGCCATCTCCCGGTCTCTCTACATAAAAGAGTGTTCTTCCCTGATGGCAGTCCAGGAAAACATCCTGATGAACGAGCTCAACCGGTTGTTGCGTAAAAAAATCCTGAAAAATGCAGCTGCTGAAATTATTCCGGAGGAGGTCCTGCAGGAGAGCGAGATTCGCTATCGGGAATTGTTTGAGAACATGCGGAGCGGCGTTTCAGTCTATGAAACCCGCAACAACGGAGAGGATTTTATTTTTAAAGAGTACAATACCGCTGCAGAAATACTTGATAAGACCCCGCGAGGACAGGCAATAGGCAGATCAGTCGTTGATGTATTCC
>JBAXRT010000016.1:0-32024 GCA_037131065.1 bacterium | reverse complement strand
AATTCAGCCTTGAAATTGGTTCCGATGGGGATCATCTTGTCTTTGATCTTGACATGGTTCCCCTCAATCAACTCTGTCTTCGACAGCGAAATGATAAACGATTTGTGTATCCTTGGAAATTGCCTTGGCGGCAAAAGATTTTCAATGTTTTTCAGCGACTGGTAACTCACGATCATTTTGTCCTGGAGGTGGATCTTCACATAGTCCCCCAGGGCCTCAATATACAGGATATCCTTCAGGTGGATTTTATAGGTTTTACGGCTGGATTTGATAAAGATAAAATCCTCCCCGGCATTTTCGGCCTCCTGGATCTGCTGCGGCAGGGATCCGGCCTTATCCAGCAATCCTTCGGTCTTCTGAATGGCCTTCAGGAACCGCTCAAAGGAAAAGGGCTTCATAAGGTAATCCACTACGTTCATGTCAAATCCCTGGACCGCATATTCGGCATATGCCGTTGTAATGATGACCAGAGGAGGGCTTTTCAGCGATTTCAGGAACTCCATACCTGTCAGCCTCGGCATGTTGATGTCAAGAAAAATAACATCTATTTTCTGATTATGCAACATCTCAATGGCCTCAATGGCATTGTTGCATTTACATACGATCTCAATAAAGGAGATCTTTTCAGCATACCGTTCAATGACCCTTTGGGCAAGGGGTTCGTCATCAATGATCAGGCAACGGATTTTCATTTACAATTAAAGTAAGGTCAACGATGAATTTATCATTACTCTCTTTGATAACGAGAGTATGCCGGCCGGGATAAAGCAGTTCAATCCTCTTCCTGACATTCTGAAGCCCGATCCCGGGAGCGGGCGGGTTGAAATTATACAACTCGGTCTCCTTTGTGTTTTCAATGTAAAAGTTTATCCGGTCCCTTTTTTCTATCTCAATGATAATTGAAATGAAGGGTTTTTTGGCCTTGTCCTTGGAGCAATGCTTGAAGGCATTTTCAACAAAGGCTATGAACAGGAGCGGAGCAACTTTAAGTGAAAGATTGTCGCCCCTGACTGTAAATTCGACTTTTAAATGATCGCCAACGCGAAGACTCTCAAGATAGACATAGCTTTTAATGAAATCGAGTTGCTTTTCAATAGTCTCGAAATCCTCCTTGGCTTCATAAATCACATACCGCATAAGTTCCGATAATTTAAGGATCAGTTCCGGTGCCTTTTCCGATCTGTCAATTGTAAGTGAATAGAGGCTGTTCAGTGTGTTGAAGAAAAAGTGGGGATTGATCTGTGCCTTTAACGCTTTTAATTCCGCCTCCATCTGCTGCCTTTCCGACTCCCTTATCCTGCGCTCAGCATCCTGGAGAGTAAATGAGTCCCTGACAAACTTCAGAAGGGAGGAGACGATGAGAAAGATTAATACAAGAATGAACTCCGCAACCGCTTCACTAAAAAAATTTGGATGGGAGTCTCCTTCAAAAAGAACTGAGATGTAATAATTCAATACTATGAAAAGGATGATGTTGCCAAGCTGGAAGAGGGCAAACAACAAAAATTTTCGTCGCTTGAAGAATGCGGGCAGAAGCCAGAGCAGGTTTATGTAAACAGAAACGGCCAGGAGAAGGATAGTGATGATAATGTTTATGGCCGTTTTCAGGTCAATGTCATTCAGGCTGAAATCCCGTGTGTAAAATAAAACGACAGTGAAAAGAACAATACTGAAAAGCCAGAAAAGAGCATGGGGGAATATCGTCTGATATCTGGTGTTTTTCAGAATCTTCATTAGCATCATCAGAATTTTTGGCAAAGGTGAACAATGATTTCCTTTTTGTCAATCTTTTTTGTTATCCGACCCAATATTCCGGTTGAAACGGTTGTTTTTCATGCTTTGCAGGAAATAGTGTTTATCATGCAAAATAGCAGGATCATCGAGAATTTTGCCGCATAATATAAAAATGCCAATGGATTTTAATTTTGTCCGTAATATTGTACTCCCGTTTATTCCGGTTGAATTTTTTCTTCGGAAATCCATCATGGCTGGCTTTGCATAAACACGGGTAATCAATGCCGATATAATACTTTTTTCCATTTCTGAAAAGAAAATGAACAACACATATAAAACAATCTTGACAAACATGAAAAAGTTAATTTTTGCGATCCTTTTGATCGCCGCACCTTTTATGCATTCAATAGCAAACACCCCCCCCGACGAGGGAATGTGGTTGCCGATTCTGATTGAACGGCTGAACTATGTCGACATGCAAAAAATGGGACTTCATCTTACGCCCCAGGAATTGTACGACATCAACCACTCTTCCCTTAAAGATGCGATTGTCGGTCTTTCTTCCAGTGGCGCCGGATCCGGCGGTTTCTTTTGCACGGCTGAAGTGGTTTCCGACCAGGGGTTGATCTTTACGAACCATCATTGCGGATATAACGCTGTTCAGAGCCACAGCACTACCGGGCATGATTACCTGACCAACGGATTCTGGGCAAAGTCAAACAAGGAAGAGCTTCCGAACGAGTCGATGTACGCCTCATTCCTGGTCCGCATTGAAAACGTAACCGATTCCATCATCCCACAGCTGTCCGATACCCTGAAGGAAAGCAGCCGTACTGCCCTCATAAAGGATCTCTCTGCGAAAATCAAAAAAAGGGCGGAAGAGGGAGGAAAATACGAGGCTTCTGTCAGATCATTTTATGGAGGGAATGAATACTATCTTTTCGTTTTCAAAACCTATAAGGATGTAAGGCTCGTTGGAGCCCCCCCTTCCTCCATCGGAAAGTTTGGCGGCGATACCGACAACTGGATGTGGCCCAGGCATACAGGGGATTTTACAATTTTCCGTATCTATGGCGATGCCGCCGGAAACCCTGCTGAATATTCCGAAAATAATGTCCCCATCAAACCCGCCTACCATCTTCCGATCAGCCTGAAGGGAATTAAGAAAAATGATTTTGCCATGATCTGGGGTTATCCCGGGACCACTACACGCTACCTGACTTCATTCGGCGTCGATTACAATATGAATGTTTTTTACCCTATCTACATAAAGCTTTTCGGAAAACAACTCGAGGTGATGAAAGAGAGGATGGATGTCGATAAAGCAGTGAAAATAGCCTATTCCGATAATTATGCCGGTATTGCAAATACATGGAAAAACTTTATCGGACAAGCCAGAATGCTGAAGAAAAACAAGGTGGAGGAAAAGAAAAAGACCATCGAAGATGAATTCGCAGCTTGGTATGGCAAAGATCCCGTATTGCAGAAAAAATACGGAAAGGTACTGGATGACCTGAAATCCAATTATGCCACCATGGCGAAATATGCCACACCATTCTTCTATGCCTCCATGGGTGGGCTCCGGCTCGACCTGGTGCAGCTTGCAAGCAGGTTTGGACAACTTCAGGCCGCCCTTGAAAAGAAGAACAATGCAGCAGTGAAAGAGCTCCAGCCCGGACTGCTGGAGTCTATTAAAGACCATTTTAAGGAAAATGATCAGCAGCTGGAAAAGAAAAAAATGGCAGAGATCCTTAAAATGTACGCTGCCGATGTTAATAAAAAGGATCATCCGTCTATCTTCGAGGTAATTGAAAAAGATTATAAGAATGATTTCAATGCCTTTGCTAATGCCGTTTATGAAAAATCGGTCTTTGCAACCGAAGCCTCAGCTTCCAAATTCCTCGGGAAACCAAATTTTAAGGTCTTAAACAAGGACCTTGGCTGGCAGCTCTACAAATCGATCTCAGCAGCCCAGGCAAAATATAACTCAGCATTTATGGCTGCCCGGTCAGGCAATACCGTTGCAAACCGGATATTCATTGCCGGGTTACGCGAGATGAACCCCAACCTTGTCAAATACCCTGATGCCAACTCCACCATGCGTATGACTTATGGAGAGGTGCTTGATTATTTCCCGGCCGATGCGGTGCAATACGACTATCTGACTACGCTCAAAGGCGTTATGCAGAAAGAAGATCCGTCTAATGATGAGTTCATTGTTGAGCAGAAGCTGAAAGACCTTTACCAGGCAAAGGATTATGGCCCCTACGGTGAAAATGGTGAAATGGTGGTTTGTTTTCTTACAACAAACGACATCACAGGCGGAAATTCAGGAAGCCCTGTTATTAATGGCGATGGCCAGCTGATTGGCCTTGCCTTTGACGGCAACTGGGAAGCCATGAGTGGTGATATCATGTTTGAGCCGGAACTTCAGCGTTGCATCAACGTTGATATCCGCTATGTGCTCTTTATCATTGATAAATTTGCAGGAGCAACCAACCTTATCAACGAACTGACGCTTGTAAAATAGCTTATCAACATCCATGAAAAAAAGGCGTCACTGGTTTCAGTGACGCCTTTTTTTATATTCCGAACTCCTTTTTCATCTGCCTTATCCGTTCGAGAACCTTGCCATTCCCCTTCCTCCAGTCTTTTTGACTCGCCCAGAAACCTACAGTAACTGCCCCCGCCATGATACACAGATAGATGATCAAGGGCACATATGAAACCGGAAAGTACCGAATGAACGTTGAATGAACAATCACAGAACCCCCGACAATCAGAAGGATCAGTAAAGGGATCGTGATCACCCAGTCTATCGGGGTCATAAATTTATATCGCTCCTCTGCATTTTCAAGAAATGTCATAGTCGGAGCAGAATAATCAACCTTTTTCAGTCTTCGGAAACGCCAAAACATATATCCAAGGATCAGGAAAAATCCCAAGACCAGGATCGAAAAACCCGTCCTCATCCCGCCCTGGTGAAGGGAAAGTGAACTGGAATAAACCGCGACAAAAACAAAAAAAATAATAATAAAAACCAGTATCTTTTTTTTCTCTGCGGAATCTTTTGCCTTTAATTCTTCAATAAAATTATCCATAATGCTTTTATTTGAGGGTATTACTGTAAAATCAGGCTTTTGACCGGTGTCTTTTAACTTTTTAAAATCATCTAATTCCATGACTTTGCTCCTCCCATGCCTTTATGATTTGCTCCTTGATACGATGAATTTTAACCCTTACATTCGATTCGGAGAGGCCCGTTATTTCCGACATCTCCTTTGTGCTTACCTCTTCAAGGTAGAGCGACACCAGCATCCTGTCCACGGGAGTTATCAGTTTCATGAATGTCCTGAAAAAATCCAGTTTAAGTTCCTCCTCCTGTCCTGCTTCTCCTGGGGGCGTTTCCGTGATGTGAATTTTTTCAACATCCCTTCCCGTTTCGAATAATCCCTTCCTCTTTTTTTCTCTTCTTAATCCCGAAAGGCAGGTGTTCACAACAACCCTGTAAATCCATGTGCTCAATTTTGACTCATTTCTGAAAGAATCAATTTTTTCCCAGATCCTGACCAAAGATTCCTGGAAGGCGTCGTTCTGGTCTTCAGAATCTGAGTAATAATACCGGCAAATCCTGAAAATCCTCTCTTCGTTTTCTTCCATCGCCTTTCTGAACAGAGATTCTTTCGACATTTTTTGCTGGTTGATGTGATTTAGATTCACAACCCCTCGCTTTGTTACAATGGGATAAAAAAAGGGCACCCTGTGGATGCCCCTGAAAAACATGTGACGCTTCTATTGGGCCATTGGAGTTCCGGACGCAATCTTTTCAGAAACGATCCAGTAAATTCCTGCAAAAGCCAGTTCAATCCAGATGACGGCCGGGAAAATTCCAACGAACAGGCAGATGATCCCGGCAAGGGCAATGAAACAACTGATCAGCCCCATCAGGAATATGGTCCCCGTAAACCCCCTGGTCATTGACCAACTCTGCCGGATCGCTTCGGCGGCATCCAGTTTTTTATCGATCACAAGAAAGGGAACAAAGGCCAGCTTGCATGCGAAAATAATTCCGGGAACGATCAGCAGAACAAAACCTGCGCCGACGATAAGCCCCACGAGAAGATTGGCAATTATGATCTGCCAAATCTGCTGGAAAGCAAAAAACATATCGGTTACCTTGTATGACTCCCCCCGAACGGCTTTGAGAAAAATCCCGTAACATCCATAGCTGACGGGGGTCAAAACGACAAGCCCGTATACGATGGAAAAGAGGCTGGAAAAATTAAAAAAGCTCGGAGGAACCGGGAGGAAAAAATTTCCTATTCCAACCGGTACGGCGATCAGGATCTGAAGAAAAATTACCAGCAACAGTTCGGGGAAATTCTTTTTCATGGTTTCCCACCCATGACCAAACGCTCCTGAAACACTTGGTTCCGGACGATTTTCAAAGATCGGGTTTATTGGTTGTTCGCTCATTTTTTTTTGATTTTGGAGGAAAAGGACAGGCCTGGACTTGCCCATTTCTGGTTGTTTGACCACCCTAAATTAATACCTTTTTCAGAAATAGCTGGTAATAAACATTATATCTTTTGCCGGTACAGCATTTTGTTGTCTGCGATGCCAGGTACATCATACAAATAATACACATACCCGTTATAGATTCGGATCTTCTCGGGATAGGGATGGAAAAAGGTCAGTCGCTTTTTCAGATTGCCCGTATTCAGATCGATCTCATAAAGTATAAAGATGCCGTTTCTTATGATTGTAGTATATGCCTTACCCGAAACATCATCAACAGTGATCTCATCCGACCACCTGCCATCAATTTTTTCATCGATCCTGAGTGCAAGCTTATAGGAATAGGCACCCTTCAGATCGTAAAATTCGATCTGCCTTTCAGGAATGTTGAATATACAGATGAAGGAACCAATCCTGTAAAGGGCAGACTTCACAGGCCGGTAAAGTATTTTATGGACCCAGTTCCAGTTTACAAAAAGATCCCTGTCGTCCGGGATGCCAGATAACATTAACGAAAAATCATCGGGGTTCCGCCTGAGCATCTTCGCTTTTTTTTCATCTCTGACGGTCGAAAGGTATTGTCGTTCCTTGCTTTTTCTGTCTATTCCGTAATACTCCACCCCCATGCCGAGTTCTGTATGCTTTTTAAAATAGAGGGTTTGCTCAGTTGATGCAATGCAGTTTAAAAGCACCTTTTCAAATTTTTCCACCGATTCGGCATGGATCAGGCGGATGAGGCTGTCCTCCCTGAAAAGCTGAAAAACAGAATCATGGCTTAAAACATGAAGATAGCCTATGCAATCCCTGAGCAAAGTCCTGATCATAAAAGGAAGTGATTCCGAAACTGCCAGGGTGTCCCCCTTTTCATTTTTGCAGATAATTTCCGCTTTCGACAAATAATACCGGTAGATGAGCAGGTAGATTTTCCCGCTGTCAATTTCATAATCCTTGACTGAAAACTGGTCGTCCTTAAAAAAGGCTTCATGGGCACTCGCCTTGATTTCAACCCCTTTAAGCTCCCTGATCTCAGGCTCCAGGTATAGTGTCAGGGAGTAGGAGGTCGTGTCCAGGATGACTTTTTTCGTGATATATCCAACATGGCTCACGATCATAGTGACCGGGATGGTGTCAATGAAAAATGAAAACTCTCCCTTCTTGTCCGATATTGAGCCGAGCTTTGATCCTGTGAAAGAGAAATTTACATTTGAAATCCCTGTTTTTCTCTGCTGATCCAGGACTTTGCCATAGAAAAAATTGTAGTGCTTCTGAGCATCTGAATTGGCCCAGACGAGTGCAAGGAAAAGGGTGGCAATCATACTCGCCCGGATGACCCTGCCTGAACGTAAGGCAAGTGTATTATCGGTCAATCTTTACAAGGTTCTTGAAAAGCTCTTTTTCTTTGGTTATTATCTCTTCATTTCCATAAACACAGATTGATTTCTGGTCAAGCACCTTCTTTACCAGCGGGGCAAACCCCCGGATATCCTCCGGTGTTGTTGACAGGACTGCTTCCCGGTCAGATTGAATGGCCTCCGGCTTTCTCTTGTTAAAGTAATAGGTCACGGCAAGCTCGCCCTTCTCCGAAGCCGTCAGCGGGCTATCTATCCCGGCAATCGTTCCGATGATATACCTGGTCATGGCCTTTTGATCAGCCTTAAAAGCGGAAAGATATTCCGGAGTGGCATCATAATTTAAGATGGTCTCTTTCAGGTTGGGATCACGGTAAGAATTGAAAGTGACCGTGCCGGTCATTGAAAACGAGCTCCATCCGCCATAGGCTCCGCCAATCACCCTGATCCTGGTCTGAAGCCAGTCGGTTGAAAGGATCTGGCTGAGCACCCGCATCTTCGGATTCCAGGCATATCCGAGTTTTTTATAATCATATCCGTCGATGACATATTGTACTTTGGAAGGAGCCATGATCCCCTCTTTTCGGTTTTCCATTTTGAAATTCCAGTCGTTTTTTCTGGTGTCAGATTTTGAAAGGGCCTTTTCCAGCGCAGGTATTTTCTTAGCAAAAAGATCAAGGTCCTGCCTCCCGCCGGTGATGGCGACCACAAGGTTCGGCTTTGAAAAAAGCATGGAGGCGGCTTGTTTCAGGTTTCCGACGATCTTCTCTTTCTCTTTGTCAAAATTCTTTGTCAGATCCGAAACGAACCAGTAAAAATCCATACCACGGGTAATCTCGCTGAACATCCCCTGGTTGCTGAAATAAGAGGGCAGCCTCCTGCTTGCCACCGCATATCCGTTCCCCTTCATTTCTGCGTCCAATTGCGAGTGTAAGCGGCCCAGCAGGGTTTTTAACCTGGCAGTATCTGAATAGTCCGTCTTTTCGATAATTTCGGCAGCAAGCTCAAACATCTTTCCCATTTTGTTGTTCATCGATTTCGTAGTAAATACAAACTTGGGCATCAGCCTGTTGTCGTCCATCTCTTCGGTGTAGGTTTTCAGGCTGGTGTAGAATCCGCCAGTATGAATATTCAGCAGTTGGTTGATCTCCCCGAAGCTGCGCTCTTTAGTATTGAGAAGCCCGATAAAATTTGACAACAGGGAGGCATACGGAATCATCTCCTGGGGAAGCACATGTAGATCAAAATAGAAGTTTATATAGACCACGCCATTGGTAAACTCTTCATGATAAAGGACTGGAATGGAGGACTCTGTCTTCTCCTCAACAGGATAAAACCTGGCCTTGGGATCAATGTCCTTGATGTCAAGCATCGGAATCGTGGCAAGTGCTTCAGGCGTGTCTTCCCGTTTTTGGTATTCGATCAGCCCCTGTGTCTCACTGATCAGCCCGGAAATCTGGTCAGACGTAAGTTTTTCTTTATAGAACTTCAGCTCCTTCTCCACAACCTGGTACTTTTCCTTATCAAGCCCCGGTTTTGGCTCGAGTGCGAGCAACAGGGCGTGTGGATTGTCAATGAGATATTTAACCATTACTTTCTCCAGGTAGTCTGATGTGAGAGACTGCTTTACCTCTGCCAGTGGCTTTTCATATTCCAGGCCGAGAAAAGGATCATCTGAGAAAAACCAGGGACCAAGCGATTGATTGATATAGGTAAGCCCCTTTTGTGCATCATTCCCCTCCCTGAGCTGAAACTCCTTGCGGTTGATAACTCCTTCGACCTCCTTTTTATCAAAACCCTTGGCCGCCACCTCCTTCAGCGTTGACATAACCACCTCCAGGAACCGGTTTTTGTCACTTGATTTTGCATTCTGTACCGAGATCTGGATGACATTTTGCTTAAAATTGCTCACGGAAGCCGAAACGTCCTGGCCGATACCGGCTTTCTGAAGTGCAAGCCTGACCGGGGCTGATTCCTGGTTCACCAGCGTCTCGCACAAAATATCGAGCGACATATTCAACGCCTGGTCGGTATTGTGTCCCGCAACCCAGTTCAGGGTCAGGTAGGTCTGGTTATCAGTATCTGACCCTTCCAGCACGGAGTACCAGCAGGTGGTGTCTTTCCTTGCGGCGAATGGAGCCTGGTCCTTGATTGTTGCACGGTTACTTTCCTTTACATACGCCGAAAGATAGGCCGAATCAATGAAGGATAGCTCCTTTTCAAGATCCGAATCTCCATACAGAAAAATATAGGAGTTCTCAGGGTGATAATATTTTTTATGGAACTGGATGAACTTCTCCTGGTCCAGGGTCGGGATGGCCGGCGGATATCCCCCGGATTCAAACCCGTAATTGTTTTCCGGGAATAGATTTTTAAATATCTGGTACCACAACTCCCTTGTGGGATTTGAAAATGCTCCCTTCATCTCGTTATAAACAACCCCCTTGTATTCAACCGGTCCGCTTTTATCCGTCAGCTCGTAATGCCAGCCCTCCTGCTTGAGGATCCGGGAGTCCTGGTATATCAGTGGGTTAAAAACTGCATCCAGATAAACATGCATCAGGTTGTAATAATCCTTCTCATTCATGCTGGCAACCGGGTACATGGTAAAATCCTTGGATGTAAAGGCATTGATAAAAGTATTAAGGGATCCCTTGCTCAGTACATCAAAAGGACTTTTTACCGGGAAATTTTTTGAACCGTTGAGCACGGCATGTTCCAGGATGTGTGGCGCCCCGTTGTCCGATTCCGGAAAAGTCTTGAAGGCAATGCTGAATGTCTTGTTCGGATCGTCGTTAGCGATCTTTAATACCCTTGCACCGCTTTTGAGGTGTTCCAGATAATAGCAATCTGCATTGACCTCTTTTACAAATCGTTTTTCGATCAGCCTGAATCCGTGGTAGTCGGTCTGTTTCTGGCATCCTGAAGAAATAACGGATGATATCATGATGATAACTGTTAGTTGAAGAACCGTATTTAACCGGTTACGTTTAATAGTTGCGGCGTTTTTCATGGCAATAATAGATTAATTAACATCCAAATGAAAGTAATGTTTATAAAAACTGGCTAAAAAAATTTTCGGTCATTCACGGGTTTCTCTCGATTATATCATCACCGGAGCCTTTGAAAAACAAACCGGAATAAAATTAACCATTAAAAATGAAAAGGAAATTCCGGTTGCTTTTTTCATCGACCATTTTCGTAGAGTTGGCGAATAAAAAGCATTTCCAATCGATTAGTCTACTTATAATTAGGATTATCGTTTTTTCTTTTTGTAATTTGGCTGCGAATTTCATTTCGTAACAGGATGAAGAAGCGCTCTAAAATATTGGTTCATGTATTTTTCTGGATTTATATTATAAACCAGGCGCTCTTCCCTTACTATATCAACAAGGGGATTGATAAAAATTATTACCTTGACATTATTGATTATGTCTCACTTGCCGTATTGACCTTTTATGCGGTCTACCTGTGCGTTCCTCTTCTTCTCTCTTTAAAAAATAAAATCCTGGGGCTTTTCCTTGGGGTCGCACTCCTTGCTGCCCTTGTTCCTGTGAGGGTGGGCCTTGAGTTTTCCTTCTGGAAATATTTGGTTTCTACGCCTGAAAGCAAGATGGTTGTACTCTCCGGCAGCTGGTGGTTAAACTCAGTCCGCCTTGTCATCATTCTCAGTACTTATGCATTTCTCATTCGACTCGCCATTGGATGGTTTGATTCACAAAAGCTGAGGTCGGAACTCTTGCTTCAGAATCAGACCAGCGAACTTGCTTTACTGCGCTCACAAGTCAATCCCCATTTTTTATTCAATACGCTGAATAATATCTATTCCCTTGTATACAAGAAATCAGATGATGCTCCGGCCGCTGTCATGAAAATGTCGGCCATCATGAGATATATGCTGTTTGATGCAGCAGCCGATAAGGTGCTCCTTGAAAAAGAGATTGAGTATCTGAAGAGTTTTATCGAGCTTCAGCAGTTGCGTACAAGACAGAAAGATTTTGTTTCTCTGACCATCCGTGGTTCCCTCGAAGGGCGAACCATTATTCCGATGCTTCTTATTCCTTTTGTAGAAAACGCCTTCAAACATGGAAGCAAAAGTGCTCCCTCTCCCGGGATCATCATATCTCTCAATGCAGAACCCGGCAGGATCAACTTCGAAATTTCCAATTACCTTAAGAAAAACATGGAGGTGTCACCCAACCATGTCAGGGGCATCGGTCTTAACAATGTACGCCGTCGCCTAGAGTTGCTATTCCCAGGCAAACATACACTTGAAACCTGGGAAGATAAGGATATGTATCATGTAAAATTAATACTTGAATCGGTATGAAATATCCATACAAACATCGTTCATGCAAACCGTGGATGATAATAATGGATATTCCATGTGACCATTACTTAAAAATCATTAACACATGAAAATCAACTGCATTGCCATTGATGATGAACCCCTGGCCCTCGATATCATCCGGGATTACGCCACAAAGGTTCCTTTTTTGAATTTGATGAAAACCTTTGATAACGCTATTGAATCAATTGATTTCATCAGGAACAACAAAGTGGATCTTCTATTCCTGGATATCCAGATGGAGGATCTTACCGGGATCCAGTTGCTGAATGCGCTTAAATACCGGCCTTTTGTCATTTTTACCACTGCCTTCGATGAGTACGCGGTCCAGGGATTCGAACTTGATGTGGTCGACTACATGCTTAAGCCCATCTCCTTTGAACGGTTCATCAGGGGAGTGGATAAGGTCTGCGAACGGATGCAGAATGAATCGAAAAAAACGTCAAAAACCGAAAGCGCCCCTGTCGCGGCCCAGAAAAAAGAGGATTTTTTCTTTGTCAAAACGGAAACCAGGATGGAAAAGGTTTTTTTCTCCGATGTGCTATACATAGAAGGAATGGGAGATTATTGGCGGATTGTTACGTTAAATAAACGAATCATGAGCCTGATGAATGCCAAGAGGATTGATGAGATACTTCCCGAATCACAATTTTTCAGGGTTCACAAATCCTTTTATATTGCCCTTGACAAGATCGACTCCATCGAGAGGAACAGGATCAAGATCGGTGATAAATACATCCCCGTCAGCGAGACCTATCACAAATCATTCTTTGATCTTATCGAGAAAAGGAAATTGGCCTGATAAGATCATAATCCATCTGCTTTCTTGCGAGATCAATCCGCTTTACACGGATTCTTACTTTTTCCCCTAATTTCAAACGGTCGCCGTATCGCTGACCAATAACTTGGAAATTCTCTTCATCCAGATAATAATAATCGTCATCCAGGTCCCTTAACCGGACCATGCCTTCGCATTGCGTCCCGATGATTTCAACAAAGAGACCCCACTTGCTCACTCCCGAGATCAACCCGTCGAACTCCTGTCCGATTTTATCCAGCATATATTCTGCCTGTTTGTATTTAACCGACATCCTTTCCGCATCGGTCGCCCTTCTCTCCATGTCGGAAGAATGAACACACATGACTTCATATCCTTCCTTTGATGCCGATTTAGATCCATTGAGATAATCAAAAAACAGGCGATGCGCCATCAGGTCGGGATATCTCCTGATCGGGGAGGTAAAATGGGTGTAATACGGGAATGAGAGTCCGTAATGGCCGAAGTTGTCCGTCGAGTAAAATGCTTTGGCCATGGTCCGGATGGCCACTGTTTCGATCACATTCTCTGCCCCTGTCCCTTTGATCTCCTGAAAAAGCTTGTTAAACGACTGGGCCAGGTTTTTCTGCGAAGTCATATTTATCTTGTACCCGAGCCTGCCGATAAACTGGGTAAAGGTTTCCAGTTTTTCCGGGGTCGGTGTGTCATGCACACGGTAAACAAAGGTCCTGACCGCCCCGTTTTCCTTATGCCTGTTAACCCATTCAGCTACTTTCCGGTTAGCGAGAAGCATGAAATCCTCAATCAGCTTGTTGGCCTCTTTCATTTCGCGAATGTAAATGGAAAGCGGCCTCCCCTTTTCATCAAGTTTGAACCTGACCTCTTCAGTTTCAAAATTGATAGACCCCTTTCTCATACGCTCCTCCCGAAGTTTTGTGGCAATCTCATTCAGCACTGCGATCTCCTGCGCATAATCACCGCTTCCCGATTCAATAATCGCCTGTACCTCTTCATAGGAGAATCTCCGGTCTGAATGAATAATACTCTTCCCAAACCACTCCGAAAATATCTTTCCGGTTTTATCCATCTCGAAAACGGCCGAAAAACATAACCGGTCCTTATTCGGCTGGAGAGAACACACTTCGTTCGACAGACGTTCCGGCAACATGGGAACAGTTCGGCCAACCATGTAGATGGAGGTCCCCCTGTCGTAAGCCTCTTCGTCAATGGCCGACCCGGGCTTCACATAATACGACACATCCGCAATATGTACACCCACCTCCCAGTGACCATTGGACAATTTCTTCAGCGATACGGCATCGTCAAAGTCTTTGGCGTCCTCTGGATCGATGGTGATGGTAAGGGTTTCACGAAAATCCTTTCGGTTCCTGGCCTCAGCTTCGGGGATCTCATAAGGGATGCCCGCTGCTTCTTTTTCCGACCTGGGAGAAAATGAGAGGGGAAACTCGCTTTCGGCCAGGATTGATTGCATCTCTACCTGGTCCTCACCGGGCCTGCCCAGGACCTGGGTTACCTTCCCGAAAGGATTTTCAGCCTGGGCCGGCCATTCGGTTATGACAGCCACCACTTTTTGTCCGTGCTTTGCCCCGTTTAACTCGCTCAGGGGAATGAAAATATGCACCGGCATCGAAGGATTGTCGGGCAACAGGAAGGCAAACTTTTTCGATAACTCTATGGTGCCGACAAATTGGCTCTTTTTCCTTTTCAGGATCTCAGCAACTTCCCCTTCCCTTTTATGACCCTTGCGGGCAGGGAACAGGTGAACCTTTACAACATCCCCGTTCAGCGCATGGTGCGTGTTTCCGGCAGCAATGAAAACATCCTCGGTTTTGTCCTCCGGGATCAGATAAGCCTTCCCGGTTTGTTTCATATCAACTACCCCTGTGATCAGACTTTTGTGCTCCTTCCTGAACCTTGCGCTCTCCTGGTTGATCCTGAATTTTCCCCTGTCGGTCCTGATCAGATCCTCCCCTGTGCAAAGTTGTTCAATGATCAGTTTGATCAGATCTTTGCTGCCTCTGTCCGAAATACCCAGGCGGCCGGCAACCTGTTTGTAATTGAAACCGCTTGAAGGATTGTTCTGAAAAACCTCAAGCACTGACCTTACAAAAGTGTTGGCATCATTTCTCGAAATGCTTTTTCCCTTTTTCTTATTCATGGTTCTTTAGATTTTTGCCCGGGTATTGCCTCAAGCAGTAACCTGGTGTATTCCTCCCGGGGATTTTTATAGATCTGATCGGCATCTCCCATCTCAACGATCTTCCCCTCCTTCATTACAATCAGGCGGTCTGCCATGTATTTTACAACAGACAGGTCGTGGGAAATGAAAATATAGGTCAGCCCAAGCTGTGATTTCAGATCATTAAGCAGGTTCAGAACCTGTGCCTGGATCGAAACATCAAGGGCAGAAACCGGTTCATCACAAATGATCAGCCTGGGCCGGACTGCAATGGCCCTTGCAATACAGATCCTCTGCCGCTGACCACCGGAGAATTCATGAGGATAACGGTCGAAATGATGAGGCTCCAGGCCTACCTGCCGAAGCAGCCGGATTGTTTCCGCTCTCCTTTCAGCGTTGTTCCTTAGTATTTTGTGAACCACCATTGGCTCCATAATGGCCGCACCGATCGTGCGTCGGGGATTCAGAGAGGAATAGGGGTCCTGAAAAATGATCTGAAGATCCTTTCTGAGTTTTTTCAGATTCTCCCTGTTCAGTGTAGTTATCTCCGTCTCAAGATACAGGATGCTTCCCTCCGAAGGGGGTATCAGTTCAAGCATGGTTCTGGCTAGCGTAGTTTTTCCGCTCCCTGATTCACCTACGATTCCAAGGGTCTCACCCTGAAATACCGAAAGTGCAATGTTGCTTAAAACCCTGTGCTGGTTCTCTTTCTTAAAAAAGGAAACCGGATGCTGATGAAACTTTTTTCCAAGTCCGGCGACTTTTAGGACCGGTTCTGAGGCATAGATCCTGCCGTGTTCGGCTTCTCTCTCTTTTGGACTTATTACCTGTACCTCTCCGCCCATTCCATTTATGAAATCCTCTACCATGGGAAGGCGCCGGAGCCTGGCGCTGAGCGGCGGCCTGCAGGCAATGAGCCCTTGGGTATACCTGTGCTGCGGATTTTTGAATATATTTCCGACCTCCCCCTCTTCAACAACTTTCCCCTTGTACATAACTACAACCCGCCGGGCAAAACTAGAAATGAGCCCCAGATCATGCGTGATAAAGAGAATGCTCATTTTTCGTTCATCCTGCAGCCGTTGAAGTAATTCCAGAATGGTCTTCTGAACTGTCACATCGAGAGCCGTAGTGGGTTCATCGGCAATGAGAATGCCGGGGCTGCAGGCAATGGCCATGGCGATCATCACACGCTGTTTCTGCCCGCCCGACAATTCATGGGGATACTTTGCAAAAACCCGGCGGGGTTCGGGAAGCCTGACTTCATGAAATAACTCCAGTACCCTCTCTTTTGCTTCACTTTTATTCACGATGAGATGTTGCCGGAGGATCTCGGCCACCTGGTCACCGCAGGTGAAAACAGGATTCAGCGAGGTCATCGGCTCCTGGAAGATCATCGAAATTTTTCTCCCGCGGATTTTCCGCATCTCCTCTTCCGAAAGCGAAAGAATATTTTTTTTCCCTTCCGTTTTATCATTAAAAATAATACGTCCAGATAAAACTTTGGCTGGTGGCGAAGGCAGCAACCTCAGGATGGAGAGGGCTGTAACGGTCTTCCCCGAGCCTGATTCACCAACAATCCCGAGCGTTTCAGATGAGCCGAGATGAAAAGAGATCTGATCCGTCGCTCTGGTCTCCTGGTTTTCGGATCGGAAAGCAATGGTCAGATCATCAACCGATAATAACGGAGGCTTCTCCACCCGGGGTAATTTTTGATCAAACCTACACGATTTTTTAATTGGTTCCGGACTCCTGAGAAAATAATCTCTTTTGATGTATCACCTTTTTAGGGTTATCCCGATTAAGGAATAAAACATGTTTTGGATTGAAGATTTTATTTCACTGGTCTACCCAAGAATCTGCGCATTATGCGGCAATTCCCTGTGGCGGTCGGAAGATGTGATCTGTCAGAAATGCGAGTATCACCTTCCGAAAACAAATTTTCACCTCGACCCAGAAAATCCTGTCAGTAGGCTTTTCTGGGGTCGTGTCCGCATCAATTCCGCTGCCGCTTTCCTTCATTTTAATAAAGGAAATTGCACGCAGGAGCTTATTCATAAACTTAAATACAAGGGCAGGAAGGACATCGGGATTCTGCTGGGAAACCGCTATGGGCTGTACCTTAAACAGACACCCCCGTTCAGCGACATTTCATGGATCATTCCCGTACCGCTTCACAGGAAAAAATTTGTCTCCAGGGGATACAATCAGAGTGAACAGTTTGGCATAGGCCTCTCATCTGCAATGGGAGTTCCGGTGGAGAACCGTGAACTGATCCGAAACCTGGAAACCGAAACCCAGACGAAAAAATCACGTTTCAAAAGATGGGAAAATGTGTCCGAGACTTTTACCGTCAGGGATCCGCAAAAATTTGAAGGATCGCATGTTTTACTGGTCGATGATGTCATTACTACAGGGGCAACCATCGAAGCCTGCATCCAGGCTCTGGCAGCAGCCCCGGGAATCAGGGTGAGCATTGCCGCCATCGCCGTCGCCATGAATTAAATCTTTCCGCCGAGAATGGTTGTTTTTTTTACCCTTTTTATTGTGCCATCCGGCTTGAATGTTTCAATATATACAATGTAAAAGCCTATCGGAGCCTTTTTTCCATTGTCATCAGTGCCGTCCCAGGAGAAGTTTTCTGCCCCGGAGATCAGCACATTGTTGACCAGTTTCCTTACACATCTTCCCATATGATCAAAAATAGCGATGGTCGCCTGGTAGCCAGCATCACCTGTCCTGAGCCTGATGCTGACAACATCATCTCTTCCATCGTTGTCAGGCGAGAAGATCTCCGGCGAAACCCCGGCGAAAGATTCTGAATCCTCCATGCGGATGACCTGTGAATTCTCTCTTCCGGGTGTGCCAAACCCCGAGGTCTCCGAGGCCGAATGCCAGTTCTGAGGATCACCCGACGATCTGAATGGACTTAGTCTCTCAAGCGAAACCCCCTCCTCGGAAGAGAGTAATGGATAATGCATCTCATGGTCATACCGGACCTTGTCAATGGCCATGAGATCTCCCTTAACTGCCAGAATAAGGGTTCCCGTGTCATCATCAAGGACTGGGAACCCTGCCATTTCAATGAAATTTTTCCTTTCAGGACAAAAATACCTTGAAAAAATGTCCTGCGGATCCGGGGCTGCCACGACATAATCACCCGGGAATACAAGGTATTTCTCTCCGGTAATAGGTTTGCCAGATTCACCCTCCTCCGGGAGGATCTCGTGATCCGACATTACCAGGGTGGATATATCCAGGACTTTCATTGACGGGTTATACAGTTCAACAAAACGGCTGCCACCGCTGGCCGGGTTGAATAAAATTTCATTGATGACAAGGTCTGATGCCTCAATAGTGTCGGGAATAGCCGCCCTGAGAATACGTGATGTGTCAACATCATTCCCTGAACAATCTTTGATCCCCTGTTTAAAGAAAACCGAATATTGAAACCCCTTCTGAAAAGGGGTAGCCGTTTTAAACCTGACACGCTGATAGGCAGGCGGGATGAGTTCCAATTCTCCTGGTATAAATTCTTCGGGTCCTTTGATCTGGAAGAGCTCAGTTCTCAGCGAAAGACTGTCCATGGGTTCAGAAAAAATGATTTCAAGGGTTACCGTATCCTCAATCACCGTCCTCTCTGCAACAGGAGTGATCATGTCAGGATTCTTCTTTGAAACTGAATTAACCCTGCCGGGAGTCCCCCCCGAACCATCCGTCGAGGCTTCCCAGTTTTCACCGCAGCCGCAGGGATTTTCCGGATCTGTCATTTCAAGCGACCAGCCCCCCTCCTCTTTAAAGGATTTATGAAACCAGTCCGGGGAGTAACTTGTCGAATGGATTATGCGCTGTTGACGATCTTTCAGCGTTAATGCAGCGCCTTCATTGGAAAGTGATGTCGCCGAAGTGAACAGGTTGATCGCTTTGCCGAAACCGGAAAATTTTGCCGAATCACTCACGAACAGTAAATAACCCCTGGGGGCAATGAAAATTTCCGGTAATTTTTTCTGGTAGTTACCAAACGAAAATATCCAGCCTTCCAGACTGATCGGGTAAGAGGTTTTGTTGTAAAGCTCTACAAACTCCTGGTCAGGAAGATAAACCTTGGGATTGGGATCATACATGATCTCATTGATGAGAATGTCAAAGCCCTTCGGTCTGTAATAAAAAGTCTGAACTACCGTGTCTTTTATGAGGTTCCCCGACAGATCCTCTAACCCTGTGATCCTGATTTCCTGTTGAATACCCTCCTCAAACGGCACGGAGAACAAAAGGAAAAGATGTGAGGGATTCAGGGGATCAACCGCCACCTCTTCTGGCTCTGCCGACTGGTTGATCAGGAAAAAGTGACCAGAAGCTGTTGCCTCTGGCAATTTTAAATTTTCCGTAAACGTAAGACTGACTCCGGAGGAATCGTCGGTGACACATGTCGCTACTGCCGGCGGAAGCGTATCCGTAATTTCCGGACCCGAATAAAAATCATCAAAATAGGTTTTGGTCGAATTGCTGGATGTATACCTGCAGAAGAGTCCAAAATATTTGCAGTCGCGGATTGTTGTGTCAATAAAGGACCTGTCCTGAATAAAGTTGCTCCCACCCAGGGTGTCAATAAAGGTTTTCCAGTTTCCGTTTTCGTCTTTTTTGATTTCTATGCTGAGACTGTTTGCTGATTTGTTTGTGCGGTAACTTGCGAAACACTGGATTCGCCTGTGATCATTTCCATTCTGTCTTACAATGAAGATGCTGTCGTCCGGCCCTCCGATTTGCAGGTAATAGCCCCTGACACCCTGGCCCAGCCAGCTGGTGTCAGCCATCAGGTAGACCCTGGCAAAGTTGTTTGCCGATGTGTTATAAGCAACTTTTACCCAGAATTTCCAGGTGTGTTTTTTGAATGTTGTGGTCATGGTTGCCAGCACGGCGGTATCGCTGCCCGACGAATTCAGCTGCAACTGATGTGATCCGTTCACCTTGAAGTCCCCGGTATCCCCGGTCCAGGATGGATCTTTGGTGAAGTTTCCGTCTGTAAAATGATCCATCACCTGTGAAAACGCAAACACCGGTAAACAAAGGAGAGGGAGAAGAAAACGTTTCATCTTTTTTCTCTTTAATCGGTTTCGGTGGTAAAAGGTGATACGATGAGGGTCATTTTATGGTGGTTTTTTCATTCGTGTCAGTCGTAATCATATCTTTGCACGGTATTTGGTTGTGAGTATGAAAATTGCCGTGGTTGGCGCTACCGGTCTGGTAGGACGCGAAATATTAAAGGTGCTCCGGGAACATAACCTCATCCCTGATCAGATCATTCCGGTGGCATCTCCGAAATCGGTCGGAAAAACTGTTGAATTCAACGGGAACCAATATCCGGTGGTCAGCAACGAACAGGCAGTTAAACTGAAACCAGAGCTGGCAATTTTTTCTGCAGGAGCAGCCGTGTCCGGAGAATGGGCGCCGAGGTATGCTTCTGTGGGCTCAACTGTCATCGACAACTCCTCAGCCTGGAGAACAGACCCGGAGATCCCGCTGGTCGTTCCAGAAATCAATGCCGGAATTCTTACACGTAACCACAAGATCATCGCAAATCCGAATTGCTCTACCATCCAGCTTGTCATGGTCATCGCCCCTCTCCACCGGACCTTTGGGATCAGGAGGTTGGTGATCTCCACCTACCAGTCCGTATCTGGAACAGGGGAGAAAGCGGTCAGGCAAATGGAAAACGAGCGGAGGGGGGCTGCCGCCGAGATGGCCTATCCATATCCGATTGATTTGAACCTCTTTCCACACGGCGGGTCTTTCCTCCCAAATGGGTATACCACCGAAGAGATGAAGCTTGTCTTCGAAACCCGTAAAATCGTTGGTGATCCCTCCATCAACATTACCGCAACGATCGTTCGGGTACCCGTACTCATTGGTCATTCAGAAGCGGTAAACATCGAATTCAAAGACAAGGTCAATCTCCAGGCCATCCGCTCTGTTCTGTCCGCCTTCCCCGGTGTTACCATCCGCGACGATGTGGAAAATAATATCTATCCGATGCCAATGGAGGCCGAAGGGAAGGATGACGTCTTTGTCGGAAGGATCCGACTTGATGAATCAATACCCAATGCTGTCAACCTTTTCATTGTTGCCGATAACCTTCGCAAAGGAGCCGCTACTAACGCCGTCCAGATAGCAAGCTACCTTATTTCCCGGGAATTGGTTTGATACAGATCCACTTGCCTGATTGATATTTCTCAACAACACCATTGATAAAAAATGATGAAAAACTTGTTTTATGTCAATTAATCTTTATTTTTGTACTTCCATAGATAGATCGCCTGATATATTTTATTGATTGAGAGGATGGTAGGAAAAGCCCAGAATTCGTCTAACTGTAAGGACTGTAACTGCAAAACATCTATTTTTAATTATCTGACCCCTTTCGAGCTGGAGTTGATCAACCATGGCAGGTTCCAGGTAAACTACAGGGCTGGTGAGATTATTTTTAAACAAGGTACTCCCTCTCCTCATTTCGTTTGCGTGACATCCGGGCTTGCGAAACTCTACATCGAAGGGTATGGTAAAAATTTAATTCTCGCCCTTGTCAAGCCGGTTGATTATGTTTTTGGCCCTGGTATATATGTAGATAACCGGCATCACTATTCTGCTTCTGCCGTTGAGGATTCAACGGCCTGCCTGGTAGATGTCAATATTTTTAAGAAACTGATCCGGGAAAATCCCGATTTCGCTGATGAATTTATCAAACGGGTTTCCCTTCAGGCGATTTTCAATTTTGAACAGGTTATCAGCCTTACGCAAAAACAAATGCATGGCAGAATTGCTGATGCCCTTTTCTATCTCTCCGAAAAAATATATTGTGCGAACCCCTTTGAAATGACCATTTCCCGACAGGACCTTGCCGATATTTCGGGAATGTCGAAAGAGAGTGCAATCAGGATCCTGAAAGAATTCAAGGAAGAGGGCATACTTACTATTGACGGGGGATCGATCCACATCACCAATCCGAAACAGATGCGCCAGATCAGCGAAACAGGCTGATTCCGGTATTTGTCAACTTCCTTATGTAAATATTGATATATATCAATGATGGATTGATATATCTCAACAATTTCCTCTATAAATCTCACCCGGCCGGCCTGGGCTCTGTATCTTAACTTAAATAATTTTGCTTTGCGAATAATTTCACAAGTTGTCTGCTGCGATAAATGTATTAATTAACAAAAATGTAAGAAAATGAAAAGACTGATTACTAAACTTTTTGCAGCCGGGATGCTGATCTCCGCTGCAGCCCTTATGTTTACCAGCTGTACCAAGGAGGGACCCCAGGGTCCTGCAGGTCCTGCCGGTAAAGATGGCACCAATGGCCAGGATGCCAACGCAACCTGTACCCAGTGCCATAATTTCTCTGATTCAATCGTTGCAAAGATCTTCCAGTATGATGCTTCTCAGCATGCAACCGGAAGTACTGCATTCGAGAATCGTAAAACATGTGCTGCCTGCCATACAAGCCAGGGCTTTATTGAATGTGTCGCTACCGGCGCTGATACTACTTTAGCTGAGGTTACTGATCCTGCTCCGATCAACTGCCGTACCTGCCACAACATTCATTCAACTTACACAACTTCTGACTGGGCATTGAAAACAACGGCTCCCTACAACCTTCGAATCAACAAAAGCATTACCATGGACTTCCCCGCTAACGGTGGTTCAGGCAATCTCTGTGGAAGGTGTCACCAGGCCCGTACAACCAGCCCCTGGGTTACCAACCCTGTAGGTACCGACTCACTCAAGGTTACAAGTTCTCGCTGGGGGCCGCATTATGGTGGTCAGTCGCTTGTACTTGGTGGAAAAGGAGCCTTTGAATTCGGCACCCCATATACCAACACCAGCCACAAAGACAACTCCTCCTGCACCTCATGTCATGGCGCAAAAGCAGTTGGTAATCTCACCGGAGGTCACTCACTCTGGATCGGCAACGAAGAAGAGGGCGATAACCTTTTCGGATGCAACATTGATGGTTGCCACAACGGTAACATGACCCAGGCCAAGATGGAAGAGAAACAGCTTGTTATTGAAGAAAAATACCTTGCTCTTCAGGATGCGCTGATCGCCAAGAAGATCATTGACTCTGCTTCACATAATGTACTCGTTCCTAAAAAATACACGCAGAAACAACTTGCCGTTGTTTGGAATTATAAACTGGTTTACTACGATCGCAGCGCGGGCATGCACAACTACGCTTATACCAGCGATATGCTGGATGCAAGCCTTGCAGCATTAAATGAATAGAATGTTGTTCGTTTAGTAAAAAGGCTTCAGGGATCTGTTCCTGAAGCCTTTTTTAAATTAATCAAACAGTAATGAAGCATCTCCTTAAATTTCTGCCCCTTCTCCTGATCTTACTGCTGACCGGGTTCAGCGGGAATGACCTTAAGTATCCGCAGGGTTCCCCTGCAGGTTATACGGGCTCTCCCTCGGATGGCAAGGATTGTACTGATTGCCACAATGGAACGGCCACTTCCGTTTCAGGTTGGATTACATCCGATGTCCCCGCCGATGGATATACTCCTGGGGTTACTTATAATATTACCGTTACAGTGAGCGGGACCGGCAGCAAGGGCTTTGAGGTTTCTCCCCAGGCCACTGATGGAACTTTGCTCGGCACCCTGATCGCCGGGACCGGTTCCAAACTGGTTGGCAATGGAAAATATATCACCCAGACCAGCTCCAGTTCTGCAAACCCCAAAACATGGACATTCAAATGGCAGGCACCGATCGCCGGAACTGGTTCAGTTACATTCTATGGTGCCTTTACCATAAACAAACCTGTAACAAAACTTTCAACCCTTGTTGTTGCCGAAAAAGTGAACACTTCCATTGGGGAAATAAAAGACTTTTCTCTCCTCCTCTATCCGAACCCTGTCCGCGACTTCATTGGCCTGGCTTACCGGCTGGAGAATCAGCAAACTGTTAAAATTGATATTTTGAACATGGCAGGCTCCCTGGTCGGTACATGGATATTCGAAAACCAGAATCCGGGGGAACATGTCAGTTCCATTGATACCCGCGGGACCATTCCTGCAGGCCTTTATTTTGTCCGGCTATCGGCCGGTAACGCTTTTGTTACAAAAAAGATGATCGTATTGTGATTTACCAAACAGCAATCAAATAACCATAAACTTAATCAATATGCAAAAACAAGTACTGATTAACTCTATTTCCATTCTTGTGGGAATATTATTTCTGACAGCCTGTGAATACACAGTGATCAAGCCGGAACCTGTCAATCCGAATGACACGGTCAGTTTTTCTCTGAACGTCCAGCCCATCTTTGAAAGATGCAATGGCGCAGGATGTCACGTGGGTTCGGGACCAAAACCTGACCTTGCTCCTGCCAACGCCTACAAAAGCCTGATGGATAATGGATTTGTGATTCCATCCAATGGCGCCGGAAGCATACTTTACACCTGTCTGCAGGCTGGTGGCGTCATGGCTGCCTATGGCAACACCAAGGATAATGGCACCATAAAGACCTGGATCGATCAGGGCGCAAAGAACAATTAATGGAAAATAGGATTATAAACAAGCAAAAAAGAGATATCATGTATACATCTACATTTAAAAAGATCATCATGTGCCTTGCGGTTTTTGTTTTAGGCATTGGAATACTTTTTGCTCAGGATTCAATACCGGCTGTAAAAGAAAAGAAACCTTTGGAAAGAAAACCATTTGAAAGCGGTATTGCCATCGACGAACAAACCGTGGAGATCCCGCCTGCTAAAACCCTTGAATTTGTACTCCAGCACCGTTTCGGATCCATCCAGGGCGGCTGGCAGGACCTCGCAGGTATCTGGGGGGCCTCCAACATCAGGCTTGGGCTTAACTTCAGCATCACTAAGAACCTCCTTATCGGTATCGGAACAACCAAGAACAGCCGTGTTCAGGATCTCCAGCTAAAGTATACCTTCCTCCATCAGCGCAAGGGCGGCTTCCCCCTGACCATCGCCTATTATGGAAACTTTTCCATTAACGCTGTCAAGAGTTCCAATTTTGGTTACGAATATAAATTCATCGACCGGTTCGCCTATTATCACCAGTTCCTCATCGCCAGGAGATTCTGTAAAGCATTCTCCATGCAGCTTGGTCTGGCATACAGCCATTTCAACAAGGTTGATTCCACCGCTAAAAACGATGCCTTCTCCTTCAGCCTCCTTGGAAGGATCAGGGTCAGCCCCCAGACCTCCATCCTGATCGCATATGAACAGCCGATCGTTATCAATTACGACCCGGCCTTTGTTGTCAGGTACCCAGACAACTGGATGACTTTCTCTACAAAATCAACCCCCTTCCCGAATATCCAGCTTGGTGTTGAAATTGCAACAAGCACACACGCATTTCATCTCTTCATTGCCTCGGCACAGGGAATTGTTCCCTCCTATGTCGTTCAGAATAACAGCAACAATTTCTGGAATGGCGGAATTCTTATTGGCTTGAATATAACCCGTCTCTGGGGATTCTGATATCGTAAATCAAAATTCAATTATTCACTAACCTAAATTTTTTGAAACCATGAAAACATCACAAAAAATTGTTACGCTGATGATTACGGCAATTTTTGCCGTTGTTTTTCTTCTAGGAAACAATGCAAATGCACAACAGGCAAAACCAAAACCCTGGCCGGTTCCCGATAAGGACAAAGCCCTTAAGGCCACCGTTAAACTTTCCGATCCCAGCGTGATCAGCTCAGGGAAAGAATTATGGGCAAAACATTGCAAATCCTGCCATGGTGCAAAAGGTCTTGGCGATGGTCCCAAGAGCGCTGCCCTGAAAACCTTCGCCGGCGATTTCTCCTCAGCCGCTTTCCAGGCTTCGACCGATGGTGAAATTTTTTACAGAACCGACAAGGGTCGTGACGAAATGCCAGCCTACGAAAAAAAGATTCCTGAGGCCAGCGATCGTTGGGCATTGGTTGCCTTCATGCGCACAATGAAAAAATAGTGATTGCATGATTTAACCAGCTGAATGGAATTGGGTGTTTATCCGGGAATTTCTCTCCTAAACACCCAATTCTTTTTACTGTACGTTCGATGTTATTGAAATAAAAACCACAACGAGTTAAAATGATTAATAAAGCCAATATCCGTCCGGCATGGGTTGTTCTGGTTTTGCTACTGGGGTTTGCCCTCCTGCTTCTCTTTACAAAATCACCCAACGCTGTCTCCTCCCAGGCAAAACAGTCTGAAAAAGAAAAACTCCCCGTCTCAACAACAGATCTTTCCAAATTTAAAAATGCCAAGGAGAATGAAACCTGCTTTGGTTGCCATGGCCAGTCAAAATATTCATACGAGAATAAAGAGTCAAAAAAGATGGTCACGAAAAAGATGTACACCGAAGTGATCATCCGGCGGGATGTTTTTTATGCATCAAACCACCGTGAATTCAAATGCACCGATTGCCACTCAGAGGATTATGCAACATTCCCCCATGACGGTAACCTCCGTATGGAAACAAAAGCCGGATGCATCGATTGTCATGGTGGCGATGAAAAATATGCAAAATTCAAATTCGAAAAAATTGATAAGGAGTTTCAGGAAAGCGTTCACTCCCAGACCCATAGTGATGATTTCACCTGCTGGATGTGTCACAACGCCCACTCCTATGAGATCGTCGCCAGAACGAATGACAACCGCCTTGAAACCATCACTTACGATAACCTTATCTGCCTGAATTGTCACGGCGATATCAAAAATTACCAGCTTCTGACCGACAAACAAAAACCCAACCTGATCGAAAAGCATGATTGGCTGCCAAACCAGGTCTCACATTTTACCAATGTCCGTTGTATCGAATGTCACGCTAAAAACATGGACACGCTGGTGGTTGCACACCAGGTAATGTCTAAGAAAGATGCTGTCAGAAAATGTGAGTCCTGTCATTCGAAAAACTCAATTCTGTACGCCTCACTTTTCAAATACCAGATACAGGAAAACATCCAGAAGAAGGGTCTTATCAAGGGTCTTTTCTTTAGCGAAACTTCCTCCATCGGCCCCGACCAGAACGACACCCTGAACAAATTGAGCCTTTTGTTCTTTGGACTAACCCTAATTGTTATCGCTATTCATGCCTATTTTCGTATTAAAAAATAACTATATCATGACGCATCAATCCGAACGTTTATATCTTTATCCTGTCTGGGTCCGGCTCTGGCACCTTTTAAATGCAATTCTCTGCCTTGCCCTGATCATTACCGGATTAAGCATCCAATATTCAAATCCGACGGTAGTCGTGAAATTCAAACTCGCCGTCTCTATTCACAACATAGCCGGCGTGGCCCTGGCGTTGAATTATTTTCTGTTTTTCATCGGGAATTTATTCACCAGCAACGGAACCTACTACCTTATCGAAGTGAGGGGGTTTATGAAAAGGTTGATGGCGCAGTTTAAATATTATACAAGGGGTCTGTTTAAAAAAGAAAATCCGCCATTTCCCGTTACAAAGGAGAGTAAGTTCAATCCCCTCCAGCAGGTCTCCTATGTCGGAACTATGTATATCCTGGTTCCGCTCTCTATTCTTACCGGGTTCGGACTGCTCTATCCGGATATCACAGTGAAGGATTTCCTGGGTATCAGCGGGTTTGACTGGACTGATCTCATTCACCTGCTTGTCGGGTTCTTCATTACGATTTTCCTGTGCATCCATCTCTATTTCTGCACCATCGGAAAAACTCCCACAAGCAATTTTAAAAGTATTATCAACGGATATCATGAATCTCATTAAACATCAGTAACGTGCAAGAAGAGTCAAAGAAAAATCCTAAAAATTCACGTCGCCAGTTTTTGAAGAAGGGGTTGGCAGCCGGCGCAGGAATAGCCGTTGGAACCGGGCTTGTTACCGCCTATTTTGATTCAGCAGCCGCAGAAACGGGCGAAAAGGTAAAGGTTCTCACCACCGGCGGAGAGATCATGGAGGTTGACCGCGGACAGCTTAAACTGCCACGCGTTTCCATCCCTGATTCACACAAAGGAATCCCTGGAAGGAAATTCGTCATGGTCATCGACCTTGGCAAATGTAAAAACGCCAGGAAATGCGTTGAGGCCTGCCAGAAAGGACACCATCTTCCCAAGAGCCAGGAATTCATGAAGGTATATCTGTTGCAGGATTCCGAGAAAACCTCTCCCTACTGGTTTCCAAAACCCTGTTATCATTGCGATAACCCGCTGTGCGTGAGCGTTTGTCCGGTCGGAGCAACTTATAAAAGGACCGACGGGATCGTTCTGATCGATAACGAGCGATGCATCGGTTGTAAATTCTGTATGACCGGATGCCCCTATTCCACAAGGGTTTTTGCCTGGAAACACTACCCTGAATTTGATGAGGATAAAGAGCCCTATTCACCCGAGGCCAGCAGTCCCGGCAAAGAAGGGACCGTTTCCAAATGCGACTTCTGCCCCGACCTGATCCGTGTGGGTAAATTACCCTACTGCGTCTCTTCCTGTCCGATGGGGGTTATCTATTTCGGCGATGTTGATGAGGATACAGTGACCAATGGCACAGAAACTCTTCAGTTCAGTGAATTGATTCGCGACCGCGCAGGATATCGTTATCTTGAGGTCCTTGGCACCCGCCCCTGTGTCTATTATCTGCCCCCTGTCGATCGTCAGTTCCCGGTTGATCGTGGATTCAATGATCTGGAAGAAAGTGTTAAGGATCGTTATAAGGATACGCCTTATGGCAAAAAAAATAAATTATAACCATGGAAAACGAACAGAATTCTCCTTTAAAAGAGTTTGCACCTCAGATTGAAAGAACCAGTATCCAGGGCTACGCCTGGATCGCATTTCTGCTGGCCGTCATCGGCCTGGGTGTGTATGCCTTTATTCAGCAGGTAACCCGTGGGCACGATGTCACCGGGATGCGCGATAACGTGGTATGGGGCGTATATATCGTCAATTTTATTTTCTTCATGGGGATCAGTTACGCAGGAGCCCTCATCTCCGGAACGCTTCATCTTTTCCATACCGCCTGGAGAAAACCGATCATCCGTATGGCTGAGTTCATAACCATCATCTCCCTTCTGATCGGTCCCGGATATATCCTTCTTTGTATCGGTCGTCTTGATAAACTTTACTACCTGGTTCTTTTTGGCAGGATCCAGTCCCCGATTACATGGGACGTGATCGCAATATCTACTGATATCTTTGGCTGTTTGATCTTTCTCTATCTCGCCCTTCTCCGGGATCTCGCAACTTTGCGTGATTATGAGCTCCTTCGGCTCCCAAAATGGAGAAAGAAACTATATAAAGTACTTGCCCTTGGATATACCGGGGCTCCCGAACAGCAGAAACGGCTGAAGCGCGCAACCGATATTATGGCTGCCATGGTTATCGCTATCGCCATTATCGTTTATTCGGTATTGGCATGGATCTTCTCCGTAACCCTTCAGCCGGGGTGGCACAGTACCATTTTCGGTCCCTATTTTGTAATCGCGGCCGTCTTTTCCGGAAGCGCTGTCCTGATTATCGTCATGTGGTTGTTCCGTAAGGTCTATCACCTGGAGAAATACCTTCTTAAAAAACATTTTGTCTCGGTCGGCGTGATTATGCTTGTGCTGGCAGCCTTCTTCGGATATTTCACCTTCAGCGATTACCTGACTAAGTGGTACGGCTCTGAAAAAAATGACGAATTGCTGATCCAGCTCCTGTTCAACAAATTTTATTGGCCATTCATCATCTCAAATTATATCGGGGTCCTGTTACCCCTGTTGGTTGTGGGCATTCCGAAGCTACGGACCATTACAAACATAACCCTCACAGCAGTTGTCGTGGTAATCGCCCTTTGGCTGAACCGCTACCTTATAGTGGTCCCGACCCTCGAATCCCCCTACCTTCCCATACAGGATTCCCGTCCCGAATGGTTCGATTACGGGGCCACCTGGGTTGAGTGGAGCCTGACCGCTGCGGGAGTGGCCCTTTTTGCTCTGCTCTTTACCCTTGCATCAAAGTTCATCCCGGTTATTCAGGTTTCAGAACTCCAGGAGGAATCAAAACAGGAAGAGGTGCTCGTTTAGGTTATCATTAAAATCTAATTTCCTTTCATGATGAAAAGAAACATAAAAATTTATCTGTTGCTTCTTGCCGGATTTTTTGGACTTCTCCTGCCGGCATCTGTACAATCCCAGGAAAAATCCGATTCCGCCGCCACGGTTCACGAATCCAAGATGGCCCTTAATTACCTCTGTACATCAAATGATACAGTCGTGCTTACGGCAAACTTGTTTATCAGAAAGGATATGGATGTCTTTGAGTTGCAAAATGCCTCGGTTACATTTTTTGCATCGGCCGGCTCAGACATTAAAACGCTTGGAAAGGTCATAACCAATGAGGAGGGAAATGCCGTACTTACCATCCCGCTCGTTCAGATGCCCGCCGATAAGGATGGACTGATTAGCTACACGGCCAAATTTGACGGGACAAATAAGTACAGCCCTTCAGAAGCATCTTTTTCTGCAAAGCCGGCTAAGATCAAGCTCTCTTTCAGCATCCAGGATTCCCTGCGTATCGTAAAAATCGACGCTACCCAGAAAAATGAGAAACTTGAAGATGTTCCCCTGGGCAAAGAGACCGTGTTCTTATATGTTCCCAGGCTCTTCAGCCTGCTTAAGGTTGGGGAGGTCTCCCTCGATGAAAATGGTTCCGGAACCCTTGAGTTCCCCAATGATATCATCGGGGATACACTAGGAAACCTGAATTTACTTGCCAGGATTGAAGAGAGTGAGCGATTTGGATTTGTCCAGGGACAATTCCAGATCAACTGGGGCGTGCCAAAACAATACTACAAAGCCGAGGTGCCTTCAAGAGAGCTCTGGACCCCCGTCGCCCCCATGTGGATGATAATTACCCTGATCATCATGCTTGCCGGGGTTTGGGCCCACTACTTTTATGCAATTTATGAACTTGTCATGATCAAGCTTCATCATAAAAAAGACCAGCCCAAGCTCTGATCGATCCGCTTTCTTGGTAGCTTTGTGCTGTCATGAATCTTCAGTCGCCCCCTTCGATTGTTCTTGATGCACTGGCAAAAGGAGATCTTAATGCTGCCAATGCATTTCTCGGGTTTGAATATTATCTTACCGGGACCGTCGTGCATGGCGATCACCTTGGAACGAAACTGGGCTTCCCCACTGCGAACCTGTTGCTGGATAAAGACAGCCCTTTACTGCTCCCCTTGGGGGTTTATGTCATCACTGTTCTTCTGGGAAAGATTAAAAAACACGGACTTTCCAGCATCGGCATGCGTCCAACCGTCAACGGGAAAGATCTGAGGGTAGAGATACATGTTTTTGATTTTTCCGGCAACCTCTATCACCAGCGGTTACAAGTATCTTTTATGGAACGGCTGCGGGAGGAGCTTAAGTTTAACTCCCTTCAGGAACTAATACTTCAAATGGAGCGGGACAAGCTGGCGGCTCTTGCTCTACTTGCCCGAAGGAACCAGAAGGATCCCAACACCTGAAATTCCCCTGGTCTCAATGCGCGGATTGAGATTTTCAATCTCTATGGATAATGTCCCGGGCACGGATAATGAAAGATCTTTCTTTAAAGGCATTTGGTAACCGCAGGAATCTCCGTGGTATGATCCTAAAAAGCTGCCCGTGCCTGATTTAATTTTAACCTGGAAGGCATTGATCCGCTCCTCCCCTGATGGTGTATTCATGACCATATTAAAATCCAGGTTATCATATTCGTATTCTTTAGTAACCTCGACCGTAAAATAGACATCCACACTGCCCATATCCTTGCGGATAGGTAAATCAAATTTCAAAATATTAAACCTGTGCCAGGTGTCATTTTTTAATGGATAATAGACCTGGTTTGGCTTTTCGCGTCCACATGCTATCAGGATGCCAGAAAGAATCAGCAGAACCAAAATTCGGGTTAAAATCTTTTTAATCATCATTTATTCCGTGTATACCGGTAAGCCGATTACAAAGGTCGTTCCTTTTTCCGGATCTGATTTAAACGTAATGGAACCATTCATACTTTGGAGAATTCCTTTTACAATCGCAAGACCAAGCCCCATACCTTCTGATTTGGTTGAAAA
>JBAXRT010000015.1:0-32239 GCA_037131065.1 bacterium | reverse complement strand
TCCGGCAGATTCCTGCCGTGCCCGTTATAATCGAGTCCGTATCCGACAATAAAATCATTCGGAATGCTTAATCCAAGATAATCGATTGGAAAAGATTTCTTGAATGCAGCCGGCTTGAAGCAGAAACAGGCAATTTTCACATCGGCCGGATTCCGCTTCCTGATGTCAGCCAACAGGTGATCCATCGTAATCCCGGTATCAACAATATCTTCCACAACGATGATATGCCTTCCGGTGATCTCTTCACCAAGCCCGATCAGCTCCTTCACCTCATTGGTTGATTTGACACCGGCATAGGAGGAGTATTTTACAAACGATATCTCACAGGGAATCGCAAGCTTGCGCATAAGGTCGGAGGCAAAAATGAATGCCCCGTTGAGAAGGGCCAGCAGCAAAGGGTTCTTGTCCCGGTAATCGCGGTTGATCCCGTCGGCAATTTTCTGAATGGCTGCATCGATCGCTGCTGCATCAATGAACGGCTCGAATTGTTTATCCCAGACCTGTACGAATGACATTTTCCTGTTGATTATATGGTTACAAATGTAGAAAATTAATCACTAATTTTGCCAAAGAACCGATAATCAAAAACCTATGAACCCTAAAGTGAGCATCATCATGGGCAGCACCTCCGACCTTCCCGTCATGGAAACTGCAGCCAAATTCCTGAATGAAATGCAGATACCCTTCGAAATGAATGCCTTGTCGGCCCACCGTACGCCTGAAAAGGTGGAAGCGTTTGCAAAGAATGCCCGCGAAAGGGGGATCAGGGTAATTATCGCTGCAGCAGGAATGGCTGCCCACCTTCTGGGCGTGATCGCAGCAATGACCACCCTTCCGGTCATCGGTGTTCCGATCAAATCATCCCTGGAAGGATTCGACGCCATGCTTGCCATACTCCAGATGCCCCCGGGTATCCCTGTGGCTACCGTCGCCGTTAACGGAGCACAGAATGCTGCCATCCTCGCCACAGAGATCCTGGCAACCTCCGATGATGATCTTCATAAGAAGATGGTAAAATTCAAGGAAGATCTGAAGAAAAAGGTGATCAAAGCCAACGAGGAACTCTCCCAGGTGAAGTATGAGTATAAAGTTTAACTAAGCAAGCTTCCTGACCATCATAATTCCATCCCGAAAAGGGAGGATCATTTTCTCTGCACGGTCGTCGTTCATGACATACTCATTGAACTCAACAATCCCGCGGGTATCTTTGTCAAGCCTGGCACGCTCTTTCAATACTTTGCCATCCCACAGGACATTATCGGCCAGTAAAAATCCTCCCGTACGAAGCCGGTCAAAAACCATCTTGTAATAGTTGAGATAGTTGGGCTTGTCTGCATCGATATAAACCAAATCCCAGGTCTCGCCCAGCGTTGGAATGATCTCAAAGGCATTACCGATGTGAAGCAATACATTTTTTTCAAGCCCCGCCTCTGCCAGGTACCGCCTGATCATGCCCTCCAGCTCGGGATTTACCTCTATGGTATGCAGGATCGAACTGCCAATAGTACTCCCCTCTCCTTCAGGAGAGGGGTCGGGGGTGAGGTGTTTCTGTGGGGAGGGGCCGGGGGTCCCGGCATTATCAAGTCCCATCGCCAGACAGATTGTGGAATATCCGGTGAATGTCCCGATTTCCAGGATCCTTCGTGGTTGTAACATCTGGCTTACCATGCGGAGAAAATTACCCTGGAGTTGTCCTGCCAGCATCCTGGGATAGAGCTGGGTCAGATGGGTCTCCCTGTTCAGCTTTTCAAGCACCGGGGACTCCGGTGTGCTGTGCGCTTCTGAATAGGCAAGGAGTTCGGGATTCATCATGGCTATCGTTTGAGTTTAAATGTCAGCATGCTAAGTGCACCTCGATTGAATATTTCGTTAGCGATCTCAGCAAGCATTTCCGGAGTTATCAATTCTATTTTTCTGATGATATCTTCGACCGGCTCATAACACCCCTGGACAAGGAAACTTTTCCCGATGGCAAGCATCACCGAGAGGTTGGATTCCTGGCCGAGCGCGATTTGTCCGATGAGCTGTTTTTTAACGGTATGAAGCTGGACGGGACTGAGACGTATAGAACGAAGGCGGCTCAGTTCTTTGTGAACGATGGTCAGCGCCTGATCGTAATGGGCAAGGTCGGTCGCGAAATAGACCGAGAGCACACCGGAATCGGAATAGGGAGTGTAATTGGATTCATTGTGATAGGTCAGCCCGTTCCGCTCACGCAGCGCCAGCGAGAGCCTTGAGTTCATGATTGGGCCTCCCAGCAGGTTGTTCAGAAGGGCGAGAGGGATCCTCCGTTCATCAGAATAAGTATATGCCGTGTTCCCAAGAATACAATGAACCTGGTAATTTTTTTTATTCAGGATCCTGGTCTCGGGATTATAGGAGTAAAAAGGTGTCCGCTCCCTTGAATTGCCCCGCTCCGGGATCTCACTGAAATACTTCATTGCCATCTTCCGGATCCTTTCAAAAGGAATATTCCCTGAAGAAACCAGTATTACACGGTCACACCGATAGGTATCACGGATAAAACCAAAGATATCCTTTCTGCTGATCTTTTTCAGGGATCTTTCGGTCCCGAGTATATTATTCCCCAAGGCATGACCCGAAAAGAGCATGTCTTCAAAATCGTCGAAGATCTGTTCTGACGGATTATCCCTGTAGGAGCGGATCTCCTCCGCAACAACCTGCTTCTCCTTTTCAATCTCCTTTTCAGGGTAAACAGAGTGGAAAAAAATATCATTGAAAAGCTCCATGGTCCGGCCATAGTACTCTTTCAGGAAAGAGGCATAGATACAGGTCTCCTCCTTGGTGGTAAAGGCATTGAGGTCTGCTCCCACATTTTCAAGGCGGTTGAGCACCTGGAAAACGGAGCGTTTCTGCGTCCCTTTAAAAATCGTATGTTCGATGAAATGGGCAAGTCCATGCTCGTTGGCTGCCTCATCACGGGTCCCTGAGTTGATGAACAGGCCGATGTGAGCTACCCTGCCGGTGGTGATGCGGTGGACAAGCCTGATCCCGCTGGGCAGGGTGAAGGAATGAAGATCCATGGATTATTTCCTGCTTTCCATAAGAATTTCGAGCAGCTTGATCCCCGCTTCAGGAATGATGGTACCGGGACCGAAAATCGCCACAGCGCCCGCTTTGTAAAGAATTTCGTAATCCTGCGGCGGAATGACCCCTCCAACGATCACGATGATGTCTTCACGTCCCAGCATTTTCAACTCATCAATCACCTGCGGAACCAGGGTCTTGTGACCTGCCGCAAGACTGGAAACACCGAGGATGTGAACATCGTTCTCCACGGCCTGCTTCGCCGCCTCGGCCGGGGTCTGGAACAGGGGACCGATATCCACATCAAACCCGATGTCGGCATAACCCGTCGCTACTACCTTTGCCCCCCGGTCATGGCCATCCTGGCCCATCTTCGCGATCATGATCCTGGGCCTCCGGCCTTCCATCACGGCAAACTTGTCGGCAAGCTCCCTGGCCTTTTTAAAACTTTCGTTGTCCCTGGATTCTGAAGAGTAGATCCCGGAAATGCTTCTTATCACAGCTTTATACCTCCCGTATACTTTTTCAAGTGCAAATGAAATCTCACCCAGCGTGGCCCTTTTTCTTGCCGCGTCTATCGAAAGTGCCAGCAGGTTTCCCTCTCCCGTCTCCGCGGCTTTCGTCAACCTGTCCAGCACATCATCCACAGCCTTCTGATCTCTGTTTGCCCTGGTCTCCTTTAATCTTTTAATCTGCGACAGGCGCACCGCAGCATTATCAACATCGAGGATCTCGATCGGATCCTCCTTCTCAAGCCGGTTCATGTTCACCCCGATGATCTTGTCCTTTCCCGAATCAATCCTCGCCTGCTTCCTTGCAGAAGCCTCTTCGATCCTCATCTTCGGGATACCGGTCTCGATGGCTTTCGCCATACCTCCCAACTCTTCAACCTCACAGATCAGCTGCCATGCCTTATGGGCAATCTCATGGGTCAGTGTCTCAACGTAATAGGAACCGGCCCACGGATCAACGTTCCGGCAGATATTGGTTTCCTCCTGCAGATATATCTGGGTATTCCTGGCGATCCTTGCCGAAAAGTCGGTGGGCAGGGCTATTGCCTCATCCAGGGAATTGGTATGCAGGCTCTGTGTATGTCCGAGGGCGGCAGCAAGGGCTTCTATGCAGGTCCTTGTCACGTTGTTGAAAGGATCCTGCTCGGTCAGGCTCCATCCCGAGGTCTGGCAATGGGTTCGCAAGGCCATCGATTTGGGATTCTTCGGATTGAACTGTTTAACGATCTTCGCCCATAAAAGCCTTGCGGCACGGAGCTTTGCAATTTCCATGAAGTGATTCATCCCGACCGCCCAGAAGAAAGAGATGCGCGGCGCAAAGGCATCAATATCCATCCCGGTATTGATGCCGGTCCTGAGATACTCCAGTCCGTCGGCCAGCGTGTAGGCCAGCTCGATATCAGGAGTGGCACCCGCTTCCTGCATATGATAACCGCTGATGCTGATGGAATTGAACTTCGGCATGTTCTTCGCTGTAAATTCAAAAATGTCAGCGATGATCCTCATCGAAGGAGCAGGCGGGTAGATATATGTATTCCTTACCATGAACTCTTTCAGGATATCATTCTGGATGGTCCCGGTGAGGGCATCCATGGCAACACCCTGTTCCTCGGCGGCAACGATGTAAAAAGCCAAAACCGGGAGAACGGCACCGTTCATGGTCATGGATACCGACATCTTATCCAGTGGGATCTGGTCAAAAAGGATCTTCATATCCTCAATGGAATCGATGGCAACACCGGCTTTCCCAACGTCCCCGACCACGCGCTCATGATCCGAATCATAGCCCCGGTGAGTGGCCAGGTCGAAAGCTACCGACAATCCCTTTTGTCCCGCCCTGAGATTCCGGCGGTAGAATGCATTGGATTCCTCGGCGGTGGAAAATCCTGCGTATTGCCTGATGGTCCAGGGACTCATCACATACATCGTGGAGTATGGTCCGCGAAGAAAAGGCGGGATGCCGGCAGCATAAGAGAGGTGCTCCATATCCCGGAGGTCTTTCTCACCATAAACAGGTTTCACGGCGATCTGCTCAGGTGTGATCCAGCTTTTCTCAATTCCGTCGCTCGCCTCCGGTTTCTCAAAGGAGGGCAAGGGAGCTTTTGTTCTTTTCAGGTCAGTTTTCTTAAAATCAGGTCTCATCGTATAGTCCGAAAAAAGTACTTAAAATGATATTCCGAATACAAGAAATATGCTCTGCATCTGCGGGTTAGTGATCACAGATGCCTGTATCGGGATAGAATATTTTGTTGTGACGGGGATGCCCTTCTTTGCTGTCAGTCCAAGGTTTGTTATTCCTCCGTATGGTCCGTACCAGGCACTGCCAAAAGGTGTCCCCCCGATGAAGGGTTTTAGCTCCAGGTCTATCTTTTTGAACTTGATACGATAAGCCGCTTCAAAATAGGTGGAAAAATTGTTCTTGTCACCCATCCCGAATACCCCGTTGGAATCCTTGCATTTGTCATTTCCATACACCAGCGTGGATGCAGAAAGTATGAGCGGCCAATTTTCCGGTCCTTCAAAGGCCAGGGAGACTTCGAAAGTATGACCCGTAGTCTCGTTGTTATAGTTAAAATATTTATTGCCCTCATTGACGTTCAGGCCGTTTATCACAAAATAGTCGAAGAACATCAGGGTAAACCACTTGTAGGTGTATGAGATGTAAAGATCACATTCCGAGTAATTTCCCAGGTTGACTATCGTAGTGTCATCGACCTCCATGCTGCGGCTGGTAAAGGCGTAGGATCCCCATGCCCCGATATTCAATCCCTCCCATGAAAAGTATATGTTTGGCTGGATTGCGGGTGAATTTCCGTAATCGTAGCCTCTCCAGATATAACGGCTCATGATGTCTGCCCCGAAATTCAGTGAAGGACCGCGTTCCTCCCTGCCCTGCTCGGTCTCTTCGAGGACCTTATCCTCCTGGGCTGACATGGAGCCAATCAGCAAAATACAAAATGCAAAGATGAAGATCCCTGTTTTCATTGACGTACCATCAAATATTCAGCGCCCGTGCAAGGTCTGATTGCCGGAATGGTTTGCTCATATAATCATCCATTCCTGCTGCCAGGCAGCGCTTCCGGTCATCGACCGTTGAATGGGCCGTAAGGGCAATGATCTTAACCCGCCTGCGATCCAAGCCTTCCTGCTGGAACTCATTCTCCAGCTTTCTGATCTGGCGGGTGGCTTCAACGCCATCCATCTCAGGCATCTCAAGATCCATCATGATCAGGTCATATGCTTTCTGACGGTAACTTTCCACCGCTGCAACGCCAGTTTCAACGATATCCACTTTATGCCCGAAGCTTTCAAGCGTCTTGACAGCAACCTTTTGATTGATCTTGTTATCCTCCGCCAGCAAAATTTCAAGGATCCGCAGGGAGCGGAATTTTTTCTTATTGGAATACTTGTTGATAACCCTTATCAGCTCCTCCGGCTGGAAGGGTTTGGCAATATAGTCATCCATACCGGCCTCCAGGAACCGTTCCCGGTCGCCTTCAACGGCGTAGGCAGTGAAGGCAACAATATAAACCGGTGACCGTCCCGGGTTATTCTTTTCGAAATCCCGGATCTTTTCGGTGGCCTCCAGGCCGTCCATCACAGGCATGCGGATATCCATGAGGATAAGGTCATAGATCTTGTCGTGCATCTTCTTCACGGCAACACGGCCATTCTCCGCAATTTCGATATTGGTATACCCGTCGCGTTCAAGTGAGGTCATCGCTACTTTCTGGCTGATGTAGTTATCCTCCACGAGCAGGATGGCCAGCGAACGGACTGACTTCTTCTCTTTATCCTCGCCCAGTTGTTCTGCTTCGGATGGGCCGACATTGTCAAGAACCGCAGTAAACCAGAAAATGGAACCTTTCCCCTCTTCACTTTCCACTCCTATCTCCCCTCCCATCAGGCGTGTAAGATCCTTCGAGATCTTCAACCCGAGCCCGGTACCCCCGTATTTCCTTGTTGTGGATATTTCGGTCTGGGAGAACTCCTTGAAGAGTTTTTCTTTCCCCTTATCAGAAATACCAATGCCGGTGTCTACGACGTTGCACCTGATCATCAGTTTCTCCTTGCTCTGCCATACCGGTATAACGTTGATGGTAATGCTGCCTTCGTCGGTGAACTTGATGGCATTGTTAGTCAGGTTCATGATCACCTGTTTTAACCGGACCGGGTCGCCTTTTATAATATCGGGCAGTTCGGAAGAGACAGTAAAATAGAGCCGGAGTCCCTTGCTTCCCGCACGCGTATGAAGGATCCTTGTAACCTCATCAACCTGCTGGAGCAGGTTGAAGGGTATATTTTCAAGTTCAACCTGACCTGCCTCGATCTTGGAGAAATCAAGGATGTCGTTGATGATCTCCATCAGGTTGTTCCCCGAAAGGTCAATGATATCAAGATACTCCCGCTGCTCAGGGGTCAGGTCGGTCTCCTTCAGGATGTTCGTCATACCAATCACCCCGTTCATCGGAGTCCTGATCTCATGGCTCATGTTCGCCAGAAAGATGGATTTGGCACGGCTCTCCCTGATGGCCAGCTCTTTCGCTTCATGTAGCTCTTCCTCTATGATCCTGCGGTCGGCTATCTCTTTCTGAAGCTGTTCGGTTCTCGATTTGATAATCTCCTCAAGGTTTGACTTGTAATCCAGGAGCTCTTTTTCGGCCTGGATCCTCTCTGCGATCAGCTTTTCAAGCCGTATAGTATTTTTCTTGTAGGAATTCCTGATGGCGGCCAGAACCGGAAGGACAATAAAGAGGAAGAACAGGCTCATGATAATGATCGAAGGGATCCGGTTGATGATCTTATCGTTCACGAATCCTATGTCCATATCGGCACCGACTAGATACTTGTTCCCGTTGGAGGACCTCATGGGAATGATGGCGCTTTCAAAAGTGCCCCACCGGTCAACCGAAGATTCGAAAACGGGTTCCGAACCGTTAATGGCACTCTTAAAGGCGGTTGTTGATTCGGGGTACTCCTGCCAGAAGAGGGGTAACTCTTTTTGGATGAATTCCTTGTCGGTTGCACTGGAAGAGGTAAAATAGACCTTCCCGTCGCGGATGGTAGCCGAATAAAGATACTTTACTCCTGCTGTTTTGGCACATTTGGAGAGGAGGATAATATTCTTGTAATGCTCGGAATCGCTGATTGATCCTTCAGCAATGGCACGGTCATGGAAATCGGCCGGGAGGACATCCCTGACACTCTCCGCAGCATGTAACAACTGGCTGTCGACCTCCGCAATGATCCTTTTTCTTTCAGCAATGATGGTCCAAATTGTGAAAAATGTCAGACCAATGAAATAGATGATAACAGAGAAAAGAAATGGTTTAAAAGAAAAGATCCAGTTTTTTTTCTTTTTCATGTCTGTCACAGATTTAATATCCGTTCAAGCTCTTCGATTTCTACAGGTTTGTTCATGTAAAAATCCATGCCCGCCTCAAAGAATTTATTCCGGTCATCTTCGAAGGCATTGGCTGTAATGGCAATGATCTTGATCCTCTTTCCGGCCTGGACATTCTTTTCTTTTTCAATCCTCCGGATCTCTTTTGTTGCAGTAAGTCCATCCATGACAGGCATCATGATGTCCATAAGGATGACGTCATAATTGTTCTGATCATATTTTACAAGTGCTATGGACCCGTCCTGGGCAGAATCAACCCTGTGACCGGCCCGCGTCAGGGCAGCAGTGATGAGGCGAAGGTTGATAGTGTTATCCTCTACAACCAGGATCGAAAGTGATGATTTGGGAGCCTGCGGGGAGGTATGATCTGTATTGTTCATAAATGCTTATCGGTTTCGGTTTATTGATTTTCAATTCCAAGCAATGTGTGATATTTTTTAAGGGTTTCAAGGAGATTACTCCTGACGTGGATGAAGTTATCCACTCCCTCTTTCTTCAATGTCTCAATGATCTCTTTGGGATAACCGGCAACAATTATCTTAACTGAAGGAGAGTTCTGTTTGATTTTTTTGCAGATTTCAGGGGCAATTTCGGGATACTCCTGGTCGGAACTGCAGATCACGATGATCGGGGCACCGGATGCGCGGGCCGCCTCCACCCCCTCGTCCACCGTCTGAAATCCCGGATTATCAATGATCTCATAACCGGCACATCCGAAAAAATTGGTGGCAAAACCTGCCCGTGCCCTGAGCATGGCCAGGTTCCCCATGGTGAATAGGAAAACCGAGGGTTTCCTGTTTCCCCTTGCAATGAACCGCTCGGTGGCCAGCCTGATCTCATCGAATGCACCGGACGCCCTGAACGGGGTCATTGCCGTGTATAAGGAAGTTATACTTTTCACTGTCTCTTTCTTCTCCTCCAGTTTATCGAGCATATTCTCCTGGAGATTCGGGTATTGGTTGGTCCCGATAAGGACCATCTTCCGCTGATCGATATCCTTTTCTTTGCCGTTCCTTGCCTTGCCGATCTCCTCCTGCACGTAACCCGATTTGATAGCTTCAATGATACCGCCTCTCTCTTCGATATCCAGGAAAAGTTTCCAGGAATGAAAGATAATCGAATCGGTCAGGGTCTCGATGTAATAAGATCCGGCAGCGGGGTCGATGATCTTGTCGAGGTAAGACTCCTCTTTTAAGACCATCTGCTGGTTGAGGGCTATTCTTCCGGAAAACTCATCCGGGTGGCGAAATGACGAATCAAATGGCCCGATGGCGAGAGAATCAGCATTCCCCAGGGCAGCCGACATTGCTTCGGTGGTGGTTCTTAAAAGGTTCACGTACGGATCATACATGGTTTTGTTCCAATCCGCTGTGGATGAATGGATGAATGCCTTAACCGATTCGGGATCCTTGGCACCGAACTGCTCCATCACCTTTGCCCATAGAAACCTGATCGCTCTGAACTTTGCAATCTCCATGAAGTAATTGGAACCTGCTGCCATCGACAGTAAAATCCGCTTACCAAGCTGATCCGCGGTGAATCCCTTTCCCGTGAGCCCGTCCAGGTACTCACACCCGGAGGCAAGTGTAAAGGCGACTTCCTGCACGAGTGTTGAACCTGCATCCTGAAAATAGTGGCCATTGACCGTCAACACCCTGAACGAAGGAAGATGCTTTGTGGCCGTGTTCAGCAGGTATTCGGCTTCTTCAATATTGCTTCTCCAGTTAATGTGAAAATCGCCATGAAGCAGGAGATAGCTAATCGGATCAAAATTAATGGATCCATTTAACTTTTTAGCAGGTTTTCCCCTGCCTGAAACTTCGTAAATAAGCAATTCAAGGGTAAGAGGATAGGAGCGGGATGAGATGAAATTCAGGTTGATCTTCATCAGATCTATTTTCGCAAGCAGTTGCTTCATCTGCTCGTGGGAAGTTATCTCCGTGGCGTTCAGACCAAGAGCCGTTGCCCCTCTTGAAATGGCCTCCAGGGCGAGATGGTTTGCCTCATTGATGACAGGAGTTGTGAAATCCTGGCGGACAAGCCAATCATTTGCGTCTTTTTTGTTTCCCCTCACAAAGGGAAATTCACCTGGCATGGAATTCAGATACCCCAGTTCCTGAAGATCTTCAGCACGGTAATAGGGTTTTACATCGAACCCTTCCTCAGTTTTCCAGATCAGCTTCTTCTCATAATCAGCGCCCTTAAGATCGGCGAGTATCTTTGATTCCCATTCGGGGGTAGTGACCGGGGGAAATCCGGCAAACAATTTTGATCGGTCATTCGGGTTCATCTCTCTCTTTCAGTTTTTTCGTCTGGGTAGAGGCTAACCTGCAAATGTAATTAAAAATAAATCAATAATTTTACAGAAAATATGTATTATGATTGTGGCAATCAGCGGGGCGACCGGGTTTATCGGGCAGGCCCTCAGGAGAAAATTACGAGAGAAGGGGTGGGAAATCAGGATGATCGACCGGGCGTCATTGAGTCTGCCTGATAGCGAGTTCACGGCAACATACATCGAAGGAGCCGATGTCGTGATCAACCTGGCTGGCGCCCCCATCTCTAAGAAATGGACAGACCCCTATAAAACCCTGATACGTGAAAGCAGGATCGATCCCTCCCGGAAAATCGCCGGCAGCATCCTTTCTGCCACACGGAAACCAGATCTTTTTATCTCTCAGTCTGCCATCGGTATTTACGATTCAGTCCAAACACACACTGAAACCAGTACCTGTTTTGCTACCGGTTTCCTGGCTACGCTTTGTAAAGACTGGGAACATGAGGCGCTTACCGCTCAGGAGGTCACCCGTGTCGTTATTTTCCGCACGGGGCTGGTCTTCGGTGATGATGGCGGGTTCCTTGATAACCTCTACTTCCCGTTCAGCATAGGTTTTGGCGGAAAAATAGGGAATGGAAGGCAGGCCATGTCGTTCATTCACCTGGACGACCTTGTCGCTGCCTATCTCTTTACAATCGATAATCCTTCCGTTTCAGGCATCGTCAATGCCGTGACGCCATTCCCCACCACAAATGCCGAGTTTACCGATAAATTTGGGAAGGTGCTGAAACAGACTGCATGGTTAACCGTTCCATCCTTTATTCTCAGGATGAAACTCGGGGAGGGGACTGAAATGCTGATGGAAGGACAAAAGGTCCTGCCGGAAAAACTGGAAAAGGCTGGCTTCAGGTTCAAATACCCGACCGTTCAGAATGCCCTGGTGAAAATCTATGGCTGATCACTCTGCGATCTGCATCTCCTCGATCAGGCGGGTTGCCCCTCCCAGTTTATCTATGATGAAGAGGCAATAACGTATATCAAGCGAAATGTTCCGGCATTGCGACGGATCGTACATCAGGTCGCTCTGGGTCCCCTCCCAGTTACGGTCGAAATTGATGCCTATCAGCTTTCCATCTTCATCAAGGACCGGGCTGCCGGAGTTTCCCCCACTGGTGTGATTCCCTGCAATAAATGCAATGTGCATTGTACCGTCCTTGTCGGCAAACCGGCCGTAATCCTGTTTTTCGTATAACTCCTTCAGCTTCGGATCCACAGCGTAATCGGAAACAGCATCATCCTGCTTCTGCATCATTCCAGTGAGAGTGGTGAAATGCCTGTATGCTACAGCGTCTGCCGGTGCAAGATCGTTCACACGGCCAAAAGCGATGCGAAAAGTCGAATTGGCATCGGGGTAAAGCGTTATACTGCCTGCCATCTCCATTTGCCCGGCCATATAGATCCGCTGCAGACTGTCGATCTTAGCATTATAACCGGCAATGACCAGTTGCATCTGCTTCTGGTAAGTTCTGTAAATACTTTGCGACAACCGGTAAACGGGATCTTTTTTCAATTCTTTTATACCGGACCTTTTGAATGAATTAAGGAAGGCAAATACCCCGCAGGAATCAACAAGGAAGGAATGACCGAAGAGGTAGGCTGCGTATTCATTGTAATTGTCATGGAATTTTTCTTTGATCTCCCCGAAAATATCCGGTAAATACTGCTTATCCATGTTCCTGCCTGTCTCACTGAGCATCGCAGACATTAGTTGCTGATCGACGCCGGCATTGTAATTCCTGAAAAAATCACGGGTTGATTTGACAATACCGGCAAGCTCCTTCCGGAGGTCTTCCTCTTTGACCGTTTTAGAGGCACATAACTTTTCGAGCCTTTCAAACCCGTTTGCATACCTGATTACTTCAATCCCAAACACTCCCTCCGTTATAAAGTAACCTGACAGATCTGCCGGTGTAAAGTCCTTGTACACCTTCTGGAAGGCCTGGAGGAGGCTGCCATACTTCTGTTTCAGTACCGGATCCGATTCTGCCCATGCCTGGAAAGTTTGCTCAAACTCCCGCTTCCTGGCAACCCCCGACTGGAGCCTTATACCCCTGCTTTCCCCGATCATTTTTTTCCATGCGTTGGCAATGCTGGCCGCCTTCGACGCGTACTGCAACCGGATCAACGGGTCGGACTCCATGGCGGTGCGGATAATATCCAGCCGCTTCTGCCTCAGCCCGATCCTGAGCGGATCTTCCTTAAAGGCGATAAGGTCAACGCCATCGGCCGGAATATATTCCCGGGTATTTGCCGGGTATCCCAAGACAAATGTGAAATCACCCTTTTCATACCCCTTCAAAGAAATGGGGAGAAACCACTTTGGTTTGTATGGAACATTTTCGATGGAATAAGCGGACGGTTTGTTGTCCTTCCCTGCGTAAATCCGGAAAACAGAGAAATCACCAGTGTGCCGCGGCCACATCCAGTTGTCGGTATCTCCTCCGAAATTGCCCACGGCTGATGGAGGCGCACCGACGAACCTTATGTCTTTAAAAACCTCATTGAAAATGAGAAAGAACTGGTTACCGGCGAAAAAGGACCTGACCTTTACCTCATAGCCGGTTCCCTGTGCTGCCTCCTTCTCAATGGCTTCGGAATTCTGCTTGATGATCTTTGCCCTGTTTTGCTGGTCGGTGCTCTCCGTGATTCCATTAAGTACCTTCCCGGTGACCTCCTCCATACGCACCATAAGGGTCACGGTGAGCCCTGGACAGGAAATCTCATCACCCATCGTGGGTGCCCAGAATCCATTGGTCAGGTAATCATGTTCAAGCGTACTCAGGCGCTGGATGGAACCATACCCGCAGTGGTGATTGGTCAGGATGAGTCCCTGCGCTGAGACGATCCCCCCGGTGCAACCGCCTCCGAACAGAACAATGGCATCTTTGAGGCAATTGCTGTTAACACTGAATATCTCTTCAGCTGATAACTTCAGCCCCATTTCCTGCATCTTCCGTATGTTAAGCTTTTCCAGCAAGGCGGGTATCCACATTCCCTCATCGGCAAGGGACACGAGTCCATTCATGCAAAGAAGTAAAAAGATAATAAAGCGTCTCTTCATAAGGATCCTAATTGAAAGGATAGGTAACATATGTTTTTCCCCTGGGCGAGCCACATGTTTTCATAGAAAGTCCTGATCTCCCGTATTTCGCCTGAAATTCCCGAATTGAACAAATCGCTGGTGGATTGAAGGAGGATATGACCCTCCTCACCGATGACCTCAAGGGTAAAATTGTAGTAGTCTTCATTATCGGTTTTGAGGTGGATCGTTCCACCCGGAACAAGGATATTCCTGAATTTCTCAAGGAACCATGGGGAGGTGAACTTTCTCCGGTTCTTCATTGGCTGGGGATCAGGGAATGTGATCCAGACCTCGGAAATCTCGCCCGGGGCGAACAGTTTTTCCATATGATCGGCCAGGGTCCGGATGAAGGCTACATTCTTCAGCGACTCCTCCTTTACTGTCCTGCAACCCCGCCAGAGCCGGGCCCCTTTGATATCGATCCCGACATAATTCTTCCCCTGGTTGTTCCTTGCCAGCCCGACCGTATACTCACCTTTTCCGCATCCTGCCTCCAGGACAATGGGATTGTCATTATTGAAAAATGACGAGTTCCATTTTGATCTTAACCGGAAATCGTCCCTGAGTTCAAGAAAAGTAGGTTGAAAGAGAAATGGAAAGGTGAGGTTCTCCCTGAAATGGATCAGTTTTTTCTTGGGCACAGGGAACTATTTTGCGAGCAGCCAGGCCCCGGGAAATTCCCCTGATTTGGTGTTTTCCAGGAGTTGTTCAGCCTCTTCACGGGAAGCGGTGGTGCCTATTGCCACACGGTGAAGTCCTGACCTGGAGCGGTCATAGATCACGGCTGAAATACCCTTTTGCCTTAATTCATCAACAAGTTTCGCAGCATTTTCCCTGACTCTGAAGGCTCCGATGATAACTGCAAAATTGTTATCCGTGCTGATCTCCTGAACAGGAACCTTTGCCTGGATATCTGTTTCATTGGAGACAGGTGTGTTGACCTCGATTTCATTATTGATATCGGGATCGGGTTCCAGGGGAGTATCAAAAACCGAAGGTGTTGGCTCCATCTGGAACTGTGGATCCGGGGCCGTCTCCGGCGCTGTTTTCTTGTCAACAAGCGAAGCAGAGGAGAAGCGTGAAAATACAGAACTTAAGATCCCGGCATCGCTGACCTGGCTGGATTTTAATTTATCATATTGCGAAACCCCGATTATGGCGGCAACCCCAACAGGGATGGCCAGCATGGCAGCCCATTTCAGGGGACGCGGGAGCACAATGCGTTTCTCTTCCCCTCTCCGGGCAATAACCGGGATGTTCTTTTCTAATCTCGATGAATGAGTTCCCCTGGCCACCGGTGGGGAGATAAATGAGGAGAGACCAAAGGCATCAGGCAAAAGATTGGAACTCTTGTCCTGCTCAAACTGGATATTTCCTTCCCTCCCCATCGAGAGCTTTCCCACCCCGGGGATGGTGAAGGGTTTTCCGGATTTAAGCTCGTGCCTGCACATTTCAACCATCTCTTCAATGCGCAGGCAGGCATCGGGATAAGAGATCCCTTCTGACGCTGAGAGGTGGTTGGCCAAAAGCCCGTCGTTCTGGTTCAGATTGATGTTGAACAGCAGTTTTTTGAATGGGGGTGAAAAGGTATGGTGGACCGGGTCGATCCTTGCGGGAGAATAATTTCCGATGAATCCCCCGAACCCTGGAATGATCACACAGTCATGTGCTGTGAGAAGCTCGGAGATGCATTTTCTTAAATCCATGGGTATCAGACTCTGCCAAAAATGCGAATATACATTTTTACAGGAAGCAGATTCAGCTTTTGTTAGTAATTTTTAATAAATCGGCCGGGGTGTCGATGGAAACAGATTCAAATTCAGTTTCCCCGACATGGACAGCGATCCCATGTCCGAGCCATCTGAGCTGCTCAAGCGACTCTGCCTCCTCCAGGGGAGATGGGTCGAGCCGGACGATCTCCTGCAATACACCGGTTCTGTAACCATAGATCCCGACATGCCGGTAATAGGCAGAAGCGCCCGTCCATGAACCATGCTCCTTACCGCGATTGTATGGAATGGCTGATCGGCTGAAGTAGAGCGCCCTGTGATCCTTATCAAAAACAACCTTCACAACATTGGGGTCGGCCACCTCGCTTTCGGTCTTAATCCTTTTGACGAGTGTGGCTATCCTTACTTCAGGGTTGGTAAAACATTCACAAACCTGGGTGATCTGACCCGGATCGATAAATGGTTCATCTCCCTGGATGTTGATGATCACATCGAATCCTTCACCCTTTCTTTCCAGCATGGCCGCAACTTCGCTGCAGCGTTCGGTGCCGCTCTTATGCTGTTTTTTTGTCATCATCACATTCCCGCCAAACGATGTAACATGATTCTCGATCACTGTATCATCAGTAGCGATGATCACCTTATCAAGAAGCGGGCAGGAGACCGACTGTTCATAGACCCGCCTGATCATGGTCTTGCCGTCGATAACCACAAGCGGCTTACCAGGAAAACGGGTCGACTCGTAACGGGCAGGGATGATCCCCAGAATTTTCATCGTTCACATTTAAAATAAGAGGGCAAATGATGCGTACGGATCAGAATAGTCCATGAAGTTCCGCATTGATCCTTTCGATCACTGTTCCCAGGTCGGCAGGGTTTTCGCTCACCTTGAGGTTATCTACTTCCACGATGAGGAGCTTGCCGAGAGTATAGTTCCCGATCCACTCTTCATAACGATCGTTCAGGTTCTTTAGGTAATCGAGCCGGATGGCGTTTTCATAATCGCGTCCCCTCTTCTGGATCTGGCTGACAAGTGTCGGAACACTGGCGCGGAGGTAGATGAGCAAATCGGGCGACTGGATAAAGGAACTCATAAGTTCAAACAGAGACTGGTAATTGTCGAAGTCACGAGTGCTCATTAGGTTCATCGAGTGCAGGTTGGGAGCAAAAATATGGGCATCTTCATAAATGGTACGGTCCTGGACGACCGTCTTTCCCGATTTGCGGATCGCCACGACCTGGCGGAACCTGGAGTTAAGAAAGTAGATCTGAAGGTTGAACGACCAGCGCTGCATATCTTCATAAAAACTGTTGAGGTAAGGGTTGGTATCAACATCCTCGTAGTGTGGCTCCCATCCGAAATGCTTGGCAAGCAAGCCTGTCAATGTCGTTTTCCCGGAACCGATGTTACCTGCAATCGCAATATGCATAATTCACATTTTTGTTCAGATCAAAAATACTAAAAGGATCAATACCTGGGAAATCATTTTCAGGATTTCCTCCACATATTTCCGCTCATTCGAAAGGCGGGGCACCTTGTGCTGGCCGCCCAGTTTGCCTTTCGATTTAAGCCAGGAGTAAAATGTCCCGGGGGGAAGGATGCGGATGATAGGCTCCTCGATGAGCATCCCGTGATATCGTTTTGCCTCGTAATCCGAATTGAGAGACTTCAGAGCATTGTCAAAAATTTCTTTGAAAAAGGCGAGGTCAGCCGGTGGACGGGAAAATTCCATGAGCCATTCATGCGCGCCTTTCTCCTCCCCTATAAGGTAGACCGGTGCAGCAGTATATTCGGTGATGAGGGCATGACAACGTTCACAGGCAATAGCCATGGCTTTCTCGGCATTTTCGATGATCAGCTCCTCCCCGAATGCATTGATGAAATTACGGGTCCTGCCGGTGATCTTGATCCGGAATGGATTGAGGCAGGTGAACTCAATGGTATCGCCGATCATGTAACGCCAGAGCCCTGCATTGGTCGTAATGACCAGGGCATAGTTGGTGTGAAGTTCAACCTCGTCGAGCAGAAGTGCACATGGCGACGACTCCCCAAGTTGATCCACGGGTATGAATTCATAAAAGATACCGTAGTCGAGCATCAGCAGCATGTCGTGTGCCCTGCTCCTGTCCTGGATACCGAAAAATCCCTCTGATGCATTGTAGGTTTCGAGGTAATTGACCTCTCCCGATGGCAGTAACAGGCTGAACTGTTCCCTGTACGGGGCAAAATTCACCCCACCGTGTATGAAGAGTTCAAAATTCGGCCAAACCTCCAGCAGGTTACTTTTCCCGGTCATCTCCAGAACCCTCTTGAACAACAGAAGGGTCCACGACGGAACTCCCGAGATGTTGGTGACATTGTGGGGAATGATCGCACTTGCCATCTTTCCGATCTTGCTCTCCCACTCATCCATGAGGGCGATGGAGAGGTTCGGTGTCCGCAGGAATTCCACCCATGCAGGCAGGTTCTGGATCAGGATCGCTGAAAGGTCTCCCTGGTAATAGTATGATTCGTTGCTGATCTCCATGATCTGGTGAGAACCTCCCATGGCGATGGCCTTCCCGTCGAAAAGCTTCGTCTCTATGTGATTATTGCAGTAGATCGAGAGGAGATCTTTTCCCCCTTTGAAATGGCACTCCTCCAGGGCCTCCTGACTTACGGGGATAAATTTGCTTTTGTCACTTGTGGTTCCAGAAGATTTTGCGAACCATTTGATCTCGGAAGGCCAGAGTATATTCTGCTCGCAATTCCGAAGCCGGTCGATATATGGCTTCAGACTGTCGTAATCGTTCAGGGGTACCTGCTTCTGGTACTGCAGAGGCGTGAGAATGGATTTGAAATCATATCGCCTGCCATACTCCGTATTCCTGCCGTAATTCAACAGCTTTTTGAACCATTCGAGCTGGACTTCATGCGGATATTTCATGAACAGCTCGATCTGGTGAATGCGCTTCTTCATCAACCAGGAAACGAAAGTGTTGATCAGGGCCATGGAGATTGAATACGGAAGATCAAAAGTACTATAAAATTTTTATCTTCCCTCTGTAAAGATCATTTAGTTTAAATTGTAACGGCCGAGACCATAACGCTGCCCAAGCCTTGAAAACTGATGTTTGGTTTCTCAACATAACATCATTTTCTTGATAATTCGTGATTATCGATATTTCATGATAAGGATAGTTTGATTTAATCAATAAACAAAATATTTTTTTATCTCTTTTTGTCAGAAGTAGCCATTTTTTTTTTAGCTTTGCCTACCCTAACATTACTAAATGACCATGGTTCTGATTTTCGAAGAAAACCTGGTTATTTTAAGCTTGTAATCACTTTTCTAATGAAAATTCTAGTATTAAATTGCGGCAGTTCATCCATAAAGTACCAGCTGATTGAAATTTCAGAGGAGACTGTCCTTCTTGCAAAAGGCCTTCTCGATCGCATCAGCCTTCCTTCCAGTGAACTTGTGCACCAGGTCCCTGGCCGGGAAAAATATAAAAAACAACAGGAAGTTCCCGATCACCAGGTTGGTATTAACCTTATTTTGAAAACGTTGATTGATCCGGAGGTTGGGGTTATCAGGGATCAGAACGAGATTGATGCGGTAGGCCACAGGGTTGCCCACGGCGGGGAGACTTTTAAAACCAGCGCAAGGATCACTCCAGAGGTGAAGAAAGAGATAGAGAAATGCATTGAACTGGCTCCCCTGCATAACCCGGCCAACCTCAAGGGCATCCTTTCTATTGAGGCTGTTCTTCCGGTAGTCCCGCAGGTAGCGGTTTTCGACACCTCCTACCACAGCACGATGCCTGCCTACTCTTATCTCTACCCTATCCCATACGAGTACTACGAAAAATACAAGGTCCGCCGTTACGGGTTTCACGGCACTTCACATAAGTTCGTCGCACAGAAAGCATGCCGTTACCTCAACAAGAACTACAAGAACATAAACATCATTACCTGCCACCTCGGGAACGGCTCTTCGGTCGCTGCCATTCAGCGCGGGCAATCGGTCGACACGTCGATGGGCTTTACCCCTCTCGAAGGCCTTATGATGGGGACCCGAAGCGGGGATGTTGATCTTGGCGTTCTTCTGTTCCTTGCAGAAAAAGAGAACCTGAGCATGCGCGATACCAATAATGTTTTCAATAAAAAAAGCGGGATCTCAGGAATTTCGGGTATCTCTTTCGACATGCGCGATGTTGAAAAGGCAGCGGCAGAAGGAGTTTCGAGGGCACAGCTTGCCCTTGACATGTATGCTTACAGGGTAAAAAAATACATCGGTGCCTACGCTGCCGCAATGTCGGGAGTGGACCTGATCATACTCACAGGCGGTATCGGTGAGAACGACTGCGACACAAGAGAGAGGATCCTTACCGGTCTTGAATTCCTCGGGGTGGAGTTTGATCCGGAAAGGAACAAAAACATCCGGGGACGAGAAGCCATTCTCACAAAGCCCGGGTCGCCTGTGCTGACAATGGTAATGCCTACCAACGAGGAGCTGGTCATTGCCATCGACACTTACAATATTGTTTACGACAAAGCATATCAATTCTGATTTTGATAATTAATTATTCATTAAAACGAAGAACATGGCACCAATTAGTTTGTACATCGTTGAAGATGAGCTTCTCATTGCTCACGACCTGAAAAATAAACTGACTGAGTTCGGCTATGAAGTTTTGGGTATCGACACCAAGGGAGAGAACTCCATCTCGAATATAACCACGCTCAGGGAGAGCAAAAAGGAACCGGATATCGTCATCATGGATGTTAAACTGGCCGGGAAGATGGATGGAATCGAAGCTGCCAGGATTCTGACCGAGAATTTCAACTGCGGGATCATCTTCCTTACCTCGATGAACAAAAGCGAAGTCTTCTCAAAATCCTTCTCTCTCAAACCTTATGCCTACCTGTTCAAACCGGTGGATGTGGACCAGATCCGTGCAGCCATCGAAGTGGCCAACTACCAGCGCAACCTGGAGATAACCAACGAGCGCATCATCTCGGAATTGAAACGGGAGATTGAACACAGGAAGAAAGTTGAAAAAGAGAGGAACCAGCGCCTGCAGGAACGGATCCGCGCCGAACAAAAGGTAAATCAGCTGCTTAAGCAGAAACACCAGATGGAGATGGACCTGATTAACCGCGAACTGGCCACCTCCTCTATATTCATCTCACAGAAGAATAAGATCATCGGGCTTATCAAGAAAGACATCAACCGCCTGCTTAAAACCGAACAGTCGATCAACCGGGCCGATATCACCAGGGTCCTGAAGACCATTGACGAGAACATCAAGTTCGACAATGACTGGTACCGCATCAAAGCCCACTTTGAAAAGATCCACCCTGGATTTTTTGACCGGCTCAGGAAGAAATTTCCACAGCTCACTCCAAACGATCATAAGCTTTGCGCCCTGCTGCGCATGAACCTCAACACCAAGGAGATTTCCCATATCCTGAAAATCACGGCGCCAAGTACTGAAATTTCAAGGATCAGGCTCAGGAAAAAACTTGACATCTCCAAAGGGATAAACCTTACACAATTTATCTGTGAAGTGTAACAAAAAACGCGGCTGAAGCCGCGTTTTTTGTTAAAGTTTATCTGCCATCTCGTCACTGATGCTCAGGTTGTGGAAAACATTCTGAACATCCTCATCCTCTTCAATGATATCGATCAGTTTCAAAACCTTCCTGGTTGGCTCCTCATCCAGGGTTACCGACGATTTGGGCAGACGCTGCAGGGAAGCGCTTTCGGGCTCGATCTTCAACCGCTCCAACTTTTTCATCATGCTCCCGAAATCCTCCATGGCAGTCGTGATCGTGAATAAACCGTCTTCAAGAACGATCTCCTCTGCGCCGCCATCGATCACCTCCATCTCAAATTCATCCTGGTTTATCTCCCCCTTCGGAACAACAAAAATACCTTTGCGGTCGAACAGATAATTCAGCATTCCGTTCTGACCCAACTCACCGCCATGCTTGTTGAAATGAGCCCTGACATTCGAAACGGTCCGCTGAAGATTGTCGGTGGTACATTCCACGAAAATGGCAACCCCGTGAGGCCCTTTCCCTTCATAAGTGGTCTCCATCAGAGCGGCAGAATCCTTATCCGACCCTTTGTTGATCGCCCGCTGAATGGTTTCCTTTGGCATTGAAGCCCCCTTGGCATTGGCTATCGCAAGCCGTAACCTGGGATTGCCGTCGGGGTCAGCACCACCCTCTTTTACCGAGATGGTAATATCCTTGATGATCTTGGAAAAAATTTTTGAACGCTTGGCGTCCAGGGCCCCTTTCTTTCGCTTGATTGTTGACCATTTATTGTGACCTGACATAATGTTTCTGTTTGGTGATTCACAATGTAAAATTATAAAAAATTTGGTTTCCTTATCAAAACGATTGGTAAATTTGGTCTTTCAAACACCCGGTAAACAAACCACAAAGTGCAGAGGATCAAATCATGCCTGCAGTCAGCACTGCTACTCACTACCTGCCTCTCCCTGTGGCATTGCGCAAACCCTGTGACCCCTGAGGGAGGCCCCAAAGACCTTACTCCGCCTAAGGTACTTGCCTGCGATCCCCCAAACTTTTCAACCCGGTTCAAAGAAAATACCATCCATATAGAATTTGATGAATTCGTAAACCTTAAAAATCCGGTAACGGATATCCTGGTTTCACCACCTTTTAAAAATGCACCCGACTACCGGCTTCGCGGAAAATCCGTCGTAATCAAACTCGAGGATACCCTCAAAGCCAATACGACCTATGTCCTTACTTTCGGAAAAGCCATCACCGACATCACCGAATCCAATGTCCTTACCGGGTTTTCCTATGTCTTTTCAACAGGCAGTTATATTGACTCCCTCTCCCTGAAAGGAAAGGTAATCAGCGCCTTTGACCTGACGCCGCAGAAAGATCTTTTTGTCTTTCTTTACATCGATAACAGCGATACTATTCCCTTCGATTCCCTTCCCGTGAAAGTTCCCCCTTATTATATCGTAAGGACCGACGATAACGGGGAGTTCCGTTTCAAAAACCTCCAGGATGCACCTTTTAAACTTCTAGCACTTAATGATCAGAACAGTAACATGATCTTTGATCAGCCATCCGAAAAGATCGCATTTTATGACACCCTCATCCGTCCTTACCTGATTCCTACTCCTGCCGATACCTCTAAAAAAGATTCATCTTCAAAAGTGACGATCAAAAAAGATTCCATCCCTGTTAAACAGGATTCAGGTGCCATGGCCGCTGCCCCCCTGCCATTCTACCAGCTCCGCCTCTTCGAGCAGGTCGATTCCATACAACTTATACTTAAGAAAACAGTAATCGACGACGGGATGGTTCTCTTCCTTTTCAAATTCCCGGTTAAAAAGCCCGGTTTCCGCACATTTAACCTGGATTCTACGAAAACAACCTACATCCAGGAGATCTTTCCTAAACGCGACAGCATTGTACTCTGGATGAGTGGCGAAAAGAGCGATTCTCTGTATATTGAAGTTTCCGACAACGATCTGGTGCTGGATACAGCCAGGCTGGATTTGAGAAAAAAATCTTCCAAAAAGAAGAGTTCAGGAAAGGATACCATCCCCGACCGGCTGAGGATCATTCAAGGAAAGAACAACCCTTTCAACCTCTTTAAGTACAAATATGAGATCTCCTTCTCTTATCCTCTCAGCAAATGGGATTTTTCAAGGGTTTTACTTATCGAAGACAAGGATACACTGCGTCCGAAAATTTACTTTTCCGACAGCCTGAAGAGAAAAATTATCATCGACAGGAAGTGGAAGGAAGAGAAGCGATACAAGATCATTTTTCCCGATTCAATCTGTTACGGAATTAACAATCTGACAAACGACTCGCTGAAAATAGAGTTCATGACCAGAGGCCAGAAAGATTTCGGATCAATTATCCTTGACCTGAATGTGGATGCCCGGCCAGGCCATTATATTGTTCAGCTTCTTACTGAAAAAGAGGGCCTGATTGAGGAGAGATTTATGGATAGAAATATGAAAGTCCGGTTTGATTATATCCTGCCGGGAAAATATAAGATCAAAGCCATTCTTGACAGGAACCTGAACCGACGTTGGGATACGGGAAACTACCGCCTGGATCTTCAGCCCGAGGAGGTCTATTACTTTTCAAAAACACTCGAGATCAGGGCGAACTGGGATATCGAGGAAAACTGGACCCTTAATTAACTGATCCGATCCTTCAGTAGGATCCGCACTGGTTAATGCAATCGATCACATGCGACAATGCATTGACGCGAAGCGAATAGTGGATCATTTTCCCATCTCTCTTTGATTCGAGGAGTCCCTTGTTCTTCAGTATGTTCAGGTGATGGGAAGCAGATGCCTGTTCAATGCTTAGCCTTTCATAAATTTCGGTGACCGTAAGCCTTTTGTTTGCAGTGAGAAGCTCTACAATAGCAATACGCATCGGATGTGCAATTGCTCTTAGTTTGCTGGCAGCCTGCTCCAGTTTCTGAATGTCGAGTGATGATTTCTTCTTCATATATAGTAGTGTTAATTTTTTCACAAATATAAATATTTTTCTCATACAAATAAATATCTACATATTTTATGTGTTAAATTTTTAAATGAAGAAAAAAGGGATAATGCCTGAAATTACTGGAAAAGCGGCGTGAAGGAAAATTTATTCCCGTCAAAAAGTCCCTTATCGCTTAATTTTATTGCCGGGATCACAAGGAGGGCCATAAAAGATAGTGTCATGAAAGGAGCCCGGAGTTTGCTGCCCATCTCTTTAGTTTTCTTATCCATAAGATCATACTGGGCGGCAACCAGGTAGCCATCTTCTCCCGACATGATCCCCGCAAACGGCAAAGGGAGCAACATGCTTTTTTCATTATCTACAATGGCTATCCCTCCTTTCGACCCTATAACCAGATTTATTGCAGCGACAATGGAGGCATCATCGGCACCTACGGCGATGATGTTATGACTGTCGTGGGCAACGCACGAGGCAATCGCCCCCTTTTTTAGTCCCATATTCCCGATGAAACCTATTGCCGCCGGCGCTTCATTGTACCGGTTTTTTACAACCATCTTCAGGATGTCACGGCCGGGATCACTGATCACAAAGCAGTCAGAAACAGCCGGCTCAACGGTGATCATCTCCGTGATCAGCTGGCCGTCGAGTGCCTTCTGGACTTTAAGCAACCCGGGCTCCTGCCGCACCAGGATATCCTGTTCATGCAGGGTGTCGATTTCAAACTTGTTGAAAGGCTGCTCCCTGATACTCGAAAGCAAGCTCTTTCCGTTTTCGGCAACCATGATCCCGTCGACATAGGTCTCCAGCACGTTGAAATCATGAAGGTTATCAATCACGATAAGGTCGGCCGGGTCACCGGTCTGAAGCAGTCCCACATTGAGACGGTAGTGTTTCACCGGGTTATAGGTACAGCTCCGCAGGACATCCATTAATTCATATCCTTTAAGCAGAGCCCTTTTTACGAGTTCGTTGATATGACCCTCAGCAAGATCATTGGGATGCTTGTCGTCCGAACAAAGCATGATCTTTTCGGGGTACTCATTATAGAGGGGTGACAAGGAATCGAAATTTTTGGCCGCACTGCCCTCACGGATCAGGATGAACATTCCGCCCCGGATCTTGTCAAGCGCCTCATCCATCGTAAAACATTCATGATCGGTAGAGATACCGGCATGAATATATTTGAGGGCATCATCACCCTTCAGCCCGGGCGCATGGCCGTCGACCGGTTTACCCAGCTTCCTTGCAACTTCAAGCTTTGCCATGACCTCTTTGTCATTGAAAAGAACTCCGGGAAAATTCATCATCTCCGACAAATACCTGATATCATCCGTGGAGAGTAACTCCTCGATCTCTTTAACGCCAAGAACGGCGCCGGCCGTTTCAAATGGAGTGGCCGGAACACAGGACGGGGCCCCGAAATTGAATTTGAAGGAGCTCTTCTTCCCGTTCTCGATCATAAACTTCACCCCGGGAACTCCCAGGACATTGGCGATCTCATGAGGATCCGAAACGGTGGCAACGGTACCATGAACAACGGCCAGGCGGGCAAATTCGGTTGGGATCAGCATGGAACTTTCAATATGGATATGGGAATCAATCAAACCTGGAAGGATATACCTGCCGCTGCCGGTCTTCCCTTCACGGATGCTCTCAATAACGCCCTCTTTAATAACAACGGTTCCCTGGAATACCCTCTTCCCAACCACATCTACGATGTTCCCCGATATTTCAAATGATCTTGACTGCATAGTTTAAGGTTTTTTCGTAATTGTTAATTATTCATTCTTAACTGTTTGGCGGCCAATTGCCCGCAGGCTGCATCGATTTCCTTGCCCCGGCTCTTCCGCAGATTGACGACCATATTTTTAGATTCAAGGAAGGCCATGAACATTTGGGTCTTGCCGGGATCAGGTATGGTATAACCGGTATCCTTCACGGGATTGTATTCAATAAGATTGATCTTCACGGGAAAGTTCCGGCAGAACAGGGCGAGTGACTTTGCGTCGGCTAATGAATCGTTGAAATTCCCAAAAAGGATATATTCGATGGTGAACCTTTTTCCTGTTACCGTGTGGTAATATTTCAGGGCATCCGAAATCTCAGCAAGGGGATGTTTAAGATTAAAGGGGATAATCATATTCCTCTTTTCATCTGCAGCTGCGTGAAGCGACAAGGCAAAATGAAACTTCGGATTGTCATCGGCCATCCTCCGGATCATCTTTGGGATCCCGATACTCGATATGGTGATCCGCTGCGGCGACATCCCTAATCCTTCCGGAGAGGTTATTTTTTCAACCGATTCAACAACCGCTTCATAGTTAAGAAATGGTTCCCCCATACCCATGTAGACGATGTTGGAAAGCTTATGCTGCAGGGATGCCAGCATAGTGACCTGGTCAAAGATCTCCCCGGCCGTGAGGTTTCTTGTGAATCCGAGCTTCCCGGTTGCACAGAACTTACAGCCAAGTGCACATCCTGCCTGTGAGGAAATGCAAGCTGTTGCACGTTCCCCGGAAGGAATAAGCACGCCTTCAACCATGGAATCATCAAAAAGCCGGAACCCAATTTTGACGGCCCCGTCGCTGCTCTCCTGCCGGTGCTCCGCCGTTGCCTTATAAAAAGTGAAATGTTCTTTGAGAAGATGTCGCAAGGATGCGGGAAGATTGGTCATCTCATCGAATGACCCGCATGACCGCTTCCAAAGCCAGTCATAGACCTGGCCTGAACGAAAGGGTTTTTCGTTATGCCCTGAAAGGAATAGGCCTATCTCTTCGCGTGAAAGGGATCTGATGTCCGGTAAGCGCTCACCACTCATCTTTTTTCTGTACCACCGGTTTCATCTTTTCCTTGAGGGTAGAAACCAGTCTCTGCATGGTTGTATCAATCTGGTAAAGATACGAATCACATTTTGGATTATAGGCCGGATCGGTTTTGTTCATCCATTTTTCGACAGGGAACCGTGATGCAGCTTTCAGGTTGAAATCGGTGAGTGTATAGCGGTATTTATCCTCTTTAAGTTCAATCTTTATCTGGTATGTGATCAGTCCTGCATCCCTCCTGACATCTGTTTCCTGATCCTGATAATAAATATTCATTCGTCCAATCCCCTCTATCCTGCCATTCACCTTATCCTGAACGGTAAAAACCGAGACCGGGTTCCGGTAATAGTAACTGAACCACTCCACTGCTTTGTTGTAAAGATATTCAGTACCTCCTTTCTCCTCAACCACGGCACGGTACATGATCTTTTTGGTATCCGGATCGACCGGGAGTGCTGCCGGTGTTGCTGGCTGCTGGGCACGAAGGCATGCAGAAACCAGGACAATGGTCAATGATAACAAGATTCTGAGATTCATGGGACCTTCTTTGAATTCAGCAATAATAAGCAAAAAAAAAAAAAAAGCCCCGCCTGTGCGGGGCTTTTATAAACACAGATTTCAACTTATCAATACATATCACCCATTCCGCCCATTCCCGGATTCATAGGGGGCATAGCTGGTTTTTCTTCCTTATGGTTCGCAATAACACATTCGGTTGTAAGCAGCATGCTGGCGATGGATGCAGCGTTCTCAAGGGCAATGCGGGCTACCTTGGTCGGATCAATAACGCCTGCCTGGTAAAGGTTCTCATAAACCTCGGTGCGGGCATTGAAACCGAAATCATCTTTCCCTTCCTTAACCCTCTGGATAACCACTGAGCCTTCAAGACCCGTGTTCTCCACGATCTGGCGGAGAGGTTCTTCAAGGGCGCGTTTTACGATCTGAATGCCGATGGTTTCATCTTCATTCTCTCCCTTCATCTTATCAATGGCCTTCTGAGCGCGGAGATAAGCAACACCTCCGCCGGGGATGATACCTTCTTCAATGGCTGCGCGTGTTGCATGCAGGGCATCATCAAAGCGGTCCTTCTTCTCTTTCATTTCAACTTCCGAAGCGGCGCCGACATAAATAACGGCAACACCACCAGCCAGTTTGGCAAGGCGCTCCTGGAGCTTTTCACGGTCATAATCAGAGGTCGTGGTCGAGATCTGGGATTTGATCTGGTTGATGCGCGCAGTAATGTCTGTCTTCTTGCCATTTCCATTGATGATGGTCGTGTTCTCCTTGTCAATGGTAACCTTTTCGGCCTGGCCCAGATACTGCAGTGTAGCGTCTTCCAGTTTGTACCCTTTATCTTCACTGATCACGGTACCTCCGGTAAGGACAGCGATATCTTCAAGCATCTCCTTGCGGCGATCGCCGAATCCGGGGGCCTTTACGGCAGCTACTTTCAGCGTGCCACGGATCTTGTTCACAACAAGGGTTGCCAGTGCTTCGCCTTCCACATCCTCGCAAACGATCACGAGAGGACGGCCAGCCTGTACGACTTTTTCAAGAACCGGGAGAAGATCCTTCATCACGCTGACTTTCTTGTCATAGATGAGGATATAGGGGTTTTCGTAAACAGCCTCCATCTTATCGGTATCAGTCACGAAATAGGGGCTGATATAACCGCGGTCAAATTGCATCCCTTCGACAACCTTTACAGTGGTCTCAATTCCCTTAGCTTCTTCAATGGTGATAACACCCTCTTTCTTTACCTTGTTCATAGCCTCGGCTATCATCTTTCCGATAAAGGAATCGTTATTGGCAGAAACAGAAGCAACCTGCTCGATCTTTTCCATGCTGTCGCCTACCTGTTTGGTCTGTGCCTTCAGCGATTTGATGACTTCGGCAACTGCCTTGTCAATACCGCGCTTCAGGTCCATCGGGTTGGCTCCGGCAGTAACATTCTTTAAACCTGTAGTGAAGATAGACTGTGCAAGAACAGTTGCGGTGGTGGTTCCATCACCTGCAAGGTCGCTGGTCTTCGAAGCTACCTCTTTCACCATCTGTGCACCCATATTTTCAATGGGATCCTTCAGTTCAATCTCTTTTGCAACCGTTACACCGTCCTTGGTAACATTGGGTGCACCATATGATTTATCAAGGATGACATTCCGGCCTTTCGGGCCCAGGGTCACCTTCACTGCGTTGGAAAGTTCATCAACGCCTTTTTTCAACGCTTCTCTTGCTTTTATGCTAAAGATGATATCTTTTGCCATTTTTCTATTGTTTTTAAATGATTAATCAGTTTATTTCATGAATGTCTCCGGATGGTCAGATTACTGCGACGATATCGGATTCCCGCATGATCATGTAATTGACGCCATCAATGGTGATCTCTGTTCCGGCATACTTCCCGTAAAGGACACTGTCACCAACTTTAACTGTAACAGGCTCATCCTTTTTTCCGGGACCAACTGCCACGACTGTTCCTTTCTGTGGTTTTTCCTTTGCGGTATCGGGAATAATGATCCCACCTGCAGTTTTTTCTTCAGCTGCAGCCGGTTCAATTAAAACACGGTCTGCCAATGGTTTAATTTTCAATTTTGCCATTTTAATAGATATTTTTTAGGTTAAACATTACGAAATAAACACTTATGGGTGAATGATCACTAAATGGTCATAGATTGTGCCAAAATGAAATTTTAGTGATAAAAGGACAATATTTCAGGATTTCGCTCCGGTTCAAAAAAAATGTCAGATTCAACTGACAATCTGACATTTCATTATTCACATTCTCAGAAAACGGACAAATTGGTCAGTTCCTGTAAATGTTCTATTTTTTTTGTGCAGGAGGAGCCTGGAAATCCTTGATTGGCGCCGCTTTGGATTCATCAATCTGTTTCTGGATTTCACTCTGTTGGGTCTGAGCCTGTCCCTGGTTCTTAGGAATGACCAGTATCGAAACCAGACTCAGGAATAGGAGGACAATGGCTAATGTCCAGGTTGATTTTTCAAGAAAGTCAGCCGTTTTCCTGACACCCATGAACTGGTTAGAGGAGGCAAAATTCGAAGCAAGACCACCTCCTTTTGAATTCTGGACGAGAACAACTAGGATCATCAATACACAGGTGATCAGAATCAATACAGCGATAAGAATATAAAGTCCCATTGTAATTTTCCTTTACGATTTCAGATTTTCAATTTGGGTTGCAAAGTAACGACTTTTTTCTTGATTTACCAAGCATAATTTCTCATAAATATGAATGGCTTTCTGGATATTACCCTGGCTTGCATATAATTTTGCAAGCGTTTCACTAATGATCTCCTCCTCATCCAGGTTGCTTCGCAGGGAGGTCTCTGTCGGGTTGAAAAAAGCAACCTTTGGCGGCGAAATTCTTGGTTCCTCCCTGATAAATTTCTCAATGAGTGCCATCTTCGAGTCGTTTTCTTCCGGTTTCACAGGAGCAGGGATTGGCTCCGCAATTTTCAGCTCTGCGGGCTTATCCTGCTTCTCTGCCCCGATCTCCGCAAGCCGCTTCCTCACAATGGCTAGCAACTCTTCACGTGATAATCGTTCCTGGAATTTGGATGTGTCGACGACAGCGATGGCCTCTTCGACTGGCAAAACCTCAGGGATGATCTCCGGCTGAACTACTGTCACTTCAGCGACAGGCAATGGAACTTCATGAGCCGGTTCCGGACCGGAAATGGTCGCCGCTTCAGGCAAATCAACTACATCAGCCATTTTACCGGTAACAATCAACTCCTTCAGTCTTCTGCGGTCACCGGCATAGGCAGCAGCTTTTTTCAGTTGTGTATGATACTGCAAGTCCCCGGTCCTGAAAAGAATGCAGGCAAGCAGGATGTGGCTGGTCTGGCAATAGGGATAACGCGCCACGATTTCCTCAAACGCCTTCAGGCTTTGGGCATCCGCACTGGCCGGATTCCTTACATATTCCGAAAATTGCTGACGGTTCATGTAATAGTCTGATGTTTACCTGTTACCAGTTCACCACCGCTTTGTTAAAGATATCCTGGACCAGCTGATCGGTTATACCCAGGATCAGGCCATCCTGAACAGAGGAGAGGCTGACAGAGGAGGAGTAATCCAAATATCGGGAAAAAGTTGATTCCCAGTTTTGTTTTTCATTTGTCTTGTTGGTAAATCTGATGGTCACGGTTATGGTCAAACGGTTCATTGCCGCTGTCTCATTTCCCTGGATGGCTACCGGCTGAACGGCATATCCTGTGATGGCTCCCTCCAAGTTCAGATCACCGTTCCGGTCGACGATGTTCAGGTTTGTCTGCGAAGTGAAGTAGTCTTTCAGGGCGTTGGTTATGGTCCTTGACATAGTAGGTACCACAAGCGGGGCATTGTTTGGCAAAGTAGGAATTGAGACGGTCTTGACATTTGGTGAGATCGACGCGCCTGTAAAAGAGTAACTCATCCTGCATCCAGGCTGGACAAAAATAATCCCGATGGCAATCAGCCAGGTCAGAATTCTCAAAGCAGCCAGTCTTGATTTCATTCGAGTTCGTATTCTTTTATCTTTCGGTAAAGGGTTCTTTCAGATATGCCGAGTTCTTTGGCAGCGTCCTTCCGTTTTCCGTTGTGTTTCTCCAGCGCACGTCTGATAAAATCGATCTCCTTCTTTTCAAGTGATAACGATTCATCCACCTCCTCGGGAACCTGGAACGGTTCATTGAACTGTTTATCGCTGTTCTGGAGGATCACCGGCTGATCACTCTCCTTGATCTCCTGCAGGTCCTTGTAAAGCCTATTGATCAGGTTCGTGTTCTCACCAAGGTTGCTGCTGGTCAGGTTTTCACTCTGCATCAGGTTCATGACGAGCTGTTTCAGGTCGTTCATGTCCTTTTTCATATCGAAGAGAACCTTATACAGGAGGTCCCGTTCATTGAATTTTGAAGCATCCTCCCCTTTGTAAAGGACCGGAAGATCGCTTGCCTGCCCTTTCGGAATATACTTCGTCAATGTTTCAGCCGAAACTTCCCGGTTTTTTTCCAATATGGAGATCTGCTCCGTGATATTCTTAAGCTGGCGGATGTTCCCTGGCCAGCGGTAATTGGTCAGGATGACCTGTGCTTCTTCATCCAGCTGGATGGACGGCATGCGGTATTTCTCAGCCGCATCGGAGGCGAACTTGCGGAAGAGGAGATAAATATCTTCCTTCCTTTCCCGAAGGGGCGGAATCGCAATCGGAACGGTGTTCAGCCTGTAATAGAGATCCTGTCTGAATTTGCCGTTTGCAATATTATCCGGAATATGGATATTGGTTGCTGCCACCA